>JBBROA010000166.1:0-7274 GCA_038229875.1 Thermoanaerobaculia bacterium | reverse complement strand
TCTTCCTTCGTCAATATGTACGCCTGCGCCGCAAACTTCATGTGCGGCGTGATCGTCCCGGGCTTGGCGCACACCTGTCCGCGCTCCACGTCCTTGCGCTCCGTGCCCCGCAGCAGAAGTCCCAGGTTGTCCCCCGCCTGCCCCTGATCCAGCAGCTTCCTGAACATCTCGACACCCGTCACGACCTTCTTCTGCGTCGGACGGATCCCGACGATCTCGACCTCTTCTCCCACCTTCACGATCCCGCGCTCGACACGACCCGTCACGACCGTCCCGCGACCCGAAATCGAGAACACGTCCTCGATCGGCATCAGGAAGTCCTTGTCAATCGCACGCTCCGGAACCGGAATGTACGCGTCCACCGCGTCCATCAGCTCCATGATGCACTTGGCCTCCGGCGCATCGGGATCCGCCGCTTCGCCCGCCTTCAAAGCCGAGCCCTTCACGATCGGAATCACATCCCCCGGAAAACCGTACGACGTCAGAAGCTCCCGGACTTCCAACTCCACCAACTCCAGCAACTCCGGGTCATCCACCATGTCCGTCTTGTTCAAAAACACCACGATGTACGGCACTCCCACCTGACGCGCCAGCAGGATGTGCTCCCGCGTCTGCGGCATCGGACCATCCGCCGCCGACACCACCAAAATCGCCCCGTCCATCTGCGCCGCGCCCGTGATCATGTTCTTCACGTAGTCCGCATGGCCCGGGCAATCCACGTGCGCGTAATGACGCTTCGTCGTCGAATACTCCACGTGCGCCGTGTTGATCGTGATACCCCGCGCCTTCTCCTCCGGCGCGTTGTCGATCTGGTCGTATGCCTTCGCCGTCGCAAGACCCTTCTTCGACAAAATCACCGTGATCGCCGCCGTCAACGTCGTCTTCCCATGGTCCACGTGACCAATCGTCCCGATGTTCACGTGCGGCTTGCTGCGATCGAATTTCTCTTTACCCATATTCCTCGCTTCGCTCGCTGGTCAGGCGTGAGAGGTCAGGGGTGAGGCATTCACCTCGTCAACCCGACCTCTCATCCTCAACTCGCTTTGCTAACGCCTCCTGCTCTCGTTCGCCTAACCACTTACCCATGACGCCTTACGGCCCAGGGCTACTTCGATCCCACCTTCGCGATGATTTCCTCGCTGACGCTCTTCGGCACTTCGTCGTACGCGGCGAACTGCATCGAGTAGTTGCCGCGACCCTGGGTCATGGACCGAAGGTTGGTCGAGTACCCGAACATCTCCGACAGCGGCACGCGCGCCGTGATGACCTGGATGCCGCCCCGGGGCTCCATGTGCTTGATGTGCCCGCGCCGGGAGGAGAGATCGCCGATGACGTCACCCATGTAGCTCTCGGGGACGGTCACCTCGACGTCCATGATCGGTTCCTTGATGATCGGGCGGGCCTTCGTCGCGGCTTCCTGGTACGCCATGGAGCCGGCGATCTTGAACGCCATTTCCGAGGAGTCGACGTCGTGGTACGAGCCGTCGTAGAGCTCGACGTGGACGCCCGTCGTCGGATATCCCGCCAGAACTCCCGTTTCGAGCGCTTCCTTGATGCCCTGCTCGATCGGCTTGATGAATTCCTTCGGGATCGAGCCGCCGTACGTCGCGTTCTCGAACACGAAGTCGTGGCCTTCCTCGGCGGGACGGATGCGGATCTTGCAATCGCCGTACTGTCCGCGGCCGCCCGACTGCCGGACGAATCGGCCGTGGCCTTCCGACTCTCTCGTGATGGCCTCGCGGTACGCGACCTGGGGCTTCCCGATGTTCGCTCCGACGTTGAACTCGCGGACCAGACGGTCCGTGATGATCTCGAGATGGAGCTCGCCCATCCCGCGGATGATCGTCTGACCCGTTTCCTTGTCGGTGTGCACCTTGAAGGTCGGGTCTTCCTGCATGAGCTTGCCGAGCGCCATGCCCATCTTTTCCTGGTCGGCCTTCGTCTTGGGCTCGATCGCCACGGCGATGACGGGCTCCGGGAAGTTCATGGCTTCGAGGATGACGATGTTGTCGCGGTCGCAGATCGTGTCGCCCGTCGAAACATTCTTCAACCCGACGGCGGCGGCGATGTCGCCTGCCCAGACTTCCTTGATCTCTTCCCGCTTGTTCGCGTGCATCTTCAGGATTCGGCCGATGCGGTCGTTCGTGTCTTTGGTGGCATTGAACACGCCGGAACCGGCGTCCAGATGCCCCGAATAAACGCGGAAAAACGCGAGCTGCCCGACGAAGGGGTCGGTCATGATCTTGAAGACGAGCGCCGCGAACGGACCGTCGTCTTTCGGCTCCCGGATCATCTCGGCGCCAACTTCGTCGTGGCCCTTGATGGGCGGAACATCGAGCGGCGAAGGGAGATAGTCGACGA
This sequence comes from Thermoanaerobaculia bacterium, assembly GCA_038229875.1. Lineage (GTDB taxonomy): Bacteria > Acidobacteriota > Thermoanaerobaculia > UBA5066 > Gp7-AA6 > JALYUA01. The sequence goes on along the minus strand of JBBROA010000166.1, from coordinate 4,913 downwards.
CCGCGTCCAAAAGCTGCTGGACGCCCTTGTTCTTGAAAGCGGAACCGCAGATCACCGGCTGGACCGCGCCCGCGATCGTGCCCCGCCGCAGCGCCGCCTTCAGCTCCTCGGTCTCGACCTTGCCGCCGTGGAGGTACTTCTCGAGAAGCGTGTCGTCGGACTCCGCGACAGTCTCGATCAGCTGCTCGCGGTAGCGCTCCGCCTCTTCGCGGAGATCTTCCGGAATCGGCACGACGTCGTACTTGGAGCCGAGCGTCTCATCCTTGAAGTCGATGGCCTGCATGTTCACGACATCGATGACGCCCCGATGATTGCCTTCGGATCCCCACGGGAACTGGATCGGCGCGGGCTTCGCGTTCAACTTCGTGCGCATCATCTCGACGCAGCGCGGAAAGTCTGCGCCCGTGCGATCCATTTTGTTGACGAACGCGAGGCGTGGGACCTTGTACCGGTCCGCCTGCCGCCACACCGTCTCCGACTGCGGCTCGACCCCGGCCACCGCGTCGAATACTGCCACGGCGCCGTCGAGCACGCGCAGGGAGCGCTCGACCTCGGCCGTGAAGTCGACGTGACCCGGCGTGTCGATGATGTTGATGCGGATCTCCTCGCCGCTCGCGGCCTTCCAGAAACAGGTCGTCGCGGCCGAGGTGATGGTGATCCCGCGCTCCTGCTCCTGAACCATCCAGTCCATGGTCGCGGTGCCGTCGTGAACTTCCCCGATCTTGTAGTTGACCCCCGTGTAATAGAGGATCCGCTCGGTCGTGGTCGTCTTCCCGGCGTCGATGTGCGCCATGATTCCGATGTTCCGGGTTTCTTTGAGAGCGTGCGTGCGCGGCATGTTCTTGGCTTTATTTCCTGGAGGGTTGCACCGGGGTTACCAGCGATAGTGGGCGAACGCCTTGTTCGCCTCCGCCATTTTGTGCGTGTCGTCTTTCTTCTTCACAGCGCCGCCGCGGAGATTCGACGCGTCGAGCAGCTCGGCCGCGAGCTTTTCCTTCATCGTCTTCTCGCCGCGCGAGCTCGCGTAGTCGATGATCCAGCGGATCGCCAGCGACGTTCGCCGGTTCGGCCGCACCTCGACCGGGACCTGGTACGTCGAACCGCCGACGCGGCGGGACTTGACCTCGAGCGCCGGCTTGACGTTCTCGATCGCCTTCTTGAAGGCCTTCATCGGATCGTCCTGCGTCTTCTCGGCGACCTTGTTGAGCGCTCCGTAGAGGATGCCCTCGGCGACTGACTTCTTTCCCTCGGACATCACGGAGTTGATGAACTTCGTGACGAGCTGGGAGTTGTAGAGCGGGTCCGGGAGGATCTCGCGTTTGGCAACGACTCGGCGTCTGGGCATGTTCTAGCTCTCGGTTTTCAGTTTTCGATTTCGGGTTTCAGTTTTCGCTTCGGCTGGCCGTTCAGGCTTTGGGGCGCTTGGCGCCGTACTTCGAACGGCCCTGCTTCCGATTCGCGACGCCGACCGCGTCGAGAGTCCCTCGGATGATGTGGTACCGGACTCCGGGAAGATCCTTCACGCGGCCCCCTCGGATCATGACGATCGAATGCTCCTGGAGGTTGTGCCCCACGCCGGGGATGTAAGTCGTGACTTCGATCCCGTTCGTCAGGCGCACGCGCGCAACCTTGCGGAGCGCGGAGTTCGGCTTCTTCGGCGTCGTCGTGTAGACGCGCGTGCAGACGCCCCGCTTCTGTGGAGAGGAGGCGAGCGCGGGCGAAGCGGTCTTGACGCGGACGCGCTCGCGGCCCTTACGCACCAGTTGCGAAATTGTCGGCATCGACTCTCCAATGTCACCCCGAGCTCCCCGGAGGCGAGGAGAACCCGAGATCGACCGTAAATTGGCTTTCATCAGACCGGGCGCGCCCGTTATCGAAACAGACCGCCGGAGCCAGAGGAAAAACCCGCGAATCGTACGCGGCTACAGGGATGCTGTCAAGCGATATTTCGCCCGGAACATTCCTTACGGCAGCGAGTTAGCGAGCATATCCCAGAAAGCGAATCCCGGGAGGCTCCCCCGCGAAGGGACGATCGGCAACGGAGGCGGGATAGTCTGGGGCGCGCGTCCCGACGGCCGGGCGCGCCTCCAGCGGAGGAGCGTTTCATGATCCTGGTGGCGGGCTCCACGGGACTGCTCGGTCTGGAAATCTGCCGCCGCCTCCGGAGCCGGGAGGAGAGGGTCCGGGGGATGGTCCGGGAGGATTCTCCCCGCCGGGACGACGTCGCGGGCCTTGGAGTCGAGACCGTCACGGCCGATCTGAAGGACCCGGGAAGCCTGGCGGACGCGTGCCGGGGGGTAGCCACCGTGATCTCCACGGTGAACTCCATCGCCCGGAAGGTCCGCGGCGACGGGCTCGCGACGGTCGACCGGGCCGGCCAGACGGCGCTCGTCCTCGCGGCCCGCCAGGCGGGCGTCCGACGGTTCGTCTACCTCTCCGTGTCGCCGGGCTCGGCCGATTGCCCCTTCGTCCGGGCCAAGCGGGAAATCGAGACCGCCGTCCGGGAGAGCTTCCCCGAGTGGGCCATCCTGATGCCCGCCGCGTTCATGGAAATCTGGCTTTCCGCCCCCCTCGGCTGGGACTTCGCCCGCGGGCGCGCCAGGATCTTCGGATCCGGGACACGGCCAGTGAGTTTCGTATCTGTGCAGGACGTTGCCGCGTGCGCCGCCTCAGCCGCGACCGGAGCGGGACTCGGCCACCGGAATCTGCCGATCGGGGGGCCGGAGGCGGTCTCGCCGCTCGACGTCGTCCGGCTGGCGGAATCGGTTCTGGGCCGGGAAATGAAGGTCCGCCACGTCCCCCTTCCCGTTCTGCGGGCCGTCGCCTTCCTCCTGCTCCGCCCAAACCCGATGATGTCGAGCCTGCTCTCGCTCGGGGTCAAGCTGGCCGAGGAGGGCGAGACGGTCGAGACCCCCGGGGGCGGCTTCCTCCCGCCTTCCAGCGTCACGGTCCGGGACTTCTTAGAAAGAACCCGCGCCACGCTCTCCTCCCCGCAGCCGGCCGCCGCGGGCTGAGCCGGGGACGGACGCGGTTTCACCCGGAAGGGTCGGCTTCAGTGGCAGGGGCGGTGCGGAGTAGGCGGTGCGTGGACTGCCAGATGAGGCGTCCGGGTTCATCTCGCCGCCAGTCTCGGTCTTGCGAGGTTCGCCCTCAGAGCCTGGGTGTCACCGTCGGCGGCTCGGGCGGGCACGCGGCGCCCAACTGCCGGAGGTAGTCGCACACGTCGAAGACCCTGTACAGCTCGATGATCCGCCCACCCGAGAGGCGGAAAAAGTCGATGCCACGGGTGGTGACGGGCTTGCCGGTCGCCGGCACGCCATGAAACGCGCCCCCGCTGATCGCCTTGAGACGAAAGCGCGCCACCGCCGAGTCGTTCTCGATGACCAGGTTCTCGATCGTCCAGGTTTGTCCTGCCGCGACCCGGTGATGTTCCACGAGAAAGCGCTTGTGTGCCTCCATTCCCCGCGTGGGTTGATCCCGGTTGCCGAAAGCGAAAAAGAAGTCCTTTGACAGAAGTTGATCCAAGACGCCGGCCGCTTTCGCCTGATCCGGCTCATTGGCGACTTCCGCGTAGTACCGGCGAACGACTTCCTCGATCCGAGAGCGCGGGGTCGGCGCCTTCGCCAAGAAGGGTCCCGCTGCCGTCGCGAAAATAAGTGCCGGGAGAGCCGTCGCCAGCCTTGAGCAAAGCATTTGGGCCCTCGCCTTTCGGGAAACGGGAATTCCCGGATTCTAGTCTCTCTCGGATCCGGGAATTGAAAATTGCGCGATCCAGATCTCGTGCGGATCGCTCGTCCCAGACGCAGGAGGACTCACTGCTCGGGAAGGCGGGCGGAGCTCTGCAGCCCGACCGTCAACGAGGAGCAGCTGCGATCGCAGGAAGCCCGACGCGAGCGACGAGATCCGTAAACCTCGGATCCTCCCGGATCGGGTCGAACGTGTCGTACACGTTCAGCGCGACCAGATAGCTGGCCCCGGCCTCGAAGGCTCGCTCGAGAACTTCGAACGCCCGAGCCCTGTCGCCGAGCGCAATACGAATCATCAGAATCGAGACTGTCGTGACGTACTCGCCGCCGGAGGCCCGATGCTCCAGCTCGAGCAGGAGCTTCCGAGCCTCCTCCGCCCGCCCCGAAAGGGCCTGGGCCCGACCGACGATCCCGACGAGGAGCGGGAGCCGCCCCACCCGGCGCATTTCCCCCTCCGCGAGCGCGATCGCGCCCGCGTTGTCTCCCATCGCCGTCATCGCGATCGCCAGCCATGCTGTTCCCGGAGTGAACCTGGGCTCGAGCGACAAGGTCGTCCGCAGCTGATGGATTGCGGCCTCGAACCGCCGCGCGCAATAGAGACTCCAGCCGAGGTCCGCGTTCAAGAAGGGCGACAGCGGATCGAGCGAGAGCGCCCGACGCAGCTGATCAGCCGACTCTTCGAACCGGGAGAGCATCATCAGCTCCATTCCGTAGAAGTGCCTGGTCCGGGCGGATCCGGGCTGGAGCCGAAGGGCACGTTGAAATTCGTGCTCCGCGCCCGAGAAGTCCCACCGGAAAAAGCGCGCGTGCCCGAAGGCCGTGTGCGCCTCTGCGAGCTCGTCGTCCATTTCGACCGCTTTTCGGCCGTAGGCCTCGGATCGCGAAAACGCCTCTCGGGGAGGCATCGCGCCGAACCGGTCCTGACCCAGGTACAGGGTGCTGTCGGCCAGCCCCGCGTATGCGAGCGCGTACCCGGGGTCGAGCGCGACGGCCGCTTCGAAGAGATCGATCGACTTCAAGAACCCCGGAATAGAGCCTCGATTGCTCTCGTGCAGCCCTTTCAGATAAAGAGCGTGCGCTTCGCGATTCGTTTCGTAACGCCGGGCAAACCGCTGCCTCTGCCCGGACGGGATCGCGCCAAGAAGGCGAGTCCAGATCTCACGCGCG
>JBBROA010000165.1:0-7471 GCA_038229875.1 Thermoanaerobaculia bacterium | reverse complement strand
TTCCGGGTGTCCGTCGCGTGGCAGGTGCCCTCCCAGGGATCGAGCGGCGCCGGCGTCGCGATTCCCTTGACTTCCGACACGGGATACTTCTGGTTCTTCTCCGCGAACAACGTGGAGCTCGTCGTCAAGGTCGTCGACGGACGCGCCTTCAACGGACGTTTCTGGGTGTTCTCGGGCGCGCTCTCGGACGTCGCCTACACCGTAACGGTCACCGACACGCAAACGGGCGTCGTGAAGGTGTACTCGAACCCGTCGGGCAGGCTCTCGAGCGCTTCGGACCTGACGGCCTTCTAGGGGGAGGCGCCCGAAGCGGCGGTCACGGCCCGCCGCAGCCGGAGCCGCGTGGCTATCGGCGGAAGGCGCGTCTTCGCGAAGACGCGGCCGCCCACGAACAGGACCGGGATTTCGTTTCCGAATCGGGCGGCGAGGTCCGGGTTCGAGTCGACGTCGACCACCTCCCATTCGTGCGCGATGCCGTCGAGCATTGCGTCCGCGCGCCGCCGGAGCTCGTCGCACAAATGACAGCCGGGACGGGAGAGAAGTCGAAGCCGCGTCACCGGGTCTCGGAGGACTCCGAGGCTCGAGCCGCGGGATCGCCGGCGTCCGGGCCCGCGGCGTGCCGCGCGACCTGGTAGATGTAGTCGAACCCCGACAAGATCGCCACCGTGGCGGCCGCACCGAAAGCGATCAGCACCACGGCGTTCGGCCAGTTCCACAGGTTCGCGCAGAGGACGAAGAGGACCGTGATGATCAGGGTCACCGTCGTAACTTTCCCGAGCCAGGTGGGCGGAAACCGGCGGGTCGACGACGACAGGATCAGGAGCAGCGCCACCGTGAGGAGCAGCACGTCCCGCGAGATCACGATGAACGCGAGCCAGACGGGCACCTTCACCGCGGCGGGGAAGGATGGGATCGTCAGAAACAGGTAGGAGCTCATCAACAGGAGCTTGTCGGCGATCGGGTCGAGATACGCGCCGAGGGCCGAGCGCATGTCGAAGCGGCGCGCCAGGTATCCGTCGATGCCGTCGGAAATTCCCGCGGCGACAAAGACGACGAGCGCGATCCCGAAACGTCCCTGCGAGATGGCGTACAGGAAGAACGGCAGGGCCGCCAGCCGCAGCAGCGTGATGAAGTTCGGGAGCGTCCAGGGCCCGCGGAGAGGAGCGGCCCGGGGCCCGTCACTCACCGGGGGAAGCCTGCTTCGCCGACACCATGGCGCGGATGCGGTCGAGCGCGCGCGTGAACGCGGGCCCTCCCGGATGGCTGTTCTCGTCCTCCTTCCAGAGACCGCAGGCCTCCGCCGCCCTAATCGTGTCCGCTGAGCCACGGGACCGGCCGCCCGCCTTTTCGAGGCACGGCGGCTCGTCGCCGGGCCGCACGATCTCGATCAACCGCAGGAGGAGCCGCGAAGCGGCGGCCAGGGTGAGGCTGGAGTCAGGGCTGCTGCGGTGGGTCTCACGGTCCACCTCGAGAAGCCCGAGGGCGAGCGCGCGCGTGAACGCCCGGCTGTCGCGCCTTGAGACGGCGTCGCTCGCGATGACGCCGGAGCTGACGCGCGCCTCGCGAACCTCGGGGAACATCCACCAGACGAGCGACGCCGCGCGGGCGCGGGAGAGCCGCTCGGCGCGCGCGGCCTCCCGCTCGGGCGGAGGCCAGTTCGCCACGCGGAACGACAGGCGGGCCTCTTCGGCGCGGGCCTTGAACTTCGCGTCGGAGCGGGCCAGTCGGTCAAAGACGCCGACGGCGAGCGCAAAATCCTCCTGCTCGACGGCGAGGTCCCCGACGCGCTCCCCCACCGCGGCATTCGACGAGTCGATCTCCCAGGCTTCCCGGAATCGCTGCAGCGCCTTTTCAGTCTGGCCGGCAGAATTTTCGATCTCTCCCGCCAGGACGCGCAGAGGGGCGGATTCCGGCGCGACGTCGATCGCAGCCGCGATTCGGTCGCGCGCCTCGGCCCAACGATGCTCCTCGGCCGCCACTCGCGCCTGCGCGGAAAGCGCGTCTCGCGCGGAGAGACGCAGCTCCTCCGTGCGCGCCGAAAGGCCTGTACGCTTCGAGTTGCGAGCCAGGGCGCGCACGTAAAGCCGGTAACCCTCCGCGGGCCTTCCGCCGCGACCGCGGGCCTCTCCGCACGCCACGAGGAGAGGGAGAGTGGGCTCGCCCGAGTTCAACGCGGTCACGCACGCCGTCTCCGCCGGCTCGAACGCACCGAGAAGAACCTGGGCTTCGATCCATCCCACCTCCGCGGCGAGGTGCGAGCCTTCGCCCCGGGCCGCTGCGAAGGCCCGGGAGGCGGCGGCCGCGTCTCCGGACGAGAGCGCCTGCCAGCCGCGGTCGACCTCCTCCGCAAAGGGCCCGGAAAGATCTTCACGCGGATCGAGGGGGAACGTGTCGCGCACCTGGACAGGCACGCCCGCGGAGGCGCACCGCACGGCCAGCGCGGCGCAGGCGAACAGGATCACAAAGCCGCAGCCGTGCAGGAGTCGCCATGCCGCAGGACGCCGGCGCGGAAGGGCGATCGAGCGAGGAGAGTGCGGCAGGTTGCGGAGTTTCGGGCTCATGCGAACGCGCGAGGCGCTCGCCCGAGGGGTTTCATGGAGCCGGAGGAACGCTCTCCGAACGGATCGACGCGATCGCGTGTTTGTAGATCATCTCCTCGTGGCCGTCGACTTCGAGCACGAGAGCGAATTTGTCGAAGCGGCGGAGCCGGCCCACCCGTTCCTCACCCGAGGTCAAGCGGACGGTGATCGCGATGTTGTCTTTGCGCAGGTTGTAAAAAAAGGAATCCTGAACGTTGATGGGGGCCTTATTCATCTGTTCATCCGCTTCTTCTCTCCGTCTCGTCCTCATCCACGCGAGCGAGGGTTGCCGCCAGAGCCTGCTCCGGAGACACCCACTCGACACCGCTCTCCCGCGCGAACCAGGTCCGTTGACGTTTGGCGAGCTGACGGGTGGCCACCACGATTTTCTCTTCCGTCTCTCGCCGATCCGCCCGCCCGCAAACCCACTCCGCCACTTCCCGGTAGCCGATCGCAGAGAACGCCTGCGATTCGACCGGGACTTCCTCTTCGAGCAACCGCCTGACCTCATTGACCCAGCCCGCATCGAGCATCCAGGCAACTCGGTGCGCGATCCTAGCATAGAGATCCTCGCGCGCCGGGCGGATCCCGACCTTCACAACCCGCCACCGCGCGGTCCATCCGCCGCCCGTACGGGGCCGCTCGGAGGGCCGTACGCCGGTCGTGAGCAGGATCTCCAGGGCGCGCAGCGTGTACCTCAGATTCGCGGGGGGAATGCGGCTGGCGGATCGCGTGTCGTTCATCGCGAGGAAGCGGTGCGCCTCTTCCGGACGGGGCCGGCCCCACGCGGCCAGGGCGGCCCGGAGGGCGGGGTCCATCTCCTCGGCGGGCGGGAGGCCCTCGAGAAGCGCGGAGATGTAGAACCCGCTTCCCCCGCACACGATCGGCAGGCGGCCCCGGCGGGCGATGTCGTCGATCCAACCCCGCGCCTCGCGCGCCCAGCGCCCGGCCGAATAGGTCTCGCCGGGATCCGCGACGTCGATTCCCCAGTACGGGACCTCTCGCCGGCGGTCGCGCGAAGGCTTGGCGGTCCCGACGTCGAGCCGGCGATAAACCGCGTACGCGTCGGCCGACACGATTTCTCCGTTTCGCCGGAGAGCTACCTCGTGCGCGAGGTCCGACTTCCCCGAGCCCGTCGGGCCGAGCACGACCAGCAGGGTCGTCGGCGGAACCTGTCTCAGGGAAGCTCCCGTTTGTGCACGCGCGTGGTCCCTCCCGGTAAAAGCTCCAGAAGAATGTCGGAATCGAGGTCCGTGCGGAAGACCCGAACATGCGCCGCGGCGAGCGAGCCCAGGGTTTCGGGCGCCGGATGCCCGAAACGATTCTCACGCCCGCACGAGATCAGGGCCGCGCGCGGTGAGACGGCGGACAGAAATGCGGGCAGGGTTGAGCCCCGGCTGCCGTGATGTCCCACCTTCAGAACGTCGGCGGCGAGCGCGCGAGGGTCCTTGCGGAGCAGCTCCGCCTCCCCGGGGGCCCCGGCATCGCCGGTCAAAAGAGCCCGCCGGCCCTGCCGTTCGAACATCGCGACGACCGACTGGTTGTTCGTCGAGTCCCGCTTCGTGGGACGCCCTCCCGAGCGCAGAACCGAAAGAGTCGCGCCGTTCCATCGCACGACTGTGCCCGGGCGCAGAGCGCGCACTTCGACGGCGCGAATCCCCGCCGCCGCCCTCAAGTCCCGATACAGGTTCGCCTCGTCGTCGCCGTCCGAAATCCACAGCGCTCCCACGTGGATCTCTTCGAGCAGGGCAAAGACTCCGAGCGCGTGGTCCGGATGGGGGTGCGTGACGAGGGCGGCGTCGAGCCGCGTGACGCCGCGATCGAGGAGCTTGGGAAGGAGCCGCGTGCGGCCGAAGTCCCGCGCCTCCAGGTCGAACGGGCCCCCGCCGTCGATGAGCACGGCGTGAGATGTCCATCGCAGAAGAAACGCGTCTCCCTGCCCGACATCGAGCGCCTCGAGGGAGAATCCGCGCGCGGGTCCCGGGGGCCCGCTGCGGACCGCAAGTGCCAGGAAGACGACAGCGGCTGACGCGAACGCTCCGATTCGGAGTCGCCCGCGGAGAAGCATCCCGGCGGCAAGAAGCGCCGGGACCGCGATCGTCGCCCAGAGGGGAGGGGTGGGTCTTAAGAACGCGATCCCGGCGGTCCTCTCCGCCAGCGCCTCGAGCGTGCGCGAGCCCGCGGCAAAGAGAGCGATCAGCGCGCCCGCGGGAAGGCCCACCGCCAGGCATGCCAGAAGAGCCGCTCCCACGGCGATCAGCGCGGCGGCGATCGGAATCGCGATCGGCGCCGTGATCCATGCGCCCGCCGAAACGACGTTGAAGCGCCAGAGAAGAAGCGGCGCGGTCCCGATCTGAGCGGCGACCGCGGCGGCGAGACCCGCAAAGAGAAATGCGGGACGCCGCGGCAGGCGCGCCCGCAGGGGCCCGGCAAACGCCGCGATCCCGCACACGGCCGCAAACGTCAGCAGCGTGCCGATCGCGTAGAGCTGCTCAGGGGCGGCGGCGAACAGCACGAGAGCGGAGAGGCCGATCGCCTGCGCGGGCGCGACGGGACGCTCGAGGAGCCGCGTCAGGAGGAAAACGGTGAAGACGAGAGCCGCGCGGACCGCGGGCGGGTTCGCGCCTCCGACGACGACGAAGAGAATCACGACGGTGAACAAAAGCGCGTCCCGCCGAAAACCGCGCAGCGACAGCAGCCTCAATGCGAGGAGCGCCATCCCGGCCGCGAGACCGACGTGCAGCCCCGCGATCACGAGCAGGTGATACAGCCCCCCGCGCCGGTAACGCGCAACCATCCCGCGATCCAGACCCGAAGTGCGCCCGAGCAGGATCGCAGCCAGCGGGCCCCGGACGTCCCGGTCGAACGCGGCGTCGCCGGGGCGTGCCGCCGCGAGCCGCGCGTAAAGCCATCGGTTGGGGGCGGCGAGCACCGACAGAGGCGTCGTTCGCGGCGATTCGAGCCTCAGCGCGCTCTTCGCCGAGAGGCGGAACATCGGCCAGGGCAGAACGATGTCCCTGTCGGAGGCCGGGAGACCCTCGAGGCGTAACTTGCCCACCGCAACCACGCGGTCACCCCGGTCCGGGACGAGCGCCTCTTCCCCTGAGATGAAGAGGAAGACCTCCGCGCGAAACGGCTTCCACCGGCCGCCGTCCCAGAGACGCTCGGCGCGCAGTCGTCCGTGGGCCCGCGGAGGCGCGCCGGTCCAGAAGTCGAGGAGCACGCCCTCGACCCGGTCGATGCGGTCTGCGGAAAGCGGCAGCGCCGCGAACGTTTCCGAGGCGGCACGCGCGGGCGCCGCGAGGCGGATGCGTCCTTCGCCGAAGCCGAGCGCCGCAAAAAGAAGAGCCGCCGCGGCTCGGGAGGCGAGTCCCCCCGCGCCACGGCGCAGGCGAGCCGCGAGGAGAGCCGCGCAGAGGCCTGCGAGAAGGAGCGCGCCTGTGCCTGTAGGCGCGCTCGTGGCACGAGCCCCGAGCGCGATTCCCGAGACGAAAGCGGCGGCGGCGAGAGCGGCAGGGGCGTGAGCGTGAGTACGGCCCGGCGGCGCGGCGGGCTCCGCGGCGCTCACTCGTCGCGGACCCGCTCCAGGGCGATGACCGACTCCACGCGGTGCGTGAAGGCGAACAGGTCGAACAGGCGCGCGCTCACGATTTCCCAGCCCTCCGGCCGGATCGCCGCGAGGTCCCGTGCGAGGGTCGCGGGGTCGCAGGAAACGTAGATCAGGCGCCGTCGGGCTCTTGCGGCCAGAGCGCGCGCGAGCGGGGCGCCGAGTCCCGCGCGGGGCGGATCGGCCACCACGATGTCCTCGCGGCGCGAATCCGAGCGCACGAAGGCGGCCACCGAGGCCTGCTCGATGCGCCACCGGTCTTTACCGCTCGACCGCTCACGCGCCAGACGGGCTTCGCGTACGGCCTCCGCGTGCCCCTCGACCGATGTGACTTCGTGCCCCGCGGCCAGCAGTCCGCCGGCGAAGAACCCGGACCCGCCGAAGGCGTCGAGCGCCCGCCCGGGGGGCACGGCACTGCCGAGATCCCGGACGTGCGCCGCGAGCGGGGAGGCGAGAAACCGATTCGCCTGAAAAAACGTCTCCGGCGAAGCCGGGCACTCGCGGCCGTCGACGGTGATCCAGAGCCGCGGCTGCCCCATGCGGTGACGCAAGAAGCCCCGCGCGTCGACCACGCGCACGCCGTCGAAAAGCGGCGCCAGGGCGCGCGCGATCGCGGTCGCTGCGCTCGCGTCCCCCGACGCGGTGACGCGCGCAAGGCGGCGGTCGGCCTCCAGAGACTCGAGGGTCGTTATCTCGACCGGAGCCGGGAACGGCGTCAGCGCCTCGGAAAGGCGAGGGAGCAAGACGCGCATCGAAGGGCTCAGCGCCTCGCACCCGTCGAGCGGCTCGACGCGGTGCGTCCCGGGGGCGAAGCCTCCAACGAGGACCGCGCCGGCGCCCTGCCGGCGCTCCGCGTGGAAGCGGCTCCTCAGCCGATAACCGGCCTCCGAGGCTTCGACGGGTAGAGATCCGAGCTCGCCCGCCGCGATCTTCCCGATGCGGGACATCGTCTCGAGAAAGAGATCGCGCTTGGCCGCCCGCGCCGCTCCGGGCTCGAAATGCGCCCAGTCGCACGCGGGGCATCCCTCCGCGTGGCCGCCTGTCAGGCGGTCGGACGACGGACGGTGCACGGCGAGCGCGCGCCCCCGCCAGATCTTGCGGGAAGTCCGCACGACCTCGATCTCGACGTCCTCTCCGGTGAGCGCCCCCTCCACGAGTCCCACACCCTCATTTGTCCTGACGAGGCCTTCGCCGGTGGGAGCGAGCTTTTCGACGACGGCGCGTATGCTCATGGAAGGGAGGAAAACGGACTAGAGCAGCGACAGGCGGGGGACGCTCAGGGCTT
>JBBROA010000164.1:0-7564 GCA_038229875.1 Thermoanaerobaculia bacterium | reverse complement strand
TCGAGCCCGATCGCGGCCGCCGGCGCCGTATCGAGCTCCCGCAGCGCCGCGGGAAAGTCCCGCCGGCGGAGGGCATCCGCGGCGAGCAGGAGCTCCACCCGCGCCGACCACGCCGGAACGAGCGCGGCCCGGCGCCGGATCTCCTCGAGGACCGCCCGTCCCTCGGCGGCGCGGTTGCCCTCGAGCGAATCCGCCGCGCGCGCGAACTCCGCGGCGAAGTCGCCGGTGACCGGCCGCAACGCGACGTCCGCGCGCAGAAGGGATGCCCCGACGAGGAGCGATGCGAAAACGGCCGGAGGGATTCGGAGCCCAGGGCGCGACCGAGCCGAATGCGGGACACCGGAGCGGGAGGGAACGCGCAGGGAAAAGGGAAGAAACGTGGACCGGACCAGGTCAGAGACCGAGCGACTCCGCGCGGCCTTCTGCGAGGATTCGCACCAGCTCCTCGTAGAAGAAATTCGAGTTCGACCGGACGTCCTCCGGAATTCGTTCGTCGTACATCTGCCGGCTGCGGTCGATGTCTTCGCGGAGGCGCGGATACAGGTCCCCGTGCTGCCGGCCCTCGAGGACCGCCTTCTCGTTGTACAGCTTGATCTCCGAGACGAGCAGCTTGGCGAACCGGCGCGCCTCGTCGCGGCGCTCGTCGCCGTCCGCGGGCGCCAGAGGACCGGCGAGCCGCCGCCCGCCGGAAGGCGGCTGAAACGCAGAAGACGGCGGAGGCTCCGATGGAGGAGCGATCGGGCGAACGGGTTGGGCGGACGCCGGCGGAGGAGGCGTTGGGGCGTCCGGGATCTCTCCCCGGGAGGAAGTCCGCTCCGGAGTAGCCGGCTCGTCGTCGGGCTCGTACGCGAGCGACGGCTCGGGCGCCGTGGATTCCGAAGCAGCAGACCCGAACCCGTCGGGGCCCGACTCCGCTTCCGGTTCCGGTTCCGCTTCAGATCGTCCCGCTTGATCTCTCTCGGGCTCCGCGCGCTCGGGGGCTGAGCGCTCCGGCTCGGCTGGCGGCAGAACCGGTTCGGGCCTGGCAAGGGGGGGCGCAGCCCGGAGCACCTGCGTGCCGAACGATTCGCGAGGTCCGGGCCGCGAGGACTCCGCCGGCTGTTCTTCCGCGGGAGCCGGCTCTTCCGCGGGAGCCGGCGCAACGGGCGGCGCCTCTTCGCTTTTCTGAGATGCGGCCGGCGCCGGGGCGTTCGCGGACTCGGCCGGCGCCGCGGCTTCCGGGGCTTCCGCGGGTGACGCCGCCTCGAAGAATTCGAGCTTGCGCAGGGCCGGCGCGGGCTTCAACTTCCGGCCCGCGAGCCGGTCGACGAAGAGCCCGGCGAGAAAAGTCAGAAAGGCGATCGACTCGGGATCGAACCGTTTCTCGTCATCCGCGGTGCAGTCCGCGTAAACGGCGCCGGAGACTTTCTCCTTGACGACCATCGGAACGAGGACGGCGGAGAACGCGTTTGAAGCGCCGAGGCGGACCGACACGTCGTTGCCTTCCGCCAGACGGAAGGAGGAACCTTCGAGGACCTGGGAGAGGGGCCCGCCGTCCATCGGCAGGACGACGCGCCTTGCCGCCTCATCGCTTCCTCCGTGCTCTCCGAAGCCGGTCGCCTTCCACACGACGAACGATCCCGACTTGGAGATCAGGAGCGCCGCGCGGGAGGAGTGGCGGCGGCAGAGCTCGAGAAACCGGTGCAGCGCCTCAACCTGGTTCCCCGCGTCGTCGAGATTGCGGGCGACTTCGATCGAAAGGAGCCCGGAGCCGGTCTGCCTCTCCGGGAGATCGCCCGATTCGGGGGCGGGAGGCGGTTCCGGAATGGCGACGAGCTCGGGCGGCACGAGCCCGGTGAAGTCCTGGTCGAAGCGGGACAGGAATCCTTCCCATCGCCGGTCCGACTCGAGACGCAGCCGTTCGAATTCGTCCCGCAGCCCGGCGAACCGTTCCAGCAGGCGGCGTTCGATCTCGGATTCGAGACGCCGCAGTCGGTCTTCGGATTCGGTCACTCGGCGCATTATCCGGGCGCGCTCGGGACAGAGTCAAACTGTTTGGTGACGAAGCGATCTGAATGTGGTTGCTCCGGGGCGGAGCGGGGGCACGGGCGAGGCGACCCACTTCCTCTGCCGACGGCGAGGTTCTGCGGCCCCCCGCAAGACCTCGAAATGGGTTTGCCTCGTTGCGCGTCGCTCCCGGACCGCCGCCCCCGGAGGTCCGCGCTTCGAGTCCTTTCAGGCTTTCTGCGCCGCCCCCACCCCTGCATTGACCCCGCGGCGCGAGGGAGAGGGAGAGCCTCCGGCGAGACGGACGGTTAACGGGTTAACTGTCTGTCACCAGAGACTTAAAGCAAACGATTGACTCGTTCCGCGGGCGGCCATAAGATGGGCGGCTCGGTTATCAACTCCATGGCGAAGGGGGTGAGTGTACGTGCCGCTCGTTCACGTTAAGGAAGATGAATCCTTCGAAAACGCCATGCGGCGCTTCAAGCGGAAGTGCGAGAAATCCGGAATCCTCTCGGAACTGAAGAAGCGCCAGCATTACGAGAAGCCGAGCGCGAAGCGCAAACGCAAGATGATCCAGGCTCGCAAGAAGATGCTTCGCAAGCTCTCGGAAGAGCGTCGGGCCACTCCGTAGCCAACCTCCCCGCGGAGGGCGATGCCGACCGGGCGTCGCTCGAGTTCGACGTCGTCCTCCGCCTCATCTCTTCTCTGGCTCGCTCGGATCCCGGCCGCAGGGCCGTGGCCGGGCTTTTGCCTACCCGCGACGAGGCAGGAGTCCGCGCTCTCCTGTCCGAAACCTCCGAAGTCTGGTCCTTCCGCATCCGGCACGGGCGTCTGCCGCTAGCCGGAGTCGAAGAGATCGAGGGGCATCTCGCGACGATCGCGAGCGGCGCTTTCGGACCGGAAGACTTCCGCCCCGTCCTCTCCGTTGCCCGCGCCGCCGCTGCCGTGCGACGCGCGCTGGAACCCGCGGAGTCGCCGCACCTAATCCAACGGCGGGACAGGCTTCCGCAGTTCGAGGAGCTCCTCGCGCTGGCTGTCCGCATCTTCGCCGCGGACGGCACGATCCGCGACGACGCGTCCCCGGAGCTCGCCGCCATCCGCACGCGGCTGAGGCGGCGGCGAAACGAAGTCGCCCGCAATCTCGAGAAAATCGTCGACCAGCGCCGCGAATTTCTGGGCGACGCGACCGTGGTCCTGCGCAACGACCGCTACTGCCTTCCGGTCCTCGCTTCGTCGCGGGCGCGCGTTCCCGGAATGGTCCACGACCGGTCGGGCAGCGGCCAGACGGTTTTCGTCGAGCCGATGGAAGTCATCGAGGCAAACAACGACCTGGCACTTCTTGCGGGAGAGGACCGGCGCGAGGTCGAGAGACTTCTGACCGGATTCGGCCGCGCGGTGCTCGGAGCGGCGGAGTCGCTCGAGTCGGCCGTCGCGGAGCTCGGCGAGCTCGACGCCCTCGAGGCGAAGGTGGAATTCGGAGATCTCTCGGCAGGACGGGTCCCGGAAATATCGGACGACGGCGAGTGGATCCTGCGCGCGGCACGGCATCCGCTTCTCGACTCGCGCCTCGCCCCGCTGCGGCGCCGGGTTCTCGACGAGCACCGGGGCGACCGGGAGGCCATCCCCCTCGACCTCGAGCTCACCCGCGAGCAGCGGATGCTCGTCGTGTCTGGCCCGAATGCGGGCGGCAAAACGGTGGTACTCAAGACCGCGGGGCTCTTCTCGCAGCTGGCCCAGTCCGGGATTCCTATTCCGGCGGATAGCGGCACGCGGCTTCCGGTGTTCCGGTCGATCCGCACGGAGATCGGGGACGCGCAGGCGATCCTCACGGACCGTTCTACCTTTTCCTCCTCGATGGAGACGCTCGCGGCCATCCTCGAGGAGTCGGGGCCGGGCACCCTCGCCCTGATCGACGAGATCGGCGGCGCGACGGATCCGGAAGAGGGCAGCGCTATCGCGGTTGCGTTCCTGGAGGGGTACCTCGCGCGCGGCGGACGCGCGATCGTCACGACGCATCTTTCCGCGATCAAGAACTTCGCCGCGGGGCGCCCGGACTCCGTCACAGCGGCGATGGAATTCGACGAGGAGACGGGCCGGCCGAATTACCGCCTGCACCCCGGCCTCTCGGGACGGAGCCGCGCGCTTTCGGTCGCGCGGGAGCGCGGCCTTCCGCAGACGGTGCTCGATCGGGCCGTCGAGATCCTGGGAGAAGCGTGGCAGCGCCGCGAGGAGCGGGAGTCCGAGGCAGAGGCGGCTCTCGACCGCCTGCGGCGGGCGGAGGCGCAGCTTCTGACGGAAAGGGAAACGTTCCGCCGGGACGCGGAAAAGCTCGCGGCGGAAAAAGAGGAAGTCGCTCGACTCCGCGCGAAACTCCGCGACGAGGGCCTTGCCGGTTTCGAGAAAGCGCGCCGGGAGCTCGCCCGCCGCGTCGATGAAGAGCTCGCCGCCATCCGAGCGGACGTCTCCCGCCGCTCGGAGATGTCCGCGGCGCAGATCGTCGCTCAGGCCGAACAGTCGATCGCCGACGAGCCGGCGCTGGTCGAAGCCCGCGAGCAGCTCGAGGCGCGCGCGCGCGGGCTCGAGGAGGGAGGCCGCGCCCGGATGCGGGGGATGAAGCTGGAAGGGACGATCGTGTCGCTCGATGCCGAGAGCGCGTGGCTCGATGTCGGCGGGAAGAGAATGCGCGTGGCCCGGGCGGAACTGGAGCCGGCCGGGAGAAGCCCGGGGGCGGGAGTCGGAAATCGGGAGCCGAGCGACCAACGGGAGCGAGACGGCCGCGGTACTCCGCGGACAGCTCGATCGGGAATCGAAAAGCGCAAGAAGATGAGAGTCGCGCCTCAGGAATCGCGGATCGAATCCGATGCGGCCGGGAGCGGGCCCGTCAAGGAAGTCAACGTGATCGGCAAAAGGCTCGACGAAGCGGTCGACGAAGTCGAGAAGGCGCTCGACGACGCCCTCGTAGCGGGCGCGCGCCTTCGCGTCATACACGGCCACGGCACGGGCCGCCTCCGCGACGGCCTGCGCGAGCACCTGCGCAAGCATCCGAACGTCGCGTCGGCGCGCGCCGCCGACGCCCGCGAAGGCGGAAACGGCGCGACGATGGTGGAGCTTCGGTGATCCCGACGTTGACCGATGGCCTGCCAGGGCCTTTCGCCAATCGCCTTCCTGTCGACCCACGGCCCCGGGTCCCAGGCGCAAACCGCCATTCCCCGCCATTCGCCCCACGCCCTTCGCCCTTCGCCTCCCGCCTCTCGCCTCTCTCCAAGCGCCTTCGACGATGAGCGACCTCGACATCACAGACTCCGTTCTCGCCGAGCTGCGCTCCGCGGCGGACATCGTCGAAGTGATCGGAGAGCACACGCGCCTGAAAAAAGCGGGGAGGTCCTGGAAGGGCCTCTGCCCGTTTCACAACGAGCGCACGCCTTCGTTCACGGTCGATCGCGACAAAGGTCTGTACCACTGCTTCGGGTGCGGCGCGGGCGGGGACGTTATTCACTTCGTCCGTCAGATGGACCGCCTCGAATTTCCGGAGGCCGTCGAGGTGCTCGCCGGCCGCTTCGGGGTCACCGTGCCCCGCCGGGAGCGAGGGCCCCGCGACGACCGCCGCGAAAAGCTGATCGAAGCGGTGGCCGCCGCGCACCGCTTCTACCGCGGGGAGCTCGCGAAGCCGGACAGCCTCGCTGCCGCGTATTTGTCGGAGCGCGGTGTGACAGCGGACATGGTCGCGCGGCTCGAGCTCGGACAGGCCGTGGACTCCTGGGACTCGCTCTCGCGCACGCTCTCGGCCGCTTACCCCGAGAGCCTGCTGATCGAGGCGGGTCTCCTGCAACCCGGTCAGGACGGCAAGCGGGCGTACGACCGGTTCCGCGACAGGCTGCTCTTCGTGCTGCGCGACGACCGCGGCCGCCCGGTGGGATTCGGGGGCCGCGTTCTGTCGCCCGAGGGCGAGCCCAAGTACTTAAACTCGCCAGAGTCTCCGATCTTCCAGAAGAAGCGGACGCTCTACGGCCTGTCCGCTGCGCGCGATGCGATTCGCAAGCGCGACCGCGTCGTCTTAGTCGAGGGCTACTTCGACCACCTCGCGCTCTTAGCCGCCGGGATCGAGGAAACCGTCGCCTCGATGGGGACCGCGCTCACACCCGAGCAGGCGGAAAAACTGAGGCGGCTCGCCCCACGCGTGGTCGTCTGCTACGACGGCGATTCCGCGGGCCGCGCCGCGACGCGGGGCGCCCTCGCCCTGCTCCTGGCTCAGGGTTTTTCCGCCCGCGTCGCGAAGCTTCCCGCCGGCAAGGACCCGCACGACGTTCTTCGGGAGGAGGGGCCGGAGCGGCTGGCGGGGCGGATCGATCAGGCCCCCGAAGCGCTCGATTGGCTCCTCGACCGGGACGGCGCCGGCTCCGACCCCATGGAAGCCGGCCTCTCCCCGGCGGACAAGAGCGATCGGATCGCCGGAATTCTCGAAATTCTGCAGGCCGTCCCCGACACGATCCTCCGGCACGAGGAGTGCCGCCGGCTCTCCCGGCAGGTGGCCGTCCCTCTCGACATACTCTGGGACCGGATCCGCCCGAAGACCGGCCGCGCGGGCCTCACGGCGACGCCGGCCCGGCCGGGAACGCCCGGGAATCCTCCCTTGTTACGGCAAGGGGAGATTCCGGCATCGGAGCGCAAATTACTCCACGTTCTGATGAACGAGCCGGAGAATAACCCTCGGATTCTCAGTACTTTGAGCGATAATTTCCTGACGCACCCGCTCGTGACGCGGGTCGTCCAGGCTTTCCGCGACTCGGCCTCGGATGGGGAAGGGGTTGATTTTCACAGGCAAATCGCACACCTTACGGCAGAAGATCGAATTCTTGTGTCCGGCATCGCCCTGGAAGATCACCCCGCGCCCACCGAAAAAGGTGTCGAAGGTCTCCTCAAGGACCTCGAAAAAAAATACTTGGAACGGGAGAGCGCGGACATCCAGAGGGAGATTGATCGGGCAGTCGCGACGTCGGGTGCGGATCTTGCGGACTTGATCCGGCGCAAACAAGAGAACGGGCGCCGACGTGGGGAGCTTTCGCGCTCGCCACGGTGGAAAGGAATTTAACTTGGTGATCGACGAAAAATACCCGGAGCTTCAACTCCTCTTCAAGGCAGGCAAGGACAAGGGCTACCTGCTCTACGAAGAGATCCACACGATTCTCTCCGACGAGGCGACAGCGAGTCCTCAGGATCTCGAGGAAGTTTACGGACGCATCTTCGACATGGGCGTCGAGATCGTCACCGACCCGGATCGCGCCGCCCGCCGCCGGGCCGCGCTCGAAGCGGAAACCGCCGAAGAGGCCCGCGAGGCCGTCGAGAAGACGAACGACCCCGTGCGCATGTACCTGCGCGAGATGGGGACGGTCAAGCTCCTCGACCGCGAAGGCGAGGTGCGCATCGCCAAGCGCATCGAGCAGGGCGAAGCGAAGATCTATCAGGCCCTCGCCAACAACCCGATCGTCCTCCAGGAGATTTTGAAGCTCCTCGAGAACGCGGGACGCGACTCGCGCATCGTCAACGAGCTCGTCAACCTCTCCGACGAAGACGAGGAGAT
>JBBROA010000163.1:0-7659 GCA_038229875.1 Thermoanaerobaculia bacterium | reverse complement strand
CGGGGCGGGAGCCGCAGCGAACGAAGCGAGCAGGCCGGCGGTCGAGGCCGCATCCGGCCGAGCCGCCGGCCGGTGCCTTCGCCGCGCACGGCGAAGGCAGCTCGCGCAGTGAGCGGAGGCGACGGTAGTGGTGGCGGTGCAGGGATTTGAACCCCGGACACAGCGGATATGAGCCGCTTGCTCTGACCAACTGAGCTACACCGCCCCGGGACGAGGACCGAGGATGCTAGCACGAGGACCCCCCTGCCGCCTGTTCCGAGGCTACCATCCTCTCTCTGGGCACCATTCTCGAAGCGCTCGCGCGGGCCGCCGAGGCCGACCTCCTTCCGAAGGGCGGGCGGGTGCTGCTCGCGGTATCGGGCGGCGCCGACTCACTCGCGCTCCTGCACGGCGCGGCCTCGCTCGCGTCCGAATACCGCTGGCGCCTTTCGGTGGCGCACGTCCATCACGGGTGGCGCGGTCGTGAGGCCGACCGCGACCTCGCGTTCGTCAAGGACCACGCACGGAGACTCGCGCTCCCGTTCTTCTGGAAACACCGCGACGCCCGGGCAGAGGCTCGCCGGCACCGAGTGTCGCCGGAGGCCGGAGCGCGGCTCGCCCGTTATGGCGCGCTTCTCGAGATGAGCCGGGAGGCCGGAGCCGCGCGGATCGCCACGGCGCATCATGCCGGGGACGCCCTCGAGTGCTTTCTGCTGGCGCGGGAGCGACGCGCCGGGATTTCGGGACTCGGCGGCCCGCGGGAGCTTCGGAAAGACGGGGTCGTCCGGCCCCTGCTCGGCCTCCCGCGGGCCGAGATCCTCTCGTTCCTTCGCTCGCGCGGCGTGTCCTGGAGACGCGACGGATCAAATGGCGACCTCCGCCTGGCGCGCAACCGGATCCGGCGGGAGATCCTGGCCGCTCCGGCGCCGCTCATCCAGTCGTGGGAGGACGAAGCGGGGCACTGGCGCCGGGTCAGAGACGAGCTCGACCGGCAGTTTCTCGAGCGGATCGCGCCCGCAATGCGGCATGGACCGGACTCGATGGCCGTCGACGCAGCGCTCCTCCAGGGGTGCGCGCCGGACCTGCAGAGGCGCGCTCTCGAGTCGGCCGCGGCGCCTTTTTCCCGCCCGGGACGCCCCCCGATGACCGGACGGGAACGGGAAGACGTCCGGTGGCTTCTCTCGACGGGCCGCGACTTCCGGTTCGAGGCCGGCCGCCGGATTGCGATCCGCCGGCGTGGCGCGGTCCTCTCCTTCGCGCTCCGGCCGGGGCTCGAGGGGTGTACGATCTAACGCAACACCAGCGGGAGAAATCGTCCATGGAGCGCGTGCGCCTCGAGCCGAGATTTGACCCGGCGCAGATCAGCGCGCGGGTGAAAGAGATTGCCGCGCAGCTCGACCAGGAGTTCCCCCGGGAGGTCCCGGCCTTGGTCGCGGTCCTGAAGGGCTCTTCCTTCTTCTTAGCCGACCTCGCCCGCGAAATGAAGGTCCGTGTCGCGTGCGAATTCATCGCCGTCAGCCGCCAGGCGTCCGACCAGATCCTGCAGATCGACTTCGCGACGGCGTTTTCCCTGAAACGCCCTGTCATCCTCTTGAAGGACGTCGTCCACACCGGAGTGCTCGAGAGTTACCTGACCACGCAGCTCGCCGCGGCCGGGGCATCCCCGATTCGCCTCGTATGCATCCTCGACAAGCTCGCCGAGCGGACCACGGACACCCTCGTCGACTTCTCTCTCTTTTCGACCGAGGGCGGCCGCTTCGCGGGCTACGGGATGGACCATGAGGGGCACTACGCGAATCTGCCTTACATTGCCGAGGTTTACGCATCCTCCTGATCCGCTCCGACTTTCCTGGACGGGAGCAATAAAGTCCGCAGGACCTCCGTTATGCTGAACGGGTTGAAGCCGTTCCTTTCCGCAAGGAGTCACCGTTGAACGCGACGATCAAAAATCTTCTGCTGTGGATGGTCATCCTGGTTCTGATCATCCTCGCCTGGAATGTCTTCAAGACGGGGGCCACGGCCGTCGAAGAAATCACTTTCTCCCGCTTCCTGACGCAGGTGAGCCAAGGGCACGTTCAGAAGGTCACGATCCGCGGAGACGAGATCCGGGGCACTTACGCGCCCTCCTCGGGCAAGCGCGAGACCCTCTTCAAGACGTACGCGCCCGCCTACCCGAAGCTCGTGGACGACCTTTCGGCGAAGGGCGTCGAGATCGAGGCCACCCCGACCAAAGATTCTTCGCTCGTCTCGGCCCTCGTCATGTACGGGCCGCTGATTCTGCTGGTCGCAATCTGGTTCGTGATCATGCGGCAGATGCAGGCCGGCGGAAACAAGGCGCTCTCCTTCGGGAAGTCGCGCGCCAAGCTCCTGACCCCGACCCAAAAGAAGGTGACGTTCAAGGACGTCGCCGGCGTCGAAGAGGCCAAGGTCGAGCTCCAGGAAATCATCGAGTACCTGAAGGAACCCCAGAAGTTTCAGAAGCTCGGCGGGAAAAGTCCGAAGGGCGTGCTCCTGATCGGTCCTCCGGGCACGGGGAAGACCCTGCTCGCGCGCGCTGTCGCCGGTGAGGCAAACGTCCCCTTCTTCACGATCTCGGGTTCTGACTTCGTCGAGATGTTCGTCGGCGTGGGCGCCTCGCGCGTCCGCGACCTTTTCGAGCAGGGGAAGAAGAACGCGCCCTGCATCATCTTCATCGACGAGATCGACGCGGTCGGCCGCCACCGCGGCGCCGGCCTCGGTGGAGGGCACGACGAGCGCGAACAGACTTTGAATGCCCTGCTCGTGGAAATGGACGGGTTCGACACCAATGAAGGCGTGATCCTGGTTGCCGCCACGAACCGGCCGGATGTCCTCGACCCGGCGCTGCTCCGTCCCGGACGCTTCGACCGGCGCGTCGTGGTCGACCGCCCGGACCTGCGCGGCCGCGAGCAGATCCTCCGGGTGCATACCCGCAACACGCCCCTCTCCGATACCGTCGACCTGTCCGTGATGGCGCGCGGCACCCCCGGTTTCTCAGGAGCCGACCTCGCGAACCTGGTGAACGAAGCGGCCTTGAACGCAGCCCGGTTCAACAAGAAAAAGGTCGAGATGATCGACTTCGAGTACGCCAAGGACAAGGTGATGATGGGTCCTGAGCGCAAGTCGATGATCATGACCGAGGACGAGAAGCGCAACACCGCTTACCACGAGGGCGGGCACGCGCTCGTCGCCGCGCTCGAGCCGGATGCCGACCCCCTCCACAAGGTGACGATCATTCCGCGCGGTCGCGCTCTCGGCGTCACGATGCAGCTTCCCGCGGAGGACAAGTACTCGCACACCAAGGAGTATCTGGACGCGACGATCACGGTGATGATGGGCGGACGCATCGCGGAAGAGAAGTTCCTGGGCCACATGACGACCGGCGCCGGCAACGACATCGAAAAGGCGACGGATCTCGCCCGCAAGATGGTCTGCGAGTGGGGCATGAGCGAGCTCGGCCCTCTGACATTCGGCAAGACCGACGGAGAGGTGTTCCTCGGTCGCGACTTCGGTCACAACCAGGACTACTCCGAGGCCACCTCGAACCTGATCGACGCCGAGGTCCGGCGGATCGTGACGGCGGCCTACGATCGCGCGAAGAAGCTGATCGGCGAAAACGAAAAGGCGATGCACCGGCTGGCGCGCACCCTGCTCGAAAAAGAAGTTCTCGACGGCGAGGAGGTCCTGCAGATCCTGTCCGAGGAAACGGGCGTCGACATCGCGAAGCTGCGCAAGTCCGGCCCCCCGCGGCCCCCGATCGTGGCACCGCCCGGGATCCCGGAGCCCTCGGGCGACATGGCCGGGCTTCTTCCGGAACCGGCATAAGACCGTCGCCTCCGCTCACTGCGGGGCCTGCCTTCGCGCCGCACGCGCGAAGGCACCGCCGGGCGGCTCGCCTGTCGGCTCGACCGCCCGGCTTGCCCCTTCGTTCGCTTCGGCTCCCGCCCCGAGAGGCTCCTCCCTCCCCCCGGTCGGGAGACTCCTCTCGGGGCGAGCTTAGCCATCGGCTCGGCTGAAGCGCAATTTTGTTCGCTCTCCCCGCGCGCCGGGGGAGAGGGTGGGGGTGAGGGGCGGAACTTGTCGGAGGGTCAGGTTGTCGGCCACGTCTGAATCGAACGCCCTTCCTGAGACGCTAAACTCCGACCGTGACCGACCTCGTCATCCCCGCCCGCGATTCTGCCGCTCTCCTCGAGATCACGGGGTGGGACGGCTTCCGGCCTGCGACGTTTCAGGCCGGGGAGTTCCCGGTGGACGTGGTCCGGCTGGCGGGCTCAGCGTCTCCGCCTCTGATGATCTCCCGGGCCCGGCGCGCGGAGAGTCTCAAGGCCATGCCGGCCAGCTTGAGGGAGCGCGCCGCCGCGGCGTTTGAGAAAGCCTCCCGCCGGCCTGCCCGGCTCTCGCTCGCGCATGGCCGGTCGCTCGACCTTGCCTCCGGCCCGCTCGTGATGGGGGTGGTCAACGTCACCCCGGATTCCTTCTCGGACGGCGGGCTGTATTTCGACCGGGGCCGCGCGGTGGCTCGCGCTCTCGAGCTCTTTGACAGCGGCGCGGCGATCGTCGACATCGGAGGCGAGTCGACCCGGCCCGGCACGTACGGCGCGGCGCAGGAGGTCTCGCCCCAGGAGGAAGCGGCGAGGGTCCTGCCCGTCATCGAGGACATCCGGAAGCAGTCGCCGGCGCCGCTCTCGATCGACACCCGCCGAGCGTCGGTCGCCCGGGCGGCGATCGAGGCCGGCGCCGATCTCGTCAACGACGTGACCGCGTTCCGGTTCGACCCCGCGATGGCGGAGACCGTCGCCGCAGCCGGCGCGGCGACGATCCTGATGCACATGCGAGGCCTCGATCCCCGGACGATGCAGTCCGACACGACTTACTCACACCTGCTGGCCGACGTCGCGGCACAGCTCGCCGCGGCCGCGACGCGCGCGGAGGCGGCGGGCGTCCGCGGCGACGCGATCGCCGTGGACCCGGGGCTCGGCTTCGGCAAGAGCCCGGAAGGAAATCTCGTCCTCCTCCGCCATCTCGGCGCGTTGCGCTCTCTCGGCTTTCCCCTCGTGCTCGGAGCTTCACGCAAGGCTTTCGTGAGGCGGTTCTCCGGGGTCGCCGACGATTCTCCCGCGGGCGACCGCCTCCCGGGCTCGCTCGCCTGCGCCGGGGCCGCGGCGGCCGGAGGGGCAGCGATCGTCCGGGTGCACGACGCCGCCGAGACCGTCCGTTTCTTTTCGATGCGCCGGGCGATCGTCACACCCGCGGCCGCTCCTCGTGCGCCGCGGGCGGATTCGGGATCGCTCACGAACGCGGGAGCCGCCGCTTCATGACCGACCCGATCTCGCGCCTCGTCGGCCCGTTCGGCCACATCTCGGTCACGTGGCGCGACGCGATCGACGTCCTGATAGTCGCGTTCATTGCCTACAGCCTCCTCCGACTGATCCGGGGGACGCGCGCGGTCCAGATGGTGTTCGGGATCGTGGCCGTGTTTCTTCTGTACGAGCTCGCGGTCGTCTTAAAGCTTGCTGCGCTCCGGACGATTCTCCAGGCCCTCTTCTTCTACGTTCCATTCGCGATCATCGTGCTCTTCGCGTCGGAGCTTCGCCGCGCCCTCGCCACGTTCGGGCGAACGCCTTTCTTCTCCTGGTTCTCCGGGTACCACGCCGAGGAGACCATCTCGGACATCGTGCTCGCGGTCACCTCGCTGTCCGCGCGGAAGACGGGAGCGCTGATCGTGCTCGAGCGGCGCGAGGGGCTGAAGAACTACATCGAAAACGGGGTCCCCCTCGATTCAGCGGTCTCTTACGATCTCCTCGTCACCATATTTGCGCCCGGCACGCCGCTCCACGACGGAGCGGTGATCCTGTCCGGCGAGCGCGTCGCGGCCGCGGCGTGCTTCCTCCCCCTCTCGGTCAACGAGAGCCTCTCGAAGCGGTTCGGGACCCGGCACCGCGCGGCGATCGGCATCACGGAAGAAACCGACGCGCTCGCGGTCGTCGTGTCGGAGGAGCGCGGAACGATCTCCGTGGCCCGCGACGGCCAGCTGATCGAAGACCTGGACGGGAAGGGGCTGCGGGATCTTCTCCTGCGAGAATTCGCGGTGGCGGCCTGATGGCGACGCGGCCCGCGCTTCTGCGGAACCTGGGTCTGAAGATCCTGGCGCTCGGCATCGCCCTTCTGGTCTGGTTCGTGCTTTCCGCGCAGAGGCGTGAGCGAATTTCCGAGCGCAGCTACCGCATCGCCCTCTCCGTCGTGAACATCCCGGAGCGCACGATCATCGCGTCCTCCGTGCCCCCGGCCGTCGACGTCCGGGTGCGGGGCCCGTTCACCGCCCTTCGGCAGGTGGACCCGGATAAAATCGAAGCAGTGATCGACCTTCAAGGTGCGACCCGGGGCGAACGGCTCTACCGCCTCGCCCCGGAAGACATCAACGTCGCGCCGGAAATCGAGGTCATCGCCATCTCCCCCGCTGACGTGCGGATCGTCCTCGATGCCGTCGCGGAAAAGGTTCTTCCGATCGCGCCGAACCTGACCGGGACGCCCGCGCCCGGGTGGGAGGTGGGCGACGTCTCGATCGAGCCCCGTGCGGCCCGGATCGTCGGGCCGTCCGCGGTCCTCGGCAAGATGACCTCCGTTTCGACGGACCCGGTGTCGCTGTCCGAACGCTCGGCGACCTTCAGCACACCGGCCACCGTGGTCGCGGACGCTCCGGGTGTGCGCGTGCGCGAGGGGCAGATCGTCACGGTAACCGTCCGTCTCCATCCGGTGGGGGGAGTCGAGCCGGTGCTCACGCCGACTCCGAGGCCGCGGAAAAAATGAAGCTCTTCGGCACCGACGGCATTCGCGGGCATGCGGGCGAATTTCCGCTCGACGACGCCACCGTCCGAGATATCGGGCGGGAGCTCGGACGGCGGCTGAAGGCCTCAGGGAACCCGACCGCAGTCGTCGGAGGCGATACGCGGGAATCGACGCCGCGAATCGTGGCGCAGATCTCCGCCGGCATCATCGATGCCGGAGGCGAAGTCGCCTCGGCGGGAGTGATCTCGACGCCGGGCGTCGCGGAGGTCGTCCTGGGGCTCGCCGCGGGAGCGGGCGTCTCTGTCTCGGCGTCCCACAATCCCTGGCAGGACAACGGGATCAAGATCTTCGGCCCGGACGCGCGGAAGTGGCCGGACGCGGAGGAGGAAGCGCTGGAGAAGAAGCTCCTCGCAGGAAAGAAGGACCGCAGCGCGGAGCCCGCGGCTTCTCTCGACGCGGATCCGGCGCTCCCGGAGCTCTACCTCGCCCGGATGGCGAAGAGCGTTCCTGTGCAGCTCGATGGCGTGCGGATCTTAGTCGACGCGGGCAACGGAGCCGCGTTCCGGCTCGGTCCCGAGGCGCTCCGCCGGGCGGGCGCGCACGTGGAGGCGATCTGCGACGCTCCGGACGGACGGAACATCAACGAAGGGTGCGGCGCGCTCCATCCGGAGAACATGCTCGGCGCCCTACGCGAAAAGGGCGCCGCTCTCGGGGTGGCGTACGACGGCGACGCCGACCGCTCGATCTTTTCCGACGAGAACGGCAGGATCTTAGACGGCGATGACGTGCTCTGGATCATCGCGAGCGACTGGAAGCGCAAGGGCATCCTGAACCCCGCCGGCGTCGTCGGGACGGTCATGTCCAACTTCGCCCTCG
>JBBROA010000162.1:0-7683 GCA_038229875.1 Thermoanaerobaculia bacterium | reverse complement strand
GGAGGTCGTCGCCTATTCCTCCGGCAACCACGCGCAGGCGGTCGCCCTGGTCTCGAAGATCCTGGGGCTCAAGGCGACGATCGTCATGCCGAGCGATGCGCCCGCCGCGAAGCTCGCGGCCACCCGGGGATACGGAGCCGAGGTCGTCCTCTACGACCGATACTCGGAGAGCCGCGACGAGATCGGAGAGCGGCTCGTGCACGACCGCGGCGCGCTCCTCGTGCCACCGTTCGACGACTACCGGATCATGGCCGGAGCGGCGACCGCGGCGGTCGAGCTCCTCGAGGACGTTCCCGGCCTGGATGCGCTGGTGATCCCGGTCTCCGGCGGAGGATTGATCGCCGGGTGCGCGTTTGCCGCGCGGCATCTGAACCCGCGGATCGCGGTTTACGGGACCGAGCCCGTGACCGCGGCCGATACGGCGGAGTCGCTGGCGAAAGGGGAGCGCGTCGCGATCGACGTTCCGCGCACGATCGCGGACGGGCTCCAGGTCTCGACTCCCGGAAAGCTCACGTTTCCGATCGTGCAGGAAACCGTCCAGGCCGTTCTGCTCGTATCCGATGACGAGATGGTCGAAACGCTGTGCTGGATGCTGGAGCGCATGAAGGTGCTGATCGAGCCGTCCGGCGTCGCGGGCGCGGCCGCGGTGCGGCATCGGAAGGCCGATTTCGCCGGGAAGAAGGTGGGCGTGATCCTCTCCGGGGGGAACGTGGACCGCGACCGGCTCGCCGCGTACCTCACGGCGTCTCCGCCCGCATGAGACGCCGCGGAATCGCGCTTCTCTTGGCGCTCCTGCCGGGAGTGCTCTGCGCGCACGACTTCTGGATCGAGCCTTCCACCTTCCGTCCGGGGGTGCGCGACGACGTATCGGTGTCGCTGAAAGTCGGAGAGCACTTCAACGGCGAGCCCGTTCCCCGCGACGACCGCCGCATCCGGCGGTTCTTTCTCGTCTCGACGCTCGGCGAGGCGCCGGTGCCGGGGCTGCCGGGAACCGATCCCGCCGGGTTCGCGCGCGTCGAGACGCCCGGAGTCGCGGTCATCGGATACCGGAGCGACCGCTCGCCCGTGACGCTGGAGGCGGAGAAGTTCGAGAAGTATCTCGCCGACGAAGGCCTCGACTCCGTCCTCAAGGAGCGGGAGAAACGCGGCGAACGTCAGAAGCCGGGTCGCGAAGTGTTCTCCCGCAGCGTCAAGTCGATCGTCTTCGCGGGCCCTCGAGGGCGCGAGTACGACCGCCATCTCGGCCTTACGCTCGAGTTGATGCTCGGCAGCGACCCCACGGCCTGGCGCGAGGAGGGCGGCGCCGGGTCGCCGGTGAAGTTCCGGCTCTCGTACGAAGACAAGCCTCTCGCGGGGGCGCTCGTGAAAGCGATCTGCCGCGAAGATCCGGGAAAGACCCTGACCGCCCGCTCCGGAAAGGATGGAAGCCTGACCCTGCGTCTTCCCCGCCGGGGCGTGTGGCTGGTCGAAGCGGTCCACATGGTTCCCGCCCCGAAGGGGGTCGACGCGGACTGGGAGAGCATCTGGACGTCCGTCACGTTCGAGGTCCCCTGAACGGGGGAGAGAGGTCTCTCAGGGGCCTATTGACTCTGGAACATCGGCTCCCCGAGTCGCGTTGAATGATCACGTGACACGAAGACTTCCGTCCGCGTCCCCGACGTCGGCCCGTGCTGCCCGCGCTGCCCGCTCTGTCCGCTTTTCTCGACTTGCGGCGGCCCTGGCCGCGTGCTGTCTCCTCCTCGCGAGCCTGTCGGGGTGCCGGCGGAGTGAGTCGCGCGCCAACGCCGATGAGGAGTCCGCGTCGGCGAAGCGGTACCCGTTTCGCGGGATCGTCCGCGAGGTGAAGAACGGCGGCGCGGACGTGCTCGTCGACCACGATGCGGTGCCCGGGTTCATGGGAGCGATGACCATGCTGTTCCCGACCCGCGGCGCGCCCGAGGTGACGCGCGCGCTCGCACCCGGAGACGTGATCGATGCCACGCTCGTGGTGGAGGAAAGCCGTTACTGGCTCGAAGGCATCCGCCGGACGAAAGGCTCGGGAGCTCCCCGCGCGCCCGCCCCGACCTCCGAGCCGCCTCCCCCCGGATCCGTGACGCCTGTCCCGAATCGCGCGGCGCGAGTGGGTGAGAAGGTCCCCGACTTCGAGCTGACGGACCAGGCCTTGCAGCGCGTGAAGCTCTCGTCGCTTCGCGGAGAGCCCGTCGCGGTCACGTTTCTCTACACGCGCTGTCCCGTCGCGACCGCGTGTCCGATGACGACGGCAAAATTCTCGCGGCTCGACGCCCTGCTGAAGGCGAAGGGATACGGGAAGCTTCTCGTCGTGACCGTCGATCCCGAGCACGACACGCCGGCCGTGCTCGCCGACTACGCCCGCAAGGCGGGAGCCGACGTGAAACGGTGGAAGTTCCTGACGGGTTCTCCGACGGCCGTCGCGGAAGTCGCGTCTTCGTTCGGCGTCCTCTATTACTCCGAGCGCGGCCAGGTGATCCACGGGCAGGCGGTCGCGGTGGTCGATCCCGAGGGACGCCTCGCGACGATCTATTACGGCGAGAGCTGGGAACCGGAGCACCTGCTGCGCGACATGGAGAAAGCGAGGAAGGGATGAAGAGGACGAAGAGGATGAAGAGCACGCGAATCGCGGCGGGACTGGTCTTCGCGGTGACGGCGGGGAGCGCGCTTGTGCTGCTCGCGGCCGCTCCGCATCCCTCGCCGACGTTCGTCGAATATTGCGCGAAGTGCCACGGCGAAGATGGCAAGGGCAACACGCCGAAGGGCAAGCAGCTCATGGCGAGAGACTTCACGGACACGGAGTGGCAGTCGGCGAAGAACGACGCTGAGCTCGTCAAGACGGTCACCAGGGGCGGCGAGGACATGCCCTCCTTCGGCAAGAAGTTCTCGAAGGAGCAGATCGAATCCCTGGTGAAGGAAGACGTGCGGGGGTTCGCACGGGGCGGAAATCGGGAGACGGGAAACGGGAATCGAAAGAACTAACGAGCGAGAGGGGGGCGGAGACAACGAGGGTCCTCCGTCTTAATCTCTTCGCCGTTCGCCCCTGCCCCGGCGCCCACTTCCCTTACACTTCTCTCGCAGTGATCACGCTTTCGCAGGCGATCGACGACTTCATCGCCTACCTGGCGGATGAGCGCCGGTTCTCCCCGGCCACCGTGCTCGCGTACAGGTCGGATCTCGAACGCTTCGCGCATTTCTGGGAGAGCGAGTTCGGCGAGACTCCCGCGGCGAAGACGCCGCTTTCGAAAATCGACACTCTGGCGGTGCGGTCTCACGTCGCGTCCCTCCACCGCGCGAAGCTCTCGAACCGATCATTGGGCCGGCACCTCTCGACGGTGCGCTCCTTCCTGCGCTGGGCGTGTCGCGAGGGTCACCTGGAGCGAAACCCCGCCCGCGGCCTTCCATCGCCGCGCGCCCCCCGCGGGCTTCCCCGGGCCCTGACGCTGCCCGACACGGAGACGCTTCTGGACACCGAGGACGAGACGCCCTTTCCGGAGCGCGAGCGCGCCCTGTTCGAGCTCCTCTACGCGACGGGACTGCGCGTGTCGGAGGCCGCCGCGCTGGATCTCGAAGACATCGATCTCTCTTCCCGCATGCTGCGGGCGCAGGGCAAGGGCCGCAAGGAGCGGATCGTTCCGTTCGGCGAGGAGGCGGAGGAGGCGCTGCGCGGATGGTTGCCGTTGCGGCTCACCCTCCGGGAGCCCGCGGCCGCAAACGAGGGGGGTTCCGGCGGGGAGCCGCTCTTCGTAAATTCGCGTGGCGGGCGGCTGACCACGCGATCGATGTCGCGCGTCCTGAAGCGCCGTCTGCGCGCGGCGGGGCTGCCCGCCGCGATCTCGCCGCATGCGCTGCGCCACACGTTCGCGACGCACCTCCTGCAGGCCGGCGCCGACCTGCGAGCGATCCAGGAACTGCTCGGACACGCGTCCCTCTCGACGACACAGAGGTACACGCACCTCGACGCGGCGCGGCTGCGGGACGTGTACCGCCGGGCACATCCGCGCGCGTGAAGACCTCGCCGGCCATCCTCCTTCTCACGGTCGCGCCGTTGCTCTTTTCGGCGCAGGCTTCCCCCCGCGCGCCGGAAAAGCCGGCGGTCGCGAAGCCCGCGCCTCTGGCGGAGATCGACCGCCGCATCCGGGCGGAGTTCTGGGCTCCGGATTTGAAGGGCGTGGACTGGAACACGGCGGTCGAAAAAGCGGCGGCCGATCTGGCCGCGGCGGGGAACGATGCCGATCGGGACGCTGCGTACGATCGGCTCCTCGCCAGGCTCGACGACTCGCACACGTTCCGCGTCCCTGCGGGGCGGCTCCCCGAGACGCGCTGGGCGACGGCGGGACTGCGCATCGGCCGCGAGGGCTCGGGGTACGCGGTCAAGGCGGTCTTTCCCGGTGGGCCCGCCGAACGCGCGGGGCTCCGGCTCGGAGACCGGATCGTCTCGATCGGCGGCCGGGCGTACGGCTCGGCGCGGACGGATTTTCGGGGGCTGTTCCTGGCGCTCGAGGGTCCGCCGCGCTCTTCAGTCCAAGTCGCCTGGGAAACGGCGGCGGGCGACCACCGGAGCGCCGCGTTGGAGCTCGAGCCCGAGCCGCCCGGCGACGCGCTGGTCTGGCGGAGCGCGCGGGTGCTGCGCCGCGTCGGCCATGCGTGGGGCTACGCGCGCCTCTGGGGCATTTCGCCCGAGGTCGCGCTCGCGGTCGTCGATCTCCTCTCCGACCGCTCGGACTCGGCGGCGGCGAAGCCGGAGCTCGCGGGACTCGGGGAGATCGACGGATTTCTGCTCGACGTGCGCGGGAACAGCGGCGGCTACGACCCGGGGATTCTCTCGACGTTCCTGCGCGGACGGTGGAGCGCGGGCGACTACCGCGTTCGCAGCCGTGGGAAGACCCGCACCGTCCCGCCCGAATACCGGCCGCTCCCGGTCGCGCTCCTGGTGAACTCGGGGACGGCGAGCTCCGGCGAGGCCCTCGCGCTCAAGTTCCGGCGTCACGGGATCGGTCCTATCGTGGGAGAAGAGACCGCCGGGATGCTCTCGGGCGGTGCCGCGGTCGCGAAGCTTCCCGACGGGTCCTCGCTCTGGTTCTCCGCGCGCGCGATCGAGGACGCCGAGGGCCGCTCGTACGAAGGCCGAGGCCTGCGTCCCGACGTCGTCGTGCCCGACCGCCCCGGGAAAGCCGGCGAGGAGGACGCGGTCGTAGAAGCCGCGATCCAGGCGCTCGAAGCCCGCCGAAAGAAATAGCCGGATGCGACAGCCCGGTTCGCTGCTCGGACCGCGCAAGATCTCGTGGACCGCGGAATACCGCGGCCGTCTCGCCCCCGTTGGTCGACCGGGTCCCGGTCCGACTCGCAACTCGCGGTGAGCGATACTCTCGCTCCATGAACAAGCCCGTCTGGCATTCCACGACGGTCGTTTGCGTCCGCCACAATGGACGGGTCGCGATGGCCTCCGACGGCCAGGTCACACTCGGCACCACGGTCATGAAGCAGACGGCGGCGAAGATCCGCCGGTTGAAGGGCGGCGACGTCATCGCGGGGTTCGCGGGCTCGTCGGCCGACGCGTTCGCCCTCTTCTCGCGGTTCGAGGCGCGGCTCGAGGAGCATCGGGGCAATCTCGAGCGCGCCGCGATCGAGCTCGCGAAGGACTGGCGGACCGACAAGATGCTCCGCCAGCTCGAAGCGCTGCTGATCGTCGCCGACAAGACGACCTCGCTGCTCCTCTCCGGAACCGGGGACCTGATCTCGCCCGACGAGGGACTTCTCGCGGTCGGGTCCGGCGGCCCGTATGCGCTCGCCGCCGCCCGCGCGCTTTTGAAGCACCGGTCGGACCTCTCCGCCGCGGACGTCGCACGGGAGTCGCTCCTGATCGCTTCGACAATCGACATCTATACGAACGACCGCATCACGCTGGAGGAAGTCTGAGTCGTCGCGGCTTGCAGCTGTCAACTTTCAGTCGCCCGCTCGTTCGGTTCGAGCGCCGACACCGAGGCACGGACACGGAAGCCGGCGGGCGACACGGCTGAGAACTGACTACTATTAGCCCATGGTTTTCCTGATGCCAGGTGAGAAGCCGCCCGTGGAGGCGCCCGTTCGGCCGGGCGCGCGTACCCCGCGGGAGATCGTCGTCGAGCTCGACAAATACGTCATCGGCCAGCACAAGGCGAAGAAGGCCGTAGCCGTCGCGCTGCGCAACCGGTGGCGCCGGCAGCAGCTCGAGCCGGAGATGTCGCGCGAGATCCTGCCGAAAAACATCCTGATGATCGGGCCGACCGGTGTCGGCAAAACCGAGATCGCGCGCCGGCTCGCGCGCCTCGCCGACGCCCCGTTCCTGAAAGTCGAGGCGTCGAAATTCACCGAGGTCGGCTACGTCGGGCGCGATGTCGAATCGATCGTGCGGGACTTGACAGAGGTCGCGGTGCACATGGTGCGCGAGGAGAAGACGGCCGAGATCCGCGAGCGCGCGCAGGCCCGGACCGAACAACGCCTGCTGGAGCTCCTGATGCCGCCGCTTCCCGAGCGCGACACCGAGGAGACGCGGGCCCGCCTGCGCGCGATGCTCCAGGAGGGGAAGCTCGAAGACCGGCTCGTCGAGGTCGAGGTCGCCGACAAGACATTTCCGTCCTTTGAGATCGTCACGAATCAGGGCGTCGAAGAGATGGACATCAACGTCAAGGAGATGTTGCCGGGTCTTTTCGGAAGCAAGAAAAAGCGCCGCAAGGCGACGGTCGCGGAAGCGCGGGAGATTCTCCAGGCGGAGGAAGAGGGGCGGCTCGTCGATCCGGGCGTCGTGGCGCGCGAGGCCGTCGAGCGCGCGCAGTCGTCCGGCATCGTGTTCTTAGACGAGATCGACAAGGTGGCCGGGCGTGAATCCGGCCGCGGCCCCGACGTGTCCCGGGAGGGCGTCCAGCGCGACCTCCTCCCGATCGTCGAGGGCACTTCCGTCAATACAAAATATGGCTTCGTGAAGACGGACCACGTCCTCTTCATCGCGGCCGGAGCCTTTCACGTCTCCAAGCCGTCGGACCTGATCCCGGAGCTCCAGGGCCGGTTTCCGATCCGCGTCGAGCTCGACTCGCTCACGGAAGAGGATTTCGTCCGGATCCTGTCGGAGCCCGAGAACGCGCTCCTGAAGCAGTACCGGGCGCTTCTCTCCGCCGAAAAAGTCGACCTGCAGTTTTCGGAAGACGCGGTGCGCGAAATCGCTCGCGACGCGGAGCGCGTGAACCGGCTGCTCGAGAACATCGGCGCCCGGCGCCTCCACACGATCCTCGAGCGCCTGCTCGAGGACATTTCGTTTGCCGGTCCCGAGAATGCGGGCAAAACGATCCGCATCGAGGCGGCCGACGTGAGCGCCGCGCTCTCCGATCTCGTCAAGAACGAGGATCTTTCGCGCTACGTGCTCTGAGACGGGCCGGGCGAAGGGCGAAGGCGAAGTCGGATGAGGGAAGAGCTGCGCGCGAAATGATCGCTCCGACCTCATGTCGCCGGGCGATGTTGCTCATCTTCCTTGGTGCCGCGTTACTCGCCTCCTGCGGCAAGAAGGGCGACCCCTCGCCCCCGTTTCCGCGCGGCGCGCGGGCGATCACGGATCTCGCGATCGAGCAGGAGGGCGCGGACGCCGTCCTGACGTTTTCGTATCCGGACCGCCTGATGGACGGATCGCCGCTGACCGATCTC
>JBBROA010000161.1:0-7703 GCA_038229875.1 Thermoanaerobaculia bacterium | reverse complement strand
CGGGTCGCCATGGCGGGCGAGTATGTCGACGTGCATTGCTGGGTGTTCACGCCGGGCTCGCTGCTGGACCTGCTTGCCGGGCTGGTGGCGCTCGATCTGCTGCCCTATCGCTGCGCGGCCTTCCACGAGACCGAGCCATGTGCGCTGGAGATGCTGCTCGTGTTGGAACGGCGGCCCGACAGCGACGATGCCGCCGAGCGGGCGGCGGCGGAAGCCAGCTTCGCCGCGCGCGCGGCACGAGTTGCTGCGGAACTCCCGGACGCGCTCGCGGCGGCGCGGGACATCTCGGCGACGCTGGCCAGCGAACTCGGGGCGCTGCGCGCGTCCCGCTCCTGGCGCGGCGAAGGAGCTCGCTTCCCTGGCGGTCGAGGCGGGGCGGTTCGCCGAGGCGGAGCCGCTCCTCCGCGGATACATCGCGATGGCCGGACCGGATCCCGACGCCCTCTCGCTGCTCGCGGTCGTTCAGACGAACCTCGGCCGCGGAAGCGAGGCGATCCGGTCGATCGCCGACGCGCGCGCACTCGTCACCGGGGAAGGCTGGCGCGGGGAAGAGCTGGAGGCGCAGGTCCGGGCCCGCGCGGGCGACGCGGCCGGTTGCGTGGCGGCGCTCCGCCAGCTCGAGTCGCAGGGGGAGCTCGACCGCTCGGCCCTGCGATCGAACCCCGAGTACCTCCCGATCGCCACGGACCCTGCGTGGGTCGCTTTCTTGAACGAGAAACGAAAGAAGTAGCCGCCCCGGGGTCAACGCTTAAGGTCCGTTGCGCTTTTCCGCCGTCACCGCGCTCCCCGCCGGGGGCCCGCCGTAGAACGCGATGAGAGCGGAGACGAGAGCGCGGGCCACGCGGTCCCGATACGCGGCGGTGACGAGCAGCTTGCGGTCCTCGGAATTGTTCAGGTTGCAGATTTCGAGCAGGACGCGGGCCGGGATGCGGTTGTAGCGGAGAATCGCCGGCACCCACTCCTTGCCCCCGCGGATCACGTTCCGGCGGATCGGCTGGAACGCGTGGAGGGGAAGACCCGCCGATCGAAACGCCGCGACGATCCTTTCAGCGAGGTCCCGGGAGACGCCCTCCGCCTTGACGCGCTCCCTGCGGGAAAACGATGTGAAGGACGCCTCGCGGACTTCGCGCCGGCTCGCGTAGATCGAACCCATCCGGCCGAACCGGCCGTTTAAGAACTTCTCTCCGGGGATGTAAACCATGAGCCCTCGCACCGCGGGGTGGAGCGAATCGGCGTGCAGCGATACGAACACGGTGCGGTCCTCCGACCCGCCCTCCTTTTCTGCGCGCCGCAGGACCGCGTTTGCGAGATACCAGCGCAGGTTGACCCCCGCGACGGTGTCTTCGATCGGGTAGGGCGGGTGCGTCTGCACCTCCGCGGTGCGCCAGTCGCCGACGGCCTCGGAGGCATGGATGCGGCAGGGGGTCTTTCCCGCGACTGTCAAGACCACCCGCGCCTTCGAATGCTGGCGCAGCAGCGATTCGAGCCGGCAGGCGAGGTCGTAAACGTGCTTCGCCTCCTCCATCCCGTCGACCGACGCGCCCGTGTCGCGGCCGCCGTGCCCCGCGTCGAGCACGAACGTGACGCCGGAAAGATCCGCTGCACGGACCCGATTGGCGAACTGCGACGCCTCGAGGCGGGACTTCTCGGCCTCGATGCGCGACGGGTCGTCGGGGGGCCGATATTCCGCGGCGAGGTCCTCGACGGGAATCTTGATGGGAAAGTCGACCGGGATCGCCCGGACGTCGGCGATCCCGCTGCGGGCCGCGATCTCGATCGCCTTCGCGTTCACGTCCTCCGCGTGGACGCGCCCGGTGAAACGGACGATGACCGCGGAATAGAGCGCCTCGCCGCGGCGCAGCCGATAAAGCGCGAAGCGTCCCTGAGCGTCTTTCCCGTACTCGAGCCCGGCCTCCGGCGGGGCCGCGGGCGGGCTCGCCGCGGCCTCGGTCCGGAACGAGGGCAGCAGCAGGTTCGCCGGGATCCGCACGGTCTGTCCGGCCTCCGTGACGACGGACCCGTCCGTCCGGATGTCCCGGTAGTGCGCGCCGTTTCCGGTGAACCACTCCGCGATGCGCCAGAGCGTCTCGGGTTTCCCCTTCGAGGAGCCGACCACGTGCGTCCAACCGATGGGATCACCGCGGTCGCTCGGAAACAGGGCCTCGATCGCGATCTTCTTGTAGGTGTCGGAAAGCAGGCGGTACGGAACGCGAACGAAGACTTCCCGGCGGAAGAGCTTCAGGTCCGAGT
This sequence comes from Thermoanaerobaculia bacterium, assembly GCA_038229875.1. Classification (GTDB taxonomy): domain Bacteria; phylum Acidobacteriota; class Thermoanaerobaculia; order UBA5066; family Gp7-AA6; genus JALYUA01. The sequence continues at coordinate 5,453 of JBBROA010000161.1, read as the reverse complement.
TCTGCGCCAGGATCTCCTTCTTCGTGCGGGGATCGTCGGTGAACCGTTTGATGAAGGCATCGAGATTCTCGAGCGGAAGGGGACGGGCAGAGAGAAACACCTCGTCTCCGGCTTCGATCGAGACCCTGATTTCCTCGGAGATCTCAACCGTTCGGAGGGCGCTTCCCTCATCCGCCGCCAGCGGCAGCGCGACGGCGAGTGCGAGTGAGAGGAGACCGACTCGTTCAGGCCATCCCAGAGGGCAGCTCCTGCGGAAACGCGAGCTCCCTCTCCAGGGCGCCCGCGGCCGCGAACAACGTTTCCTCCGAAAACCGAGGAGCGACGATTTGAATTCCGAGCGGGAGCCGGCCGCGCGAAAGCCCGGAGGGAACCGTGATCGCGGGGAGCCCGGCGAGAGACGCGGGCACGGTGAACACGTCGGAGAGGTACATGCTTAACGGGTCTTCCGTCTTTTCTCCCAGCCGGAACGCCGGCGTCGGGATCGATGGACAGACCACCACGTCCACCCGGGAAAAAGCGCGGTCGAAGTCTTCCGAGAGGAGCTGCCGGGCGGACATGGCGCGCCCGTAGTAGGCCTCGTGGTACCCGGCCGACAGCGCGAACGTACCGAGAAGGATCCGCCGCTTGACCTCCGCCCCGAACCCGGCCGTGCGCGTTTCGACGTAGAGCGACAGCAGGTCGGAGGCGGGCTCCCGCGGCCCGTACCGCACCCCGTCGAACCTCGCGAGGTTGGAGGACGCCTCGGCGCTCGCGATGACGTAGTAAATCGCGACGGCCGCGGACGCGCGGGGAATGGAGACGGTCGTGACGCTCGCGCCCGCGGCGCGGAATGCTTTGCGCGCCTCCTCCAGGTTGGCCGCGACCTCCGGATCGAGCCCCTCGGCGTCCGCGTCGACGAGAAAACCGACGGTCCTGCCGGCGAATCCTGTGCCCGCGGCGGCTTCCGGGTCACCCACGGGCTCCCCCGCGCTCGTCGAGTCGCGAGGGTCCTGCCCCGCGATCACCCGATAGACCCGCGCGGCGTCCGAGACGTTCCGTGTGAGAGGGCCGACCTGGTCGAGCGACGACGCGAACGCCACGAGGCCGAACCGGGAAACTCGGCCGTACGTGGGTTTGAAACCGACCACGCCGCAGCACGCGGCGGGCTGCCGGATGGAGCCGCCGGTGTCCGAGCCGATTGCCGCGGGGACGAACCTGGCCGAAACCGCGGCGGCGCTGCCGCCGGAAGACCCTCCCGGTATCCGAGAGAGGTCCCACGGATTTGCGGTCTTCAGAACCGAGCTGTTCTCGGTCGATGACCCCATCGCGAACTCGTCCATGTTGGTCCGCCCGACGAAGACGGCGCCGGCGCGGCGCAGCCTGGCGACCGCCGTGGCGTCTTCCGAAGGACGGAAACCGCGCAGGATCCGCGACGCGCACGTCGTCTGCCGTCCTGCGACCCAGAGGTTGTCCTTGACGGCAATCGGGACTCCGGCGAGCGGAAGCTTTTCTCCCGCGGCGACCCTCGCGTCGACGGTGGCGGCTTCTTCCCGAGCGGGACCAGTCGTCACCTCGATAAACGCTCCGACGCGCCGATCTCCGGATTCGACCCGAGCGAGCGCCTCTTCCAGGACCTCGACGGCCCGGCGGCGGCCACCGTTGACGTCCGCTGCCGTCTCGCGGACGCCGCGCGCTTCCCCTTCCGCGGGGTTGTTGTTCACGCTTTCACGCGTTCAGCGGACGCGCGGTCGTCACCCTCACCCTCACCCTCACGGAGTCAGGCTGCCGACGATCCGGGGAACACTGCCGTAGCCGTGCACCGTCAACGGGGCATTCGTCTCGAGCGCGTCGGCGCCGTGGCCGGGAATGGGCTCGTCGGCGCGGACCGGTGTCGCCGGCAGCGGCGCTTCGGGCGCTATCGGCCGTTCCGGGATGCTTTCGAGCTGTCCGATGTAAGAGAGAATGCGTCCGAGCTGGTCCGTCCATGCGGAAAGATCGGTATCCGGAACGCGCAGGCGCGCGAGCGCGGCGACTTTGCGGACCATTTCGGGCGCGACAGGCGAAGGCGCGGAAGACATGCTCGGAATTGTAAGGCCACTCCGCTGATTTCCAACACTCCCGGGCTGCGCGAGACGCGTCACGAATTGCGAGGCGCGGGAGTCGCGCTGGCGCACCTCGCGCTCGCCGCGGTCTGGCGGCGTCCGATTCTCCGCGCGCTCACACGGGCTCTCGCGCGCCGCGGGTCCGACGGCTGGCTCGTCGGCGGCGCTCCTCGAGACATTCGCCGGGGCCGCGCCTGTCCGGACCTCGACGTCGTGATCGCCGCTGACCCGTTCGACGTCGCCGCGGAGCTGTCGGCAGCGGGATTCGGCAGCGCGGTTCCGCTGTCGGCGGAGTCGCCGCGCGTGGCCCGCGTCGCGGGCTCCACCGAGCTCGATCTCGCGGAGTTGACCGGCGGCGGGATTCGAGAGGACCTCGCCCGCCGTGATTTCACGGTGAACGCGGTGGCGATCTCGCTTTCTCGAAAGGAGTGGATCGACCCCTACGGCGGAATCGAAGACCTCGCGAGAGGAACCCTGCGAATGATCTCCGAAGAGAACCTCCGCGACGACCCGCTCCGCACGTTCCGCGCGGCCCGGTTCATCGCCACGATGAAACTCGTGCCGGATCGCGCCACCTCCGCCGCCTGCCGGCGGACCGCTCCCCTTCTTCCGTCTGCCGCGCCGGAGCGCATCCGGGTCGAGCTCGAAAAACTTCTCGTGTCCTCCCACGTTCTGCCGGCGCTCGCCTGGGCGGCCCGCACCTGCCAGCTCGGAACCGCGCTCGGGCGCCCGCTCTCGCCGCATCGCGCCACGGGGCTCGTCCGCCGCGCTCCGCTGGATCACCCCGCGCTTGTGCGGCAGCCGCCCGCCCGGCGCGTCGAGTTGCGGCTGGCTCTTCTCGCCGCAGGACTCCGCCTGACTCCGGAGGAGACGGCCGCCTGGCTCCTCTCCCGCCGCTTCTCCCGCGCGACCGCCGGCCGGATCGCTCTTCTCCTGCGGCTCGCCGGCCGAGCCGCCCGGCTCGACACAGCGGATGCGCGCTGGGGCTGGGTCCGGGACGCCGCGACGGAAGGCGGGGACGCGCTTCTGCTCGGGAAGCTGCTCTGTCCCGGGGCCACCCGGCCGCTATCGGCCGCGCGGCGAACTCTCCGGGCCGCCCGAAAACCGCCCCGCGTGACCGGAAGAGACATCCTCGAATGGGTGCGGATCGCGCCCGGACCGCGCGTCGGAGAGATCCTTCGCGAGGTCGAGATCGAAGGCCTGCGAGGGCGCGTCCGCTCCCGCGCGCAGGCGAAGCGCTGGCTCCTCCGCTCGACTTCCGCCGCAGCGCGCGCGGAGAAATGACCGAAAACCCCTTATCTGTTCTATAATTGCGTACCTTTGACTCTCGTCGAGCTCCTCAAGTTCATGGCCAAGAAGGAGGCTTCCGACCTCCACTTGAAGCCCATGCGTCCGCCCCTCCTGCGGATCAAGGGAAAACTCATCCCGCTGAACACAGAGGCCCTCCAGCCGAAGGACCTCGAGACCATGCTGCGCGAGATCCTGACCCCGGCGCAGCAGGCCAAGCTGGACCAGAACCAGTCCGTCGACCTCGGCTACGGGGTCCCCGGCGTGGCGCGTTTCCGAGCCAACATCTTCATCCAGCGGGGCTCGTTCGCCGCCGTCTTCCGGCGGATCTCCTTCAAGATCCCCGAGATCTCCGAGCTCGGCCTCCCGGAAGTCCTCGAGACGTTCATCCACATCCCCACGGGCCTGGTCCTGATCACCGGCCCGACCGGATCCGGTAAATCGACCACCCTCGCCTCGGTGATCCGGTCGACGATCGAGAAGCGCGCCGTCCACATCGTGACGATCGAGGATCCGATCGAGTACCTCTTCGCGGACGGCAAGGCGGCTGTCTCCCAGCGAGAGATCGGGACTGATACCCCGAACTTCAACGAAGCCCTCAAGAACATGATGCGGCAGGACCCGGACGTCATCATGGTCGGCGAGATGCGGGACTGGAGCACGATCCAGACCGTCATCACGGCAGCGGAGACGGGGCACCTCGTCTTCTCGACCCTGCACACGAACAGCGCGGCTCAGTCGATCGACCGCATCATCGACACCTGCCCCGCCGGCCAGCAAAATCAGCTGCGCGCGCAGCTCGCGCTCGTCCTCCGCGCCATCGTCTCCATGCGGCTGATCGAAAAGTCCGACGGGTCGGGGATGGTCCCGGTCTGCGAGATCATGATCAATTCTCCGAAGATCGCCAAGCAGATCGAAGGCGGCGAGACGAAGGAGATCCTGGACGAGATCGAGTCCTCCGTCGGGTACTACCGGATGCAGACGATGAATCAATCCCTGATTGCGCTCCTCGTCAACGGCAAGATCACGTATCGGCGCGCGATGGAGCTTTCGACGGACCCCGAAGACCTGTCGCTCAAGCTGCGCAAGCTCTTCCCTCAGATCGAGGAAGAACATCGAGGAGGATCTATGGCCTCGGACAACGACTTCTCCGCCATCACCCAGCTCATGGACGTCAAGCGGCTCTACGAGGAGCAGGAAGAGAAGTGGCGCCTCCGCCTGACGGAGAAGGAGGAGGAGGTCGCCCGCTACGGAGCCGAGATCCAGAACCAGCGCCGCACCGTCGAAGGGCGCAGCCAGGCGGTCTCGGATCTCGAGGACGAGGTCCAGCGCCTGAAGAACGAGAACGACCGGATCGCCCGCGAGTACCAGGGCAAAATCGGCCAGCTGAACGAGCGCATCAAGGAGCTCAACCAGCGCGTGATGTCGACCGAACAGACCGGCAAGGTCGCCCAGCAGGGATTCTTCAAGAAATAGGAGGGCGCGGGACGGCCCCGCGCCCAATCCTGGTTAGAGTCAGCGATGTCGCGGAGAAACCGTAACGCCCCGGAACCACGACGGGAGCCCCGCCTCCCCGCCCGTCGAACCGCTCTCGGGATCCTGACCCTAGGGACCGTCCTCTCCCTCACCGCCTTCGCCTGGCTCCCGGTCACGCCCTCGCCGACCGCCTCCGACCTCCGGGGTGTCTCTGCGCCCTCGGACGGCATCGCCTGGATCGCCGGAACCCGCGGCGCCTGCCTCGTCACGCGGGATGCCGGCAGGACGTGGCGCACCCTTCCGATTTCGGGCGCGGAAGCGCTCGACTTCCGCGACGTCGAGGCGTTCAGCCCGGATGAAGCGGTCGTGATGAGCGCAGGCGAAGGCGCCGCGTCGCGGATCTACGCGACCGCGGACGGCGGATCCCACTGGTCGCTCGCGCTCCAGAATCCCGACGCGACGGGTTTCTTCGATGCGATAGCTTTCCGGGATCGGCGGCAGGGACTCGCTCTCGGTGATCCGGTCGACGGGCGTTTCGCGATTTTCGCGACGGAAGACGGCGGCCGCCGCTGGTCTCGCATGGACCCCGCGAGAACCCCTCCTGCGCTG
>JBBROA010000160.1:0-7713 GCA_038229875.1 Thermoanaerobaculia bacterium | reverse complement strand
GGTGTTTCAGCGTGATTCCCTTGACGAACTCCATCGAGAGGTAGCGCACCCCTCCCGTCTCCCCGAGGTCGTGGGTGCGAAGGATGTTCGGGTGCGTGATCTTGCGCGCGAGCCGGATCTCCTGCTTGAAGCGGTCGAGAAGGGTCGGATCCGCGGAGAGCGCCTCGCTGCGCAGAGTCTTGATCGCGACCAGGTCCTCGAGATCCCTGTCCAGCGCCTTGTACACGATCCCCATGCCGCCTTTGCCGAGGATGGACTGAATTTCGTAGCGCGATGCGAAGAGAGTCCCGACCTGGGGCTCCGCGGATCGGGAGCCTGGAATGTCGGCGGTCATGCGAACCCTGCCCGAAGCCGCCAGCGTCATGCCTTCGTCGCCCAGATTCAGCGTCAACGCACCGAGATACTTTTCGAGCGCTTCCTTTTCCTTCAGCTCTTCGAGCATCGCCCGGAACGATCTCGCGAGGATGCCGATCTCGTCCTTGGAGTCGATCGGAAGGTCCGGGGTCTCGAGGTTCCCCACGCGCACCTCTTCCGTCGCGCGGAGCAGGCGGGCGAGCGGGCCGGTGATCCGGCGGGCGAGCACGAACGAGAGGACGAACGCGACTAAAAGCGCGGCGAGCCCGACGTACACCTGCGTGTTCTGGATCGTGCGGAACGCCGCGAGCTCCTTTTCCCGGCTGCGCAGCGCGACCGCGGAGCCCACCAGTGCGTCGGTCGAGGACCGGAGCGGGACGAAGTACGCGAGGTAGGTCTCGCCCGAAAGATCGAGGGGGAGCGGACCGATCGTTCGCCCCTGCCGCAGGACCGCGTTGATCAGGTCGGGGCGGCGGCGCACGGCCTCGAGAACGCTCGCGCTTCGGTTCTGCAGCGTGGAGGCGGCGAGAATCGGCCGCCCCGGCTCCTTCGGCTTCGCTTCATCGGCGAGGAACACCACTTCGGCGTTCATGAGCGACTTGAACGCGATCGCCACCTCGTCGTTGATCTGAAACGCGGCGGCGATCACGCCGACGATCCGGGTGCCGCCTTCGAGGACCGGCGCGGCGACCACGTTGTACAGCTTTCCACCCGAGAGCCAGATTCCGGAGGTCTTCTCGCCCTCGAGCGCCGCGGCGATCGTGGGCACGCGCGAGAGGTCCGCGGAGTAGGGAAGCGGCTTGTCCGTCCGCAGGAACGCCGTTCCCTGCGGGTTGACCGCGATCAGGAAATCCGCCCGTGTCCCGGACGCCTGCTCATTTTTCAGCGTGTCGAACGCCGTCGCCGGATCCACGTCGCTCGTCATCATCGAGATGATTCCGGCGTTGTTGACGACGACAGCCAACGCGCGCTGCAGCCCCGCGTACCGGTTCTGCTCGAAGGATTCCCAGGCCGGGCCCGCCTTCTTGAGATCTTCCGCGATCTTCGCGTCGGCGACACGGCGCGACCGGTACGCGGAAATGGCGATGGCCCCTCCCACGGAGATGAGGATCAGGAGCGCGGCGCCCGCGAAGATCTTGAGCGACAGGGAAAACCGGGGAGGCTTCGGGGGCGGCAGCTTCAACCCGCGGATCGGGATGCTCGTTCCCGTGCCCGCGGTCAGCGAGGAGGACGGGGGCTCAGTAACGCTCATCGTCCGAGGGGGCGGCGGGCGGGTATTCCTTCCCGTACTTGTTCTTGTGGGGCTGCGTCTTGTACGCCGACGCGTCCATCGTCAGCGCGATGGCGGGAGTCTCCATCCTCGCGCGGAGGGAAACGGGCGCCTGCGCTTCGCCGCCCTCTTCCTGCCACGCGCGCACGGTCCAGTTTCCGGGAGGGACCCCCCCGAACCGGAACGAACCGTCCGGTCCCGTCACGGCCGCGTAGTCGGAATCGACCACCATCACGAAACCGACCATCTGCGGATGGATGTTGCAGTAGACGCGCACGAGCCCGGGCTCCTCGAAGCGCTTTTCCTTCGAGCCTCCGCTTCGGTAGAGGCCCAGGTCGAAGCGGTTCGGCGCCGAGACGGAAAAAACGTTGTGGTAGATCGGGTCGGCGTTGGGAAACTGCACCTCCCCGGCGCGAGAGACCGCAATCACGCGCGGGACGAACTTCTTCCCCTGGCTCTTCATCTCGGCACGCGAGGGCCGGCCGGGCGCCCCCGGTGAATGCAACCCTTCGATCCAGACGACCGCGTTCGCCGCCTCCGACAGAGGCGCGCCGGCCTTCACGATCGTGACGCGGCCGGAGATGCTGCCTGCGGGGGAAGACGCCTCGCGGCCGGCCCCGGGAGTGGGCGCGGGGAAGCCGAAGAGGGCAAGCGCGAGCGCCAGCAGAAATGCCATGGAATTGGCGAAAATCATAGCATTCCGGCAGTTTTACGCCGGGGTACCATCTCCGCGGAGGTGACGATGGAAGCTCCCCGCGTCGAGATTTTCGGGAAAGACACGTGACCCTACACGACTGCGGCCCGTGAGGACTACGCAAAGCGCAAGGTTCCGTTCGTTTACGTCAACGTCAAAGGAAACAAGTCGGAGATCGACCGAATGGTACGGCTCTCCGGAGGCCGCGAAGTCCCGGTGATCGTGGACGGCGGCAAGGTGACGGTCGGGTTCGGCGGAACGTGAGGGGTGTGACCGGCCGGTCGGCCGAAGTCTCGCTTACCGCCATCAACGACCTCGGCTGCTCCCTCTCCCCGGGCCCGGGGAGAGGGTTGGGCTGAGGGGCAGTCTCGCCGCTTGATCTTCCGTCCCGCCGCAAACCGCCCCATATAATCCCCGCCAAGTTCGAACGCTCATCGGGAAACGGGGGAGGTTGCATGGCGAGCCACTCGGAAAGCGGTCAGGATTTTCGGCCCTACATCCCGGCCGAGCAGACAATCCCGGAATTCACCCCGAAAGCGATTCTTCTCGGCGTCTTCTTCGGAATTCTGTTCGGCGCCGCGACCGTTTACCTGGCTCTCCGCGCGGGTCTCACCGTCTCGGCTTCGGTCCCGATCGCCGTGCTCTCGATCGCCGTCTTCAAGAAGATCGGGAAGTCGACGATCCTCGAAAACAACATCGTTCAGACGATCGGGTCGGCGGGCGAGTCCGTCGCGGCCGGAACCGTCTTCACTGTGCCGGCGCTCATCTTCCTGTCGGGCGGGGAGCACTACTTCCAGTATCTGCAGATCACGGTCCTCGCCATCTTCGGCGGCGTTCTGGGCGTCCTGTTCATGATTCCTCTGCGGCGCGCCCTGATCGTGAAGGAGCACGGGACCCTTCCCTATCCCGAGGGGACGGCCTGCGCCGACGTCCTGATCGCGGGGGAAAAGGGCGGCAACCTCGCGAAGACGGTGTTCGCCGGCGTTTTCGCTTCGCTTCTCTACAAATTCCTCTACGGTGTGCTCGGCCTGTGGCAGGAGGCGCCGATCTGGTTTCGAACGAAGAAGGAAACCGTCACGTATCCCGCGGCCACTCTCGACGTGGCGGTGACCCCCGAATACCTGGGCCTCGGCTACATCATCGGGCCGCGGATCTCCTCGGAGCTTTTTTCGGGCGGCCTTCTCTCGTGGATGGCCCTCATTCCGCTGATCGCGATCTTCGTTCCGCAGACGCGGGTGGTCGCCGACCTCCACAACCTGGGATTCAGCGACGCCTGGATGGCGAACAACTCGTATGCGAACTGGATCTACCGCGCGTACATCCGGTACATCGGCGCCGGCGCGGTTGCCTGCGCCGGAGTGATGACTCTCTTAAAGACGCTGCCGACGATCGTCTCGGCGTTCAAGGAATCCATCAAGAGCTTCAGTGAAGGGGTCGCTGGAGCTTCCGTCAAGAGAACCGACAAAGACATCGGGATCGGCCTGGTGGCGATCGGCTCCCTGGCGATCGCGGTCGTCCTCGCAGTGCTTCCCGGCTTCCCTCATGGACCGTTCCCCGGTTCGCTGTTGATGTCCTTCCTGATCGTCGTCTTCGGCTTCTTCTTCGTGACGGTGTCCTCACGAATCGTCGGGATCATCGGCACGTCGTCGAACCCCATCTCCGGCATGACGATCGCGACGATCATGGCCACCTGCGTGGTGTTCGTCGTGATCGGCTGGCGCGGCGACGTCTATCAGGCAGTCGCCCTCTCTGTCGGCGCGATCGTCTGCGTCGCCGCGGCCAACGCGGGGGCGACCTCGCAGGACCTGAAGACCGGATTTCTCGTGGGCGCGACCCCCCGGTACCAGCAGTACGGATTCCTGATCGGCGTCGTTACCTCCTCCTTCTTCATCGCGATCACGCTCTTCATCCTCGACAAGACCTACAAAGGCGCCAACGAGCTTCACGGCATCGGCGGCGTGCAGCTTCCCGCTCCGCAGGCGACCCTCATGGCGACGATCATCAAGGGTCTCCTGGCGCAGAACCTGCCGTGGGCTCCCGTAATCGTCGGGGTGTTCCTCGCGTTCATGGCCCAGCTTGCCGGAGCGCACGCGCTCTCCTGGGCGGTCGGCGCGTATCTCCCCGTCTCGACGACGGCGCCGATCTGGATCGGCGGCATGTTGAAGGCTTTCGTGGACTCATGGCGCAGGAAGGAAGAAGGGGTCGCGGGAGAAGAGTCGGAGCTCTCTTCCGGGATGCTCTATGCGACGGGCCTCGTCGCGGGTGGCTCTCTCGGCGGGGTGCTGATCGCGTTCGTTGCATTCTTCGGGGACACGGTCCTGCATATGGAGAAGCCAAACCTGCTCGAGAAGCTCGATTTCGGATCCAAGCTCTTTCCCGCTCTCAAGAACGGGCTCGTGAGCGGCGGGATTCTCTCCGCGGTCGCTTTTTCCGTTCTCTGTTTCCTGCTGCTGCAGAAGGCTCGGAAGAAGCTCGAAGCGTAGATGCCGTCCTCCCTCTCCCTTTCTCGACGCGCGGGGAGAGGGAGCAGAAGGGAGCGACGCGGGAGGGGAGCCTAGATAACCTCGAACTGCTTCCCGACCTTCACGAACGCGTCGATCGCGACGTCAAGGTCCGCGTGCTCGTGTGCCGCGGAGACCTGGCACCGCAGTCGCGCCTGGCCCTGCGGCACCACCGGAAATCCGAATCCCGAGACGTAAACGCCTTCCTCGAAGAGCGCGCGTCCCATCGCCAGGGCTTTCGCGGTGTCGCCGACGATCACCGGCACGATCGGGTGCGTGCCGTGCGGAATCCGGAACCCGGCGTCGGAAATCGCTTTCCGGAAGTAGGCCGCGTTTTCCCGGAGCTTCGCGACCGGCGCCGGGTCTTCGCGCAGCATCCGGAATGCCTCGAGCGAGCCCGCCGCCACGGCCGGCGGGAGGGAGTTCGAGAAGAGGTACGTGCGGCTCCTCTGGCGGAGGAGCTCGACTAAGGCCGCCGGACCGGTCACGAACCCTCCGGCAGCGGACCCCATCGCCTTTCCGAGCGTGCCGGTCGTGATCGGGATGCGGTCGAAGACTCCCTGCTCCTCTCCCGTCCCCCTCCCGGTTTTTCCGAGGACACCCGTGGCGTGGGAGTCGTCGACGACGAGCAGCGCGCCGGTCTTCTCGCAGATCTCGACGAGAGCGGGCAGGTCCGCCTCTTCGCCCTCCATCGAGAAGACCCCGTCGGTCATCATGAGCCGGAAACGCGAGGCGTCATCCTCGGCGAGGAGCTTCGCGAGGGCCTTCGGGTCGTTGTGCGGCACCCGGAAGCGCTTTGCCCGGCAGAGCCGGACGCCGTCGATGATCGACGCGTGGTTCAGCTCGTCGGAGTAGAGACCGTCGGATTCCTCGAGCACCGCCGCGAAGAGCCCCTCGTTCGCGTTCCAGCAGGACATGTAGAGGATCGCGTCTTCGTTGCCGAAGAAGGAGGCGATCTCCGCCTCGAGCTCCTTATGGATCCCTTCGGTTCCGCAGATGAACCGCACGGATGCCATTCCGGCGCCCCACCGGTCGATCGCCTTCTTCTGCGCTTCCCGGATGCGCGGGTGGTTGGCGAACCCCAGGTAGTTGTTCGAGGTGAGCATCACGACGTCGCGGCCGCCCACCCGGACTCGCGCGTCCTGGGGGGATTCGAGGACCAGCTCTTCTTTGAATGTGCCGGCCTGCCGGAGCTTCGCGACCTCGCCCGCGAGGTGTTCGATCAGGGGGTGCATGATCCTCAGCCCTCGCTCACGATCTTGCCGGCGACGCGCTGGCCCGGGAACGCCGCGTCGAGCGCCGAAAGAGCCCGGTCGAAGCTTGCCCGGTCCGGCGCGACGACTTCCGCGCAGATCGTGGGACGGTTCACGATTTCGGATGTTCCCGTCGGATTCCGGACGATCACGGCCTGCGCCGGCTCCTCGACCACGAAGAGGATGTCGTCCAGGTCTTCGAGGGCGCGCGACGCGGTCCGGTGCGCCCGGTCCTTCTCGTCCTTGTTCAGGCACACGCCGGCGAGCCCGACGATGCGGAAGTGGTTCGGCTCGAATTCGGTGCGATCCCAGTTCTTCCAGACGCGCTCGCGCGGCCGCAGCTCGAAGCGGTACGCGAGGTTCGAGAGACGGGACTCCTCGAGCGCGAACTCGGCGATGCGCCGCTCGGTCAGCTCGGCTGTGGGATCGGGCGTCGGCGGCTTACGGGTCGGCATCGTCGGTCCTCCGGGTGAAATGTCAGGCGGGCTTGCCGTTCGGGTAGAAGACTACTTTCATCGCGCGGCGATTTTCGAGAAGTTCCATCGCCTCGTGGAATCTGTCGAGCCCGTCGAACTCGTTCGTCACCAGGTGCTCGACGTCGAGGCCGGCCCGGAGCAGGTCGAGCATCTTGATCCAGGTCTCGAAAACGCGCCGCCCGATGATCGCGTGGAGTGTCAGGCCCTTGAAGATGAAGTCGTTCGTGTAGTCGCGGATGGTCAGGCTCTTCTCCCTCGGGAGCCCCAGGAGCGACAGGACCCCGCCCCGCCGCGCGCCGGCGAGCCCGAGGTTCACGGACGCCTCGGCGCCGGAGAGCTCGAGCACCACGTCGGCACCGCCGCCGGTCGCGTCGCGCAGCGTTCCGGCGGGGTCTTTCGTCTTCGTCAGATCGATCACCGTGACGTTCGTCAGGCCGCGCTTCGACGCCCACCGGCGCGCATGCGCGGCCGCGTGCGCGTTCACGTCGGTGATCGCGATGTGCGAAGCCCCCGAGATGCGCGCGATCTCCGCGCACATCGCGCCAATCGGCCCGTAACCGAGTACCGCGACCGCGCGCCCCGAAAGGTCCGCCACCTGTGTCGTGTGGACGGCATTGCCGAGCGCGTCGAGAAAGGCGCCGACACGGACCGGAACAACTTTCCGGTCGAGAGGCACGACGTTGTAAGCGGGAACGACCACGTATTGGGCAAAGCAGCCGTCTCCGTGGACGCCGAGGATCCGCGTGTTCTCGCAGATGTGCCGCTGGCCCGTGCGGCATGGCCGGCAGTGGCCGCAGGTGACGTGCATCTCGGCCGAGACGTACTGGCCGATCTCGAGGTGCGGGCGCTTCCCGCCGGACCCGAATGCGACGATCTCGCCGCAGAACTCGTGCCCGTAGATGCGGGGGGGCTGGACCATCCCGGCCATCGAGGGGTCCCACTGGTAGATGTGCTTGTCCGACCCGCAGATCGCGGTCGCGAGAACTTTGATCAGGACCTCCGCCTGGCCGGGCTCGGGAACGGGGACGGTCAGAATTTCGGTCCCTTTTCGCCCCGCGACCGGCCTGGTCTTGACGACGGCGGTCATTCGACGGGGGGTGAGGGGTGAGGGGTCAGGGGTGAGGCGACCGGAGGAGCCGGCGGAGCGACCCGCGACCCTTCCTTT
>JBBROA010000159.1:0-7778 GCA_038229875.1 Thermoanaerobaculia bacterium | reverse complement strand
ATGATCGAGTACGCGATCGGCAACGTCGCGGTCGCGATCTCCTGGGCGAATTACTTCAACACATTCCTCGAGGGCTTCGGAATTCGGATTCCGCCCTGGCTCGCCGTCGACTACCAGACGGCCCTTTCGAAGATGCCATCGGTAGTGGCCGCGGCGCCGCACATTTTCGGGATTCCGATCATCGTGAACATCTTCGCGGTGATGATCGTCACGCTCATCACGATCGTCCTCGTCTGGGGGATCAAGGAATCGGCGAATTTCAACTTCTGGATGGTCGTGATCAAGCTGCTCGTTCTCGGCTTCTTCGTCATCGTCTGCTTCAAGTACGTCAAGCCCGCGCACTGGCACCCGTTCGCGCCGAACGGCTTTCAGGGGATCGCGTCGGGCGCCGCGATCGTCTTCTTCGCCTACATCGGATTCGACGCCGTCTCCACCGTCGCGGAGGAGTGCCGCAATCCCAAGCGCGACATGCCAATCGGGATCATCGGGTCCCTGATCCTGTGCACGGTCATCTACGCGATCATCGCCGCGGTTTTCACGGGTCTGATTCCCTATTCGGCGCTCACGAAAACGCTCTCGACCGAGCAGGCGGAGCCTCTCACCCTCGCGATGAGGTTCGCCGCGATGCCGAACTGGATGGTCGGGGTCGTGGCCTTCGGGTCGGTCGTGGCGCACACCGCGGTGCTGCTCGTCTTTCAGATGGGCCAGCCGCGGATTTTCTTCGCGATGTCGCGAGACGGCCTGCTCCCGCCCTGGTTCGCGAAGGTGCACCCGCGGTTCAAGACGCCGCACGTCGCCACCATCGTTACCGGCGTGTTCGTCGGGGTCGCGTCTCTCTTCTCTTCGCTCGACGAGATGGTCAACCTGACCAACATCGGAACCCTGTTCGCGTTCCTCCTCGTCTGCGTCGGAATCATCATCCTGCGGATCCGCGAACCCAACCGCGAGCGCGGATTCCGCGTGCCCGGCGGTACATGGATGCTGCCGCTGATGGGCGCCGGATCGAGCGTCTTTCTGGCGCGGTATCTCCCGCGCGAATCCTGGTGGCGGTTCGGCATCTGGCTCGCGATCGGGATCGTGGTGTATTTCTTCTACGGCTTCAAACACAGCCGCCTGAGGACGCACCCCGAAGAGCGCGGGAAGTAGGGGCCCGATTTCTCGCTTCCGATTCCCGTTTTCACGCTACCCTGCGAGGCGGAGGTCTCAGATGGCAAAACGTCTTCCCATTTTTCTCGCCGCCGCCCTCACGCTCGTTCTCGCGTCGCCTCTTTCCGCCGAGCTGATCACCAAGAAGTTCGACTGGTCCCCCGTCGGGGGCATTCAGAGAGTGGACATGCAGTTGAACGACGTCGCGATCTCGGAGATCCGGTTCGATCTCGGCGACACGGTCGCGCCGATCCGGGTCTCGAGCGCGAAGGCCGTCGTCCGTGTCGACAACAATTCGCAGATGGACCAGGAAGTGGGCGTCGCGATCGCGGTCTTCGATGGCGAGGGGAATCTCGTCGCTGCCGGCGACGGCGGCAACAAGGTCGGAGACCTGAACAAGGGCGATCGGAGCGAGTTCACTCTCCGCTTCTCCTACGTGTATCGGAACCTGCGGTCGGCCCGCTCGTTCCTGATCACGCTCGAGACCAAGACGAAGGCCGGTAAGGCGAAGTGGTCGCCGAAGCCGACCCCGACGTCCTAGCTTCGATGTTTCGGACTAACGCTAACGGCTGTTGAAGCCGGGGACGTCCCGGCCCGAGTACCCGGTCAGCTCGGCGTACCCCCTTCCTGTGAGGGTTTTACCGCCGCGCTGGCCGGACACCCGGCAGGCCCCCTCCCAGTAGGTGACCCCGGTCGAGCGGCCGGTCACGAGCTCCTGATCGGCGACCAGCGGATCCACCCGCACGGAGAGCGAGAGGCGCGGGAGCGCGATTTCCCAGCCCGCCGGGTAAACGCCGCCGGAGCGCGGAGAGCGCCACTGGCCGGTCGCGCGGAAACGCACGTCGTTTGACCGCAACGGCACGGGGTCTCCCGCGGGCGGCACGAACACACCGGACGAAAAGGGCGTCGCGGCCCCGTCCTTCGTCCGGATGCGGTAGAGCATCAGCTCGCTCCCGTCGTCGAACTGAAGCGCGAACCAGTCCCACCCCGCCGCGCCGGCGGGAAGCGCTCCGGGCCCCCACTCGTGGTCGAACCAGGCCGTCCCGGTCAGCGGAGAGCGCCGCCCCTCCTCGACGAGCGTGCCCGCCGCGGCCAGCCGCGGGATCGAGACGTAGTGGGAGTACTCGTTCTCTCCGGGCCCCTTGCGCGAGAGCCCCTTTTCCCCCTGGAGGACCGGCGGCTTCGCGGCCGTCAGCACGAGATCGACCGCGCGGTTTTCCCAGCGCAGGCGCAGCCGGTGCACGCTACCCTTTGCGCTCGCGGACCAGTCTTCGTTCATGACCTCGAGGCGGCCTTCCGCAAACTCGGCGATGCCGGGCAGGACGAGATGCGCCTTCTCCTGAAACTCAAACGTGCGCCGCGATCCGTCGGTCCACGCGGCGTGCGCGAGCGCGAAATCGCCCACACGGAAGAACGTGAGCTGGAAACCGAACGGGCGGCCCGCGGCATCGGAGAGGTTGCCCGTGTAGTACCACCACTCGATCGCTGCGGAGGGATGCGAGCCATGATCGGCCGGAAACGCGAGAGGCGGTGCGGCGGCGGTCGGGGCGCCGCTCAGGACGGACGCGAAAAGGAGCGCCGGGAGGAGTCCCGCGCCCGCGGTGCTCCGCTTCATTCTTCCGCCAGCGCCGCGGCGGGATCGACCGCGGCCGCCAGCCGGCCCGGGAAAACGCCCGCGAGGATCGAGGCGCCGAGCACGAGGGCGGCGGCGCCCGCCAGGGTCGTCAGCGGAACGTCGAGCGAGACGGTCCACCCGAAGGATTGCGGGTTGATCACGGCGAGGAGAAGGTACGCGAATGCGGCGGCGGCCGCGACCGCGGCGCCTGTCGCAACGATCCCGGTCAGGGCGGCTTCGACCAGGACGGCGCCGCGGATCTGCTCTCGCGAGGCGCCGATGGCGCGAAGCAACCCGAACGTGCGCCGTCTCTCGACCGCGGAGGCGAGAAGCGCGTTGGCGATCCCGAGGATCGCGACCGCGACCGCGATCGCCTCGAGACCGCGGGTCACAGCGAACGTGCGGTCGAAGATCCGGAGGACTTCCCGCCGGAGCTCCCGGTTCGTGGAGATCGAGAGAGCGTAGCGCCCGCGCGCCGCCGTGGCGATCGCCCGGCGCAGCGCCGCCGGGTCGACACCGGGGGCCGCCAGGACCGCCACGCTCGACACGCGGCGGTCTCCGAAGACCTGGAGATAGAGCTCGCGGTCGAGCATCACGGTGCCGCGATCGTTCGAGTAGTCGCGATAGACGCCTGCGACCGCAAAGGAACGCGGCCCGCGCGGCGTGTCGATCGTGACCCGCTTGCCCGGAGAGACTCCGAATCGGCGCGCAAAGGGCTCGGAGATGAGGGCGGCGCCCTCCCGGCGGGCGCGTTCGGCCGTCTGGCGGGGGTCAGCGCCGTTTAAGAAGGGCAGCCCGCCGATGCGCGCGACCACCCGGAAATCGCCCGAGCCGAGCGTGTACGGCCGGCCGTCGAACGCCGCGTCGCGCGCGCGAAATGGATCAACGGCCGCCACGCCGGGTACCGCGGCGAGAAACGCCAGGACGTCCTCGGGGAGATCCCCGACGATTCCCGAGCTCTTTCCCGCGGCCGCTTTGACCCACAGGTCCGATCTCAGCGTGGTCTCGACCCAGACGCGCACCGTCTCGCGGATCGACGCGACGGTCACGATCATCGCGAGCGTCATCCCGAGCGCCATCGCGAGCGCGGTGACGGCGATGCCATTGCGGGCGAGCGCCCCGCCGAAGAAACCCGCGCCGAGGGGGCCCGGGGCCCCGAGCGGCGCCCTCAGGAGGCGTCCCGCCGCCCGCGCCGCCACGAGAACGAACAGCGGAGCGCCGAGCGAGAGCGCCGCCACGATCAATCCCACCGCGGCGAATCCGAAGAACGGAAACCCGTCGAACGGCGGGAGGAACGAGGCCGCGGCCGCGAGACCGAGCGCCGCCACCGAAGCCAGAGCGCGCGGCACCAGGCGCGCCCGCCGCACCGCTTCCACCGAACCGGCGCGCATCGCGGGCGAGGGCGGCACCCGGGTGGCTTCGGCGGCCGGAATGACGGTCGCGAGGAGCGCGGCGCCGAGTCCCACGACCCCGGCGAGGAGGGCCGGGGAGGCAAAGCTGCCACCGGCGATCCTGGCGGTCGGAAGGTAGATGTTGGCGATGGTTCCGCCGATCGCGCGCAGCGCGGCGCGCGCCAGAAAGACGCCGCCGGCCTCTCCGAGGAGCGTGCCCGCGACCCCGATCGCAGCGCCCTCGATCAGAAACACGGCGAAGATGAGTCCCCGCGAGGCCCCGACGGCTTTCAGCGTCGCGATCTCGGGCCGGCGCCGCAGCACCGAGATCGAGACCGCGTTCGCGATCAGGAACACGCCGACGAGAAGGGTCAGGGACCCGAGCGCGTTCAGATTGAAACGGAAGGCGCGCACCATACGGTCGGCGGACGCCGCGGAGCGGTCGGGCGCCTCGATCCGCAGCCCGGCGGGCATCCGCGACGCGAGCGCGCGCCGGACCTTCGCGCGGTCGACTCCCGGGCGAAGCACGACGTCGACGCGGTCGGCGCGTCCGATCTTTCCGAGGATGCGCTGCGCGGTCAGAAGATCGGTGACGACGAGGTCCTCGCCGGCGGCGCGCGCCACGCCGGAGAACCGGAGCAGGCCCCCGACGTGGAGCGTGTGGAGGACCCCCCCCGCCACGACGCGCATCGGCGAGCCCGGCCGGAGGCCGTGACGCCTGGCGAACCCCTCCGACAGAAAGACGTTGTCGCCCCCCGCGAGCCGAAGAAGCGAAGATCTGTCGGCGGGAGCGACGAGCTCCCACGAGCGGACCGCGCCGTCGCCGGCGAGGTCGACGCCGAGAAGATCGGCTGCCTCGCCGCTGCCGTCCTGCAGAACGGCGATGCCGGTCACGGCCGGGGCAAAGGACCCGACGTCCCACAGGAACGAGAACGCGCGCATCGCTTCGAGCGGGACCCCGACCGGGCCGGTGACCGTGAAGTCGCTCCGCCCCGCCACGGACGCGGCGGCCTGGCGGAACGATTCCGTGACGCTGCGGTTCGCGTGGTGGATCGCGGCGATCGCCGCCACGCCGATCGCGACTCCGGCGACCGGGAGCACCAGGCGCAGCGGATGCCGCCTCGCGGGACCGGTCACCAGCGCGCGAACAACCAGGCGGAGCGCGGTCATGCGCCTCAGCCGGCCATGAGCCGGCCGTCGCGGATCTCGACGCGGCGGTCGGCCCGCGCGGCGGCGGCGTGGGAGTGGGTGGCGAGGACGAGCGTCACGCCGCGCTCGTGTCGGATCTCGTCCAGAAGAGAGAGCACCTGCTCGCCATTTTTCGAATCGAGATTTCCGGTCGGCTCGTCGGCAAGGAGGAGCCGCGCGCCGGTCACGAGCGCCCGCGCGATCGCGACGCGCTGCATCTCGCCCCCGGAGAGCTCGTACGGGTGAGCGCCGGCCCGGTGCGCGAGCCCGACGCGCGCGAGCAGGTCGGCGGCGCGGGCCGAGGCGTCGCTCCGCCCGTCGAGCAGGCGCGGCAGCTCCACGTTTTCCCGGATTGTCAGGTGCGGCAGCAGGTTGAAGAACTGGAACACCATGCCGACGTCGCGGCGCCGGAAGAGCGTGAGCTCGCCCTCCGAGAGCGCCCCGATCTCACGCCCTCCCACCGAGACCGTCCCTTCGGTCGCCCGGTCGATCCCTCCCAGAAGGTGCAGAAGCGTCGACTTCCCGCCGCCGGAGGGTCCGAGCACCCCCAGAAATTCGCCCGACGGCACGTCGAGATCGACACCGGCGAGAGCGACGACGGGCTCTGCGCCTCCGTAGACTTTTCGAACGCCGCGGCAGGCGAGGGCGGGCGCCGCCGGCGCGGGCGACTCGACCGGGACGGCGAGGACAGGCATGGCGGCGAGGATATCGGAGGAGCGCCTGTCCCAGCCCCGAGAAGTCAGAGACCACGAGAGAATCGTTTATCCTTCTTCGATAACGAACCTCAGACAGAGTGCTCCGTCCGCTCCCGATCGCGAATCGAATGACCATCCGCTCTCGGAACGCGCGGAGTCCCCTCCGCGCGGATTACGGAATCTCGGCCTTGACGTGGTTCGAAGCGCCGCGATCCTCCTCGTCCTGGTGTCCCATGCGCTGATCTTCTTTTTTCACTGGTCTTACCTGCAGCTTCGGGAGCTCTTCTACATCACCGGCTTTCTGGGGGTGGAGCTCTTCTTCGTGCTGAGCGGATTCCTGATCGGCAAGATCATTTTGAAAGAGGTGCTCGCCGATGCGTCGTGGCCGTCCCTCCGGCGCTTCTACCTCCGCCGCTGGTTCCGGACTCTTCCTCCTTATTTCCTGGTGGTCCTGTTCCTCCTTGCGACTGGCAGTCCGTTTACCTGGCAGAATCTTTTTTTCGTCCAGACCTTCCAGCGCAGATCCATGGGATTTTTCCCGGTCTCGTGGAGCCTCGCCATCGAGGAATGGTTCTACCTCTTCGTTCCGCTCCTGCTTCTGCTCGTAGCGGCCGGGAGCCAACCCCATCGGAGAGCCAGGCGCGTGCTGGTGACCTGCTTTGTCGTCATCGGCGCGAGCCTGACGGCACGATGGTTCGTGGTCCGGGCCATGAATCCGCCTTTCGCCTTCGGTGTCGCGCATCAGCCGCCGTTGCGGATGGACAGCCTCACTCTCGGAGTCGTTCTGGCGGTTTTATCCGTGCACTATCCGCGGGGTTACGAGTTCCTTGCAAGCCGGCGAAGGCTTCTGTTCCCGCTGGCGCTCGCCGGGATCGGATTCACCGTCGGCTATCAGCTCTTCGTCCTGTACCGGCAGTTTCGTGTCGATCAATCCGTGTACGTTCGCACTGGATTCCTCCTGGTGGTTCCAGTCTTCATCAGTCTGCTCGTCGTCTCCCTGGAATCGAGCCGGTCCCTGAACCGCGAACGCCCTCGGAGCTGGTGGGTGCGCTCCATCGAATTCCTGAGCGTGACGAGCTATGCGGCCTATCTGATCCACTCCTCCATCTTCGGTTCGCTGAGCCAACGCGGCGCGCAAAAGGAGAATCCGGGTCTTGCGGCGGGGTACTGCGTCGCCGCCTTTTCCCTGACGCTGCTGGCGTCGTACTTCTTCTATCGCCTGTACGAGCGGCCGATTCTTCGCCTGCGCGACCGGCTGACGGCGAGTCCCCGATAGATCGCAACGCCGCCTCTTCGGGAGAGCTTCGGGAGGCTGACCCGGCTGGCTTCGATGCGACTCCAGAGTCGGTTGGCTAAAATCGGATAGATTCCGCGCATCGATCTCGTGTCGAAGTCGTCTGACGGACGCCCGCGCTTTCTCTCCCCGCTGCTGCGGACCTTCCGGCAGCGGCCCCTCGTCGTCGCATTGACGCGGCGGGAGCTGTCGGCCCGGTACCGGGGGACCGCGCTCGGGTTCGTCTGGTCGCTCGTCAACCCGCTGCTGCTCCTGCTCGTGTACGCGACCGTCTTCCGGTTCGTGTTCACGCCGCGGGCCGACGTTCGTCCGTACGCGCTCTTCCTCTTCGGCGGCGTCCTCGTCTGGGCGTTCGTGTCCGCGTCACTTCTCGACGCGGCCGAGACGTTCCGCGCAAACGGGCCGCTGCTCCGCAAGACAACCGTCGCCCCCGAGGTGTTTCCGGCGGT
>JBBROA010000158.1:0-7804 GCA_038229875.1 Thermoanaerobaculia bacterium | reverse complement strand
TGGCCGCGGCGCCTTCCGGCGCCCGGGGCGGCCAGTCCCGTAATGGCCAGAGCGGCGCGCCGGCGGAGAGGTCCGCAACCGGCATGACCCCGCCGGACGCGTCGCCGGCCGCCCGGCGCGCTCCGGATGTCCCGAGCTTGCGCGGCGCGCGGAACGCGGAACCTCCGCCGGTGCCCGTCCCGGAGCTCGAGCGCCAGATCTTCGCGATGGAAAAGAGCGACCGCGCGCGGGCGTTTCCCGTGGAGCGGGCGATCCTCTTCTCTCTGGCGCTCCACATCGTCATTCTGTTAGTCATGCTCTACGGGCCGTCGTCGGGCGTCGGGACGCACTCGCTCTTTCCGGGGATGACTGCCCGCCCGAAAACGGACGAGGACAAGATCCCGATCGTCTTCCGAGCCGCCCCGGGGCCCGAGCGCGCGCGCGACGCGCGAAAGCCGTCCGACTCTTCCGACAAGAACCGCCGCGCGGGCGGAGGAGATCGTTCGAAGCCGAAGGGGGACTCACCCTTCGCCCCGGTGCTCCCCGGACGCGAAGGGCTCGCTCCGGGATCGGCGTCCCGTATGGCCGCGGCGCCTTCCGGCGCCCGGGGCGGCCAGTCCCGTAATGGCCAGAGCGGCGCGCCGGCGGAGAGGTCCGCAACCGGCATGACCCCGCCGGACGTCCTCCGGAATCCTTCGGGCTCCTCATCCGGAGCCGGCTCTGCCTCGGGTACCGGCGCGTCGGCGAGCCGGCTCGCGAACCTCGACACCGTCATTCAGGAAGCGGCGCGCACCCAGGTCGGGAGACCCGGCGAGCACGGAGCCGGGACTCCGAATCCCGACGGCGGGTTCATGGACTCCGGGCCCCTCTCGTTCGAGACGAGCTGGTATGACTGGGGCCCGTACGCGGACGAGATGGTCCGCCGGATCAAGCTCCACTGGGACGTCCCGAAGCTCGCCGAGCTCGGCTGGAAAGGCAAGCTCACGATTCACTTCGACATCCGCGTCGACGGGACCGTCTCGGGGGCCACGATCGTGGCGGGCTCGGGCATTCCACCGTTTGACTATGCCGCGATGCAGGCGATCCTGAAATCCAACCCGTTCAAGCCGCTTCCGAAGGACCTTCTCAAGGAGGTCCCCGGGAAGGACCGCGAGGGCGTGACGGTCACGTTCTTCTACAACATGCGGCCGGGGAAGAACCCGACTTCGGAGGGGATGTGAGGGTTGGGCGAAACGGGAAAGGCGAAGGGCGAAGCGCAAAGACGGAAGCGCATCGGATGACTCTGACCGGTCTTACGCTGAACGCTCAACGCTGAATCTTCGACACCCATGAACGATCCCGCACAGATCCGCCAGGCGCTTCGCGAGGCGCGGACCATCGCGGTCGTGGGGTGCTCGCCCAACCCGGACCGTCCCTCTCACTCGATCGCGCAGTACCTGTTAGACAGCGGTTACGGAGTGATCCCGGTCAATCCGGGCCACCGGACGCTGCTCGGCCAGCCCTGTTACCGCTCGCTGGCGGAGATTCCGCCCGAAACCCGCATCGACATCGTGGACGTCTTCCGGCGGTCGGAGCACGTGGGCCCGATCGCGGACCAGGCGATCGCCCGGGGGGCCGGCTTCTTCTTCATGCAGCAGGGGGTCGCCGACCAGGAGGTCGCCGACCGGCTGGAGGCCGCCAGGATCCCGGTCGCGATGGACCGATGCATCCTGGTCGAACGCGAGCGCCTGAAACGCCGAGGAGAGCTCGATTGAGGCCGCCGGCGCCGCGCGCCCCGGACTCATTTTATTACCGCACTGGCGCGCAAGCTCGCCCCGAGAGGAGTCTCCCGACCAGAGGGAGGGAGGAGCCTCTCGGGGCGGGAGCCGCAGCGAACGGAGGGACGAGGCGAGCGGTCGAAGGCCGCATCCGGCCGAGCCGCTCGCCGGTGCCGTTCGCCGCGCGAACGGCACGTCCCATAGTGAGCGGAGGCGACGGAGGAATTCGGAATTCCACAACCGTGTTGCGGCTGAAGACCCGGGAAAGTACCCGGGGCAACTGAGGAGAAACCACTCGTATGCAGAAGTCCACGAAACGGGCCCTCTCTTTCTCGGTCCTGATCGCCGCCGCGGTCGCCTTCGGGATGGTCGTCGCCGGCTCGGTCAACGTCACGCCCCGCTCCGAAGCGCAACGCGAGGCCCCGGCCCGCGCCCGGACCGGGGGCGGGATCTCAGCTCCTTCTTTCGCGGACATCGCCGAAGAGGCGATGCCCTCGGTCGTCTCGATCACGTCCACCGACATCGTCAAGGGCGGGGCGCGCCGCGGGAGTCCGTTCGGCGGCCAGGGCCAGGGGGGAGAAGGAGATCCCTTCGAGTTCTTCTTCGGTCCGCGCCGCAATCAACCGCGGGGAGACGACGAGGAGCATAAGGAAGTGCAGGGCGGCACCGGCTTCGTCATCTCGGAAGACGGGTACGTCGTCACCAACAATCATGTCGTCGACAACGCCGACAAAGTCGAAGTCAGGCTCGGGAAGGAACGGTTTCCCGCCAGGATCGTCGGCCGGGATCCCGCAACCGACCTTGCCCTCCTGAAGATTGACGCGAAGCGCCGGCTGACTCCAATTCCTCTCGGCGACTCGGACAGGCTTCGGGTGGGCGAATGGGTCATGGCCATCGGGGACCCGCTCACGTTCGACAAGACCGTCACGGTCGGTGTCGTTTCCGCAAAAGAACGGAGCGGACTCACCGCCGACGCCGCGACGCGATCTTTCGAAAACTTCATCCAGACCGACGCCGCGATCAACTTCGGTAATTCCGGCGGACCGCTGATCAACGTCAACGGGGAAGTGATTGGAATCAACACCGCGATGTTCCGTCCGGCTCAGAACATCGGGTTTGCGGTCCCCATCAACACGCTGAAGCAGGTCCTGCCGCAGCTGCGCGACAAGGGCAAGGTGACGCGCGGGTATCTCGGCATCAATATCCGCAACGTCGATCCCGACGTCGCCGCCGCGTTCCGGTTGAAGGGCCCCGAGGGAGCGTTTGTCGAGTCCGTCGTCAAGGGCGAGCCTGCCGACAAGGCGGGGCTGCAGCCGGGCGACACGATCGTCCGCGTCGACAACGTTTCGGTGCACGAGACGCGCGATCTGATCGGCTACGTCTCGGCGAAGTCGCCGGGCACCCACGTCAAGCTCTCGGTCGTTCGGGACGGCAAGGAAAGCCCGTTCACCGTCACCCTGAGCGAACGGGGCGCCGACGCGGCGCTCGAAACGGAAAAAGGCGCCCGGAGCGGCGACGAGTCGCGGGGCAAGATCGGCATCTCCGTGCAGACGCTGACTCCGGACATCCGCCGCGCCGCGGGGCTCGACGCGGGAGTGCAGGGGCTCTACGTACAGCACGTCAAGGAGGTCTCGCCGGCCGCCGACGCGCAGTTGCGCGAGGGCGACGTCATCACCTCGGTCAACGGGAAGCCCGTCGGGACGACCGAAGACTTCGGCCGGATCGTCAAGAACACGCCAAAGGGCGAATACCTGCGGCTTTACGTGCTTCGCGCGCAGGCCAAGCAGTCCTTCTTCGCCCTCGTCAAGATCGACGACTGAAGACGAAGGCAGCCGTAAACCAGCGTATTCCGGGGGTTGCGCCCGCCCGCGCGGCGGGCGCAACCGTTTTCAGCGCGCGAATGCAGTCTCGAGGGCGTGAGGTTTGCTAGAAGAGGGACGATGGCTCAGAAAGTCCTCGTAGTCGACGACGACAGCGGCATCCGCGATGCCTTGCGGATGATCCTCGAGTACGAGGGTTACGAGGTCCTCTCGGCGCCAGACGGCAAGACCGCGCTCGCAGATCTCGACGGGACCCGCATCGACGCCGTTCTCCTGGACATCAAGATGCCCGGGATGGACGGTTTCGAGATCCTCGACCGGATCGTCGCCCGTGAGAACGCCCCGCCGGTCCTGATGATCTCGGGTCACGGCGACATCGCCACCGCGATCGAGGCGACCCGGCGCGGGGCGGTCGATTTCCTGGAGAAGCCCCCGCAGCGGGAGCGGATCTTAGTCTCGATCAAGAACGCGCTGTCCCGAAACTCTCTCCGCGCCGAGAACGAGAGGCTGCGGCAGAAGCTCGAAGAAGAGTCGGTCCTCGTCGGCCGCAGCGCCCCGATGGCGCAGCTGCGGGCCGAGGTGGCGCGCGCCGCGCCGACGTCGGCCACCGTGCTCGTCGTCGGCGAGAGCGGCACGGGCAAGGAGCTCGTCGCGCGCGAGATTCACCAGGGGTCCCGCGTCGCTTCCGGCCCGTTCATCCAGGTCAACTGCGCCGCAATCCCGGAAGAGCTGATCGAGTCCGAGCTTTTCGGCCACGAAAAGGGATCCTTCACCGGAGCCGTGCGGCGGCAGACGGGCAAGTTCGTCGAAGCGGACGGGGGGACCATCTTCCTGGACGAAATCGGAGACATGTCCGCCCGCGCGCAGGCCAAGGTGCTCCGGGTACTCGAGGCCGGGGAGGTCGAGCCTGTCGGCGCGGCTCGGGTACGCCAGGTCATCGTGCGCGTGATCGCCGCGACCAATCGGGACCTGACCGAGGCGATCCGGGACTCGCGGTTTCGCGAGGACCTCTATTTCCGGCTGAACGTGCTCCCGGTCCGCACGCCTCCGCTGCGCGAGAGGGCGGACGACATTCCGGAGCTCGTCGAGCACTTCTCGCGGCTCTTCTCGCAGCGCGACAACCAGCGGCCGCGGCGGTTCGGGCCGAGCGCGCTGAACGTCCTGAAGGCGCGCTCCTGGCCCGGGAACGTCCGCGAGCTTCGGAACCTCGTCGAGCGCGTGCTGATCATGACGGACTCCGAGCCGATCGAGGCGAAGGACCTCCCGCCGGAGGCGCGCGTCTCACCGACGGAGATCTCCGAGCGCGGCCTGCAGCTCGCGACCCTCTCCGAGTTCAAGGAGTACGCCGAGCGCGAGTTTCTCGTGACGAAGCTGCGGGAAAACGGCTGGAACATCAGCCGGACGGCCGAGGTGATCCACACGCCGCGCTCCAACCTTTACAAGAAGATCGAGCACCACAAGATCTCGCGGGAGAAAGACGCCTAGAACGAACTGTAGCTGATAGCTTCCTCTCGTGACCTCCCTCGCCGATTTCGAGTCCACCGGCGCGCTCCTCCAGGGGCACTTCCGACTTTCCTCCGGCCGGCACTCGGAGCGGTACCTCCAGTGCGCCCTTCTCCTCCAGTGGCCCGACCGCGCGGAAGCCGCGGGGCGAGACCTCGCGGCCGCGCTGACGCCGTTTGCCCCCGCCGTGGTCGTTTCTCCGGCGATAGGCGGGATCATCATCGGCCACGAGGTGGCGCGGGCCCTCGGAGTGCCCTTTCTTTTCGCGGAGCGGCAGGAGGGCGCCTTCACCCTCAGGCGCGGCTTCCGGCTGGAGCCCGGCGCGGCCGTCGCGATCGTCGAGGATGTCTTCACGACCGGAAAGTCCACGCGCGAAGTCATCGAGACAGTGGAATCGCTCGGCGGTCGTGTTGTGGCCGTCGCCTCCATCGTCGATCGCGGCCTCCCACCGGACGCGTTTGCCGTTCCTTCGCGCTCGCTGCTGTCTCTGCAGGTCCCCTCCTGGACCGCGGAGGAATGCCCGCTCTGCGCGCGCGGCGTCCCTCAGGACACGCCGGGAAGCCGTTACCTGGCGAGGCCGTGAGCGGTCAGCGTGAGGGGTTACGCGCAAAGAAGAAAAGTCAGCGCACGGCCTGCGGCCTGTTGCCCGCCCGCCCCTGACCCCTGACGTCCTCACGCCGACCCGGCAGTAAGATTCCTCCATGGAACTTCGCAGCGTTTGCGTTTACTGCAGCTCGAGCTCGGCGCGCGACAACGTCGTCGACACGGAGATCCGCCTCTTCGGCCGCGAAATCGCACGGCGGCGCGTGCGGCTCATTTACGGCGGATCGTCCAAAGGATTGATGGGAGCGCTCGCGGACGAAGTTCTCGCGGCGGGCGGGCTGGTCACGGGCGTCGTCCCGAAGGCGCTCGAGTCGCGGGAGTCCGCGCATCGCGGGTTGACGGAGTTGAAGGTCGTCGCGAGCATGCACGAGCGCGAGCAGGCCCTCTTCGATCTGGCGGATGCTTTCGTCGCGTTTCCCGGCGGTTTCGGCACGATGGAAGAAATCATCGAGATGCTCACCTGGAAGCAGCTCGGGATCCACGGCAAGCCGATCGTCTTCGCGAACATCGGCGGATACTTTGACCCGCTGCTCGCGCAGTTCGACGTCGCGATTCGCAGCGGGTACGCGCGCCCGGAAGACCGCATCCTCTTTGCGGTCGCCGAGAACACGAAGTCGATTCTCACGCTCTTGGATGGCGCGCCGGTGTTGTCGCGGAAAGCCGGGGATTGGGCATAATCCGTCGCCTCCGCTCACTCCGCGACGCGCTCACGCGCCGGTGAGCGGCTCGCCTGAAGGCTCGACCGCTCGCCTCGTCGCTCCGTTCGCTGCGGCTCCCGCCCCCACGTCGCTTCCGCTCACTGCGTTCGCTCCCGCTCCCGCCCCGAGAGGCCCCTCCCTCCCTCCGGTCGGGAGACTCCTCTCGGGGCGAGCGTACTCGCCACGGTGCCGAGAGCGCGCCTCTTCCCTCCAGAGGGTTGGGGGAGGCGGGCCGCAGGGATTTGGCGCGGGTCCGCCGACCAGCGTCCAGCGTCCAGTGATGGAGCCGATTGAGCGACGCGGGTCTACGAATCCGGGGCCTGAGGGGGTAGGGACCTGCTTCTCAGCCCTCTTTCCTGGCGACGATGACCCGGTAGTACGAGTCGACCCAGTTCTTCTCGAGTAAATGGTCTTCCAGCGCAATCAGCCGCGATAGCGCTTCCGTCCGGTCTTCCCTCAGGCGCGCCATGTCGAGGCACGGGAAGACGAACCAGAGGATGTTGCCCCCGTACGGGCGGTCTTCCACGATCTCGAACAGGCGGCGGACCTCCGGCAGGATCGCGCTCGAACGGACGGACTCGAGCGGGTCGTCCATGGGAATCGGGACCATCAGCTCCCGGCGGTTCTTGAGCTCCGCCGGCAGCGCGTCGAACGCGCTTCGCGCGAACGACCAGTCGGCGTCTCCCCAGTCGGTCCGGGACGGGCCCATGTATTCGTCGAGATAAAGGAGGCCTCCCGGCTTCAACGCGCCGCGGACCTGCGCGAGGGCCCGCTCTACCGACCGGACGTGGTGGAGAGACCCGTGGAAGAACACGATGTCGAACGTCTCCTCCGGAAGCTCCAGCGCGTTGACGTCTCCAACGCGGTAATCGAGCACCCGCGAGAGGTTCGCTTCCTGCGCGCCCTGGCGCGCCTGGGCGATTGCTTCGGGCGAAAAGTCGATGCCTTCGACCGAGCGGCAGATCCCCTTTTCGATCACGTCCCGCTCGAGAAGTCCGGGCCCGCATCCGACGGACAGGCCCCGGGGCAAGGCGCGCGGGGCGAAGCGGCGGGCGAACCACTCCATCGGCCACCGGTTCGGGTCGCCGGTCACGCGCCGGTTGATGGCGCGGCGCACCAGCGGCTGAGCTCCCCAATAGTGGTTTTCGGGCTCGCCGGGCGCGCCATCATCCCAGAAACGGCGGGCGGCGTCGGTCTCGGCCCGCGCCTCCGAGAAGGCGCTCCACCGCCGTCGAAGCGACGAGAGAGAGCTCTTGATGGCGGAAGACATCGAGTGAAACGAGTGTAGCAGGCGACGCGCGCCGGAGACGTCAGGGGTGAGGGGTTAAGGGTGAGGCGGACGCGTCGGATGGAAGGCGGGGGCGGCGGGTCGAGCCTGAACGGCTCCGCAGGCTTCGCCCCAATCGACGAATCCCGGAATCTCGTTGACCCGGAGTACGGTGGC
>JBBROA010000157.1:0-7809 GCA_038229875.1 Thermoanaerobaculia bacterium | reverse complement strand
GATGATGCCAAGGAGCATCAGGACCGAGCCGGCCAGCGTGTAGAGGAAGAACTTGATCGCCGCGTAGAGCCGCCGCTGCCCGCCCCACACGCCGATTAAGAAGTACATCGGCACCAGCATGATTTCCCAGAAGACGTAAAAGAGGAAGAAGTCGAGGCAGCAGAACGTCCCGATCATGAACGTTTGAAGGAGCAGCAGCAGGATGTAGTACTCCTTCTGACGCTCCGTGATCGCGGAGTAGGACGAATAGATCGCGATCACACCGATGAAGGTCGTCAGGAGGATCAGCAGCAGGGTGATCCCGTCGATGCCGAAGTGGTAGTCGACTCCGAGAGACGGAATCCAGGAGATTCGCTCGACGAACTGGTATCCCGCCTTGGCGCGGTCGAAGGAGAACCAGAGCGGAAGCGAGACCGCAAAGTCGAGAGCGGCGACTGCCGTGGCGAACGCCTTGATCACGCCCGTTTTTTCCTTCGGGATCAGGAACATGATGATGAGCGCCCCGACGAGCGGGATGTAAGCGATGACCGAGAGGATCGGCAGCTGCTGCAGTGTGTTCATTCTCGGGTTCTCAGTTCTGTGTCTTCAATTTCGATTGCGACTACTACCTGAAGAGCAGGTACACGGCGACGAGGCAGAACAGCCCGCCGCCCATCACGAGGGCATAGTTCTGGACGCGCCCGGTCTGGGCGCGGCGGAATCCGCGGAACCCCGCCTGCAGCGTGTTCGCGACGCCGTTGACCAGGCCGTCCACGACGTACTGGTCGAAGAACGAGGACAGCCAGGACAGTCCGACGGTGACGTGCCGCGCGCCGTTCACCGCGCCGTCGATGACGGTGGCATCGAAGTCCCAGAGGAACCGCCCGCCTCCCTTGGCGAGGCCCTCGACGAACACGTCGTCGTACAGCTCGTCGACGTAGTACTTGTTCTCGACCGCTCGGTAGACGCCCGGGAACCGCGCGGCGATCGCGGCCGGCACCGCGCCCTGCCCCTTCGCGTTCCAGACGAAAGCCAGGGCGAGCCCGATCGCGGCCGCAGCGACGGAAGCCGCCATCAGCAGGGCCTCCGTCGAAGCCGCCGCCTCGTGGGCGGCCGCATGCGCTCCCGCGAGCGGCAGCAGGATCGGATGCAGGAACTCGCCGATCCGGTCTCCGCCTTTCACCATCGGGATGCCGACGTATCCGCCGACGACCGAGAGGAACGCGAGCACGATCAGCGGGATCGTCATCGAACGTGGCGACTCGTGGATCTGCGACTCCTGCTCCGCGCCGCCGCGGAACTTTCCCCAGAAGGTCAGCGAGACCAGCCGGAGCATGTAGAACGCGGTCAATCCCGCCGTGAAGAGCGCGGCCGCCCACAGCACGCGGCCGAGCCACGGCGCGCTTTCGAAATGCGCCTCGAACGCCGCCGCGAGGACCGCGTCCTTCGAGAAGAACCCGGCGAGCAGGGGCACGCCGGCGATCGCGAGCGTCGCGATCAGGAACGTCCGGTACGTCGTCGGGATCTTCGAGGCCAGGCCGCCCATCTTGCGGATGTCCTGCTCTCCCCCGAGCGCGTGGATCACCGATCCGGATCCTAAGAAGAGGCAGGCCTTGAAGAAGGCGTGGGTCATGACGTGGAACATGCCCGCGACGAACGCGCCCACGCCGCAGGCGAGGAACATGTACCCGAGCTGCGAGACCGTCGAGTAGGCGAGCACCTTCTTGATGTCGTTCTGCGCGACGCCGATCGTCGCGGCGAAAAGCGCGGTGAAGCCGCCGATCACGGCGACGACGAGAAGGGCGTCGGGCGCGAGGCGGAAGAGCACGTTGCAGCGCGCCACCATGTACACGCCCGCGGTGACCATCGTGGCGGCGTGGATGAGCGCGGAGACCGGTGTGGGGCCCGCCATGGCGTCCGGTAGCCAGACGTACAGCGGGAACTGGGCGGACTTGCCGCAGGCGCCCACGAAGAGGCAGAGACACACGAGGGTCAAGTACGGAGCGTACGCGGCCGGATGCGCGGCGGCGGCGGGAAACACCTTGTCGAAGTCGAGCGAGCCGAACAGGCTGAACACGCCGAAGATCCCGAGGATGAATCCGAAGTCGCCGATCCGGTTGACGACAAATGCCTTCTTGCCGGCGTTGGCCGCGGCGTCCCGGTCGTAGAAATATCCGATCAGGAGGTACGAGCAGAGGCCGACGCCTTCCCATCCGACGAACAGCATCAGGAAATTCGAGCCGAGCACGAGCAGCAGCATCGAGAACATGAAGAGGTTCAGATACGCGAAGTAGCGCCCATAGCCCTCTTCGTGGCCCATGTAGCCGACCGAGTACACGTGGATGAGGAACCCGACGGACGTGACGAACGCGATCATCAGCGCGGAAAGGGAATCGAGCCGGAACGCGGCGTCGACGAACCATTCGGCCACCGGGCCGTGGACCTGCCCGACGGCCTGGTTCACGCCGAGGGGCAGCCAGCGGTAGAGGGTCACGACGTGGGTCGCGCCTTCCGCGAGGCGGCCGATCCCGACGTCGAAGATCGCGAGAAACGCGAAGACGCTGGACAGGGCAACCGATACGGTGCCCACCACCGTGTGCGCCGTCTTGAACGGAATTGGCGCGTGCCCGCCCGGATCGTGCGCGGCGGAGGCCGCGTGGGTATGCGCCGGGTTCTCGCCATGAACGGAATCCGCCGAGGCTCCGGCGGGCTCCCCTTCCCCCTGTCCGTGCCCGTGTGCCGCATCGCCGGTGCTGCCGTGCGTCCGGTGCGAGATCAGATACAGCACCCCGTTGACGAGGAAACCCGCCAGCGGAAACAGCGGAACGAGCCAGAGCAGGTCCTTCAAGCCGTCAGCCCCGCATGATGTTCGCCTCTTCCACGTTCAGCGTCTTGCGCTGGCGGAAGAGGGAAATGGTGAGCGCCAGGCCGATGGCGGCCTCGCCGGCAGCGATCGTGATCACGAACACGGAGAAGACTTGCCCCGTCAGGTCCGAGAGCCGGCGGGAGAACGCGATCAGGTTGATGTTCACCGCGTTCAGCATCAGCTCGATCGACATGAGCACCGTCAGAAAATTGCGGCGCACGAGGACTCCGAAGAACCCGATCGAGAAGAGCAGGAACGACAGGATCAGGAAGTGGTTGATGGTGATGGTCATCAGTCCACCTTCTCGAAGGATCGCTTCCCGAGCACCACCGCGCCGATCATCGCGACGAGAAGGAACACGGACGCGACCTCGAACGGCAGCAGGTAGTCGCGGAACATCAGCCACGAGACCGCCTCGGTGTTTCCGACCACGCGGCCCGAGACGGCCCGGAAGGCGTCCGGATTCCGGGCGATGTCCGCGAACTTCTCCGTCCCCAGGATGTAGAGAAACGGGATCATGAACACGGGCAGGAGCAGCAGCGCGATGTCCCACTGATGCTGGAAGGCCGCCGTCCCCGCGGCGGTCCGCTGGTGCACCAGCATGATCACGAACAGAAACAGCACCATGATTCCGCCGGCGTACACCAGGATCTGCACCGCGCCGACGAACTCCGCCTCTTCCAGAATGAAGACACACGCGACGAGGAGGAACGACGCGAGCAGGAAGAGCGCGGAGTGCACCGGGTTCTTCGCGGCGACGACCGCGATCGCGGGGCCGAGAATCAACACGGCGAAGCCGACGAAGAGCCATCCAGCGGCTCCGGTTAAGAGCGCGCTGCCCGCCGCCTCCGCCGCTCCCATCAGCCCTGCTCCGTCACGGTGAAGGGCTTGACGTTCGGCGCCTCCTGCCAGTCGGTCAGCTTGCGAATGTCGAGGTACAGCGAATCGTTCCGGTCGTACGACGCCATCTCGTACGTCTTCGTCGTCAGCCAGATCGACTTGGGCACCGTCGGGCACGCCTCCTCGCATAGCTGGCAGAACATGCACCGCTTCAGGTCCACGTCGAAACGGTCGAGCACCTTGATGCCCTTGCCCGCCTCGTTCTTCTCGTTGTGCCAGTCGATGTAGATGATGTTGATCGGGCATTCGATCGCGCACAGCGTGCACTTGATGCAGCGTTCCTCGTCGAGCCGGAACATGCCCCGGAAGCGGTCCGAGGGGATCTTCTTCTGCTCCGGGTACTGGATCGTCACCTTCTTGCCGAACAGGTGCCGTCCGGTGACGCCCAGCCCGTCGAAGAGATCCAGGAGCGTCATCTTGTCGAGCCACTTCTTCAGAGCCATGGGTCCTTTTCTTTCGCGGGCTTACGCGGACTGCCGGGTGCCGGCTGGCTCGGAAGCCAGCCGGTCGCGGCGCGCTAAGGCCTGGCGGAGCTTCGCCAGGAAGAACATGAGCACGAACAGGGCGCCGAAGATCCACCCGAGCCGAACGAGGCCGGTGGTCCGGCCGGGCGTCGACAGGATCGCGAGCGCGACGATCACGATGTTGACCAGCGAGAGCGGGATCATCCACTTCCAGCCGAGCGCCATCAGCTGGTCGAACCGGTACCTCGGAAACGTCGAGCGAAACCAGATGTAGCAGAAGATGAAAAACCCCGCCTTCGCGATGAACCAGAGAAACGGCGGAACGAGGTGCAGGAACGACAACGCTTTCACGTGCGGAAACGGCGGCAGCCAGCCTCCGAAGAACACCGTGACCGCCACGCACGAGATGATGATCATTGCCGCGTATTCGCCCAGGAAAAAGAAGGCGAACTTGACGCCGGAGTACTCGGTGTTGAAGCCCGAGACGAGCTCCGACTCCGCCTCCGGCAGGTCGAACGGGTTGCGGTTGGTCTCCGCGACCCCGGACACGAAGTACAGAAAGAAGGAGAGAAGGCCGGGGAAGATGAACCAGAGCTGCATCCGGTCCTGCCGAAGCACGATCTCGACGAGCGACAGCGACCGCGTCATCAGGAGCACCGCGACCAGCGACAACCCCATCGGGACCTCGTAGGACACGAGCTGCGCGGCCGAGCGCAGACCGCCCAGCATGGAGTACTTGTTGTTGGAGGCCCAGCCGCCGAGGATGATCCCGTAGACGCCGATCGACGTGATCGCGAGCAGAAACAGAAGCCCGATGTTGATGTCGGCTACCCACAGGGGGGTCGAGACGTGACGCGCCAGCCGGACCGACGGGCCCATCGGGATGACCGCCAGGGCCGTCAAAGACGGGATGACGGCGAGCACGGGTGCTAAGAAATGGACGAACTTCTCCGCGCGCGCGGGCGTGATGTCTTCCTTGGTGACGAGCTTCACGAGATCGGCCAGGCCCTGGAGCGTGCCCTTGGGCCCGACGCGGTTCGGCCCGAGCCGCACCTGCATGAACCCCATGATCCGCCGCTCCGCGAGCACGATGACGAACCCGACGATCGCCGGAACCACCGCGACGATGAGCAGGACCTTCACGTAGGTCAGGAAGGTGGGCGTGAGGATCTTCATGACCGGGTCCCGGAGCTCATCGGTCGACCTCCCCCAGGACGATGTCGATGGTGCCGATCAACGCCACCAGGTCGGAAATCAGATGGCCCTTCGCCATCTTCGGCAGCGCCTGCAGGTTGATGAACGACGGCGGACGGCAGTGCATCCGGTAGGGCCGGTTGCTGCCGTTCGAGACGCAGTAGAAGCCGAGCTCTCCCTTCGGCGACTCGATCGACGCGTAAATCTCTTCGGCCGGCGGCTTGATGACCCGGGGGACCTTGCCGCGGATTTCGCCGGGCTCGAGCCTGTCGAGACACTGGCGCAGGATCCGGACGCTCTGGCGCATCTCCTGGACCCGGACGATGTATCGGTCGTAGGTATCGCCGTTCTGCCGCGTCGGAACCGCGAAGTCGAGCTCGTCGTAGCACTCGTACGGCTGCGCGCGGCGAAGGTCCCACTCGATCCCCGACGCGCGGATCAGGGGGCCCGTCAGGCCGTACTCGACACAGTCCGCGGCTGTCAGAACGCCGATGCCGATGGTGCGCTTCTTCCAGATCCGGTTGTCGGTCAGGAGCTGTTCGTAGTCGTCGATCCGCGCGGGAAGGTCGTCGACGAACTCCATCAGCCGCTCCACCCAACCCGCGGTCAGGTCGAACGGGAGACCGCCGATGCGCATGCAGTTCAGGGTCAGGCGAGCCCCGCAGTACTCCTCGAAGAAGTCGAGAATCTGTTCGCGCTCGCGGAACGCGTACCAGAAGGGCGTCACCGCGCCGAGGTCGATGCCCGACGTGCCGAGCCACACGAGGTGGCTCGAGAGCCGCTGCAGCTCGTCCAAGATCACGCGGATCAGTTGCGCGCGCCGCGGCACCTCGACGTCCAGAAGCTTCTCGATCGTCAGGCAGAACGCGTGGTTGTTCGTAGCGGCGGCGACGTAGTCCATCCGGTCGGTGTGCGGGATGCCCATCGGGTACGTCTCGGTCTCGAAGAGCTTCTCGGTGCCGCGATGCAGGAACCCGACGTCGGGGATCGCTTCCAGGATTTTTTCGCCGTCCACTTTCAGGATGATCCGGAGAACGCCGTGCGTCGAGGGGTGCTGGGGCCCGAAGTTCAGCTCCATCTCCTGGACGTCGAACAGCGTCGGCGGCTCGCCTTGCGCCGGTCCCGGCGCCGTGTTGCCGGAGGAGAGAGGCCGCGCCACGCCCGCAGCCGCCGCGCGCTGCGCGATGTACGCGGCTTCGTCGCGCTCGGCCTGGCTGAGCTTGTCGTCAGACATGGAGAGCCTCTCGGCGGGCGAAAGGCGAAGCGCGCAGGGCGCAGGGTGCAAGGTGAAAAGAAAATCGCTCCCCCCTTCGCCGTTGCCATTCGCCGTTCGCCTTCCTCATGACACCACTTTCCGATTGGGGTCGGTCGCGGACGGACCCCCGCCCTCCGGCCACTCCTCGGGGTAGATCGCCGCGCCGGTGTCGATGCCCTCGAGCGGGAAGTCCTTTCGGAGTGGATGGCCGTGGAACCCGTCCCACGTCAGGATGCGCCGCAGGTCCGGGTGACCCGAGAAGCGGATGCCGAACATGTCGAAGGTCTCGCGCTCGCACCAGTTCGCCGCGAGGTACACG
Source organism: Thermoanaerobaculia bacterium (assembly GCA_038229875.1). GTDB lineage: Bacteria > Acidobacteriota > Thermoanaerobaculia > UBA5066 > Gp7-AA6 > JALYUA01. Next base: position 832 of record JBBROA010000157.1, on the reverse strand, counting down.
AGCGCGATCGAGGGGACGTCCTCCCCTTCGGCGGCCCCGCACTTGACGCGGATCCGCGCGTTTTTCGAGAACGAATAGAAGTGGTAGACGACGTCGAATCGCGGAGCGCGCTCTTTCCAGTCGACCGCCGTCACGTCCACGCAGTATCCGAAATCCTCTTTGGATTTCAGGTGCCGGGCGACTTCGACGATCTTCTCGCGGGCGACGGTGACCGTCAGCTGCCCGGCGAACTGCTTCGAAGCGAGGACCGCGTCCGGGACGCCGGCAGCGAGCGAAACGACCCACGGATGGCCCGCCCCGTCGGTCGCGACGAGCTTCGGCTTCGCAACTTCCCTGGCCCCGGCGGCGGCCGGGGGCGTGATCTCCTCGGCCATGAGATGTGTTACGAGGCCTTCCGGATGACCTTCATCCGGTCGATCTTCTTCTGGAGCGCCATGATTCCGTAGATGAGCGCCTCGGGACGCGGCGGGCACCCGGGAACGTACACGTCGACGGGGACGATGCGGTCGACGCCCTGGGTGACGGCATAGGTCCGGTACGGGCCCCCGCACGTCGCGCACGATCCCATGGCGATCACCCACTTGGGTTCCGGCATCTGGTCGTACAGGCGCTTTAAGACGGGAGCCATCTTCTCGACGACCGTGCCGGCGACGATCATCAGGTCGGACTGGCGCGGGGTGCCGCGGAAGACCTCCGCTCCAAAGCGCGCCAGGTCGTGACGCGCGTCCATCACCGCCATCATCTCGATCGCGCAGCAGGCCAGGCCGAACTGCATTGGCCAGATGGAGGATCGCCGCGCCCAGTTGATGACGGAGTCGACCGTCGTCGTCAG
>JBBROA010000156.1:0-7841 GCA_038229875.1 Thermoanaerobaculia bacterium | reverse complement strand
TATCGCGTCGAATTCTTTTCCAGCCCCACCTGTGACGCGAACGGCAGCGGCGAGGGCAAGACATTCCTCGGGGCCACCACCGTGATCACGAACGCCTCGTGCACGGCCGCGATCTCGGTCGTCCTTCCCGTCGTCGTCCCAGCCGGCGAGGCGGTCACGGCCACGGCCACGGATCCGGCCGGCAACACGTCGGAATTCTCCCGCTGCATCGGCGGCATCGTCCAGACGAACACCTCGACCGTCGTGCTCTCCTCGGTCAACCCGTCCAACGTCGGCCAGCCCGTCACGTTCACCGCGATCGTGAGCGCCTCCGGTCCCGCCGCCGGGGGGCCGACTGGAAGCGTGACCTTCTTCGACGCGACCACTCCCCTGGCGACCGTGACGCTGATCTCGGGCCAGGCGTCCTTCACGACGTCCACGCTCTCGGCGGGCAGCCATCGCATCACGGCCGTTTACAGCGGAGACAGCGGATTCCGGTCGAGCACTTCCCCTGTTCTGACCCAGGTGGTCGGCACGTGCGCGAAAGCGGCGACGGTCGACGACCTTTCAATCGCCCCGTCCTCCGGCGCTCCGGGCGATGTTTACACGCTGATCTGGAGCGACAGGCTGGGCGGGCAGTCGGGGCAGTACGAGGTCTTCCTTTCGACTGACGGAGGCGCCACGTTCCGCGCGCTGAGCTACACGCGAGGAACATCGTTTTCCGGCGTGATCAACAACGTGCCCGGCACGGTGCTCGCCTTCTACGTCCGCGCGGAGCCGTTCTGCAGCGGCGGAAGCGCGGCGTTCAGCGACCCCGGAAACATCGTGCGGCTGACCGTTACCGGGCCCGGCTGTGCCCGGCCGCTTCCGCCCACCGTGACGCTCGACAAGACATCCGTGAATTCGGGGGCGACTTACACGCTGACGTGGACTCCGACTCTTCCGGCCGGGCCGGGCGGGGGTCCCGCCGGGGTTTATCGCATCCTCCAGGCGGTCGGCTCCGGCGCGTTCACGAGCATCGGGACGACCACCTCGACCACTTTTTCAGCTCCGGCCCCGAACGTCGGTACGGCGACGCCGGTCTTCCTCGAGGTCCGCGCGGAGCCGTCCTGCAGCACCGATCCCGCTCTCTTCAGTCCGCCGAGCAGTCCCGCCAGGTTCGACGCTCTCCCTGGCTGCGGCGGTCTCCCCGTCCCGGCGAACGTCACCGTGACGTCGGCGCAGAGCGTCGGCGCACCGACGCCGACCGACTACATCAACGTCTCGTGGACCGTCCCGGCCGGCGGACCCGCGACCCGGTACGGCGTCCGGATCAACGGCGACGTCGAAGTCTTCACGACCGGCCTCTCCGCGATCCTGCCGCCGCGGAGCACCCGTCTGGAGCCCATCACCGCATTCGTGCGCGCCTACGGCTGTTCCCCGGAAGTGTCCGGAAACGTGGCGCAGAGCGACTCGATCGCGCTGCAGACGGTGCCTCCTGCGGCGAATTTCACGCCCTCTCCTTCGGCCCGCGTCGGGGTGCCCGTGGTCTTCACCGACACGAGCTCGCCGCAGGCGACGAACTGGCTGTGGATTTTCGACGACGGAGCGCTCGACACCCGGCAGTCGCCCTCGCACGTCTTCGTCACCGCCGGTTCGCACACCGTTTTCCTCGTCGCGACAAACGGCGCCGGCTCGAGCTCGAAGGCGCTCTCGCTGACCGTCCTGCCGGCTTCGGGGAGCGGGCTCGCGGAGCGCCGTCTCTCGCCTCAGCCTCTCTCCTTCGACGCGTCGGATCCCGAACGGCGCACCGCGCGGGTGCGGCTCGCCGGGACCGGATCGACGTGGCTTTACGTTCGCACGCGCGAGGCCGGCGAGACGATCCTCTTCCTTCGATTCCTCGCCGCCGATGGATCTGTGGCCGCGGAGCGCCGGCTCTCCGTCACGCCCGGCGACGAGGCGGTGTTCGACCTAGGGGCTTACGGGCTCGCCGGGGCATATTCTCTCGAGCTCGTCGGCGCCGATCGGTTTGACGCGCACATCCTCCAATCGAGACGGCCCGATCCGAAAGAGGTGCGCCGATGAATTCGTCCCGTCCCGGCTGGCGGCAGAGCGCCGCGCTCCTGACCGCAGCCGCGCTTTTGTTTGCCGGCGTCGAAGCCTCGCCGCTCGGGGCGGCGACAGCCGTTTCGCCGGTCGACATCAGCCACGATCCGTTGAAATGCGTCAACACCGACTACGCGCCGAAGGTCGACGCGGCCGTCGCGCCGGGGAAGGATCTCGACAAGGGGTACGTCTACTTCAAGGCCGCGGGAACGGAAGACTTCTATTACGCGGTGATGAAGGGCGCGCCCGAGAACCTGGAAGGCGTGCTCCCGCGGCCGATGCCGGAAACCAGGGCGATCGACTACAAGATCCGCGCAACCGATGTCCGCGAGCTCGCGAAGGAAGTGGGGGAGTTCACGCCTCCGGTCGTCCCCGGTAACGCCTGCAAGGTGAAGGGCGCCCCGGCGGGAGTGCCCGTGGGCAAAGAGGGGGCGGGGCTCACGATCGGGTTGACGCGCGACGGCCAGGCGCCAGTGCCGCCCGGATTCAACCGGCGCGACATCGCGTTCGTCATCCTCTTCGGCGGGGCAACGGTGACCCTCGCGGCCGCGTTGAAGCCCGGCGGCACGACGTCCGCCTCATCCGCCGGCGGCTCGGGCTCGGGCGCGGCCGGGGCAGGTGCGGGCGCGGCGGGGAAATCGGGCTCCGGCATGAGCACGGGCCTCGCGGTCGGGCTCGGAGCCGCGGTCGTCGCCGGCGGGGTGATCGTGATCGCGAACAACAACAAGGGATCGAAGACCACCAGCACGTTCACGCCGACCGGGACCCCGACGCCGACCCGCACCTCGACTCCGACGCCGACCGCCACGGCCGTGACGGCCCGGTTCATCGACGCGGTCGTGACGTGGAGCGGTACCGGCAACGTGGACGTCGAGATCCGCAACGCGAGCAACCAAGTGGTCGGGACGGTCCTCCCCGCCGGATGCGAATCGACCGCAAGCCGATCCGAGCACGTGCTTCTTCAGGGCGCCCTGCCCGCAGGGACCTATCGGGTGATGCTGACCGCGTCGAGCTGCGGCGTGGGGACACCACCGTCGATCGCCACCGCCGTGACGGTGCAGTCCGACAGCGGCCCGAAGTGCACGAACGCTTTCGTCAACGTGCCGGTCGGGACGACCGTGCAGGGCTGCCAGTTCACGTTGCCCTAGGAAGTTGAGAGTCGAGAGTTGAGAGTCGAGAGGACGTCGTTTCGGCGAGGCAGAACGACCGTTCCAGGGGTATCGACTCTTAACTCTTAACTTCCTCCGCTTTCCCACTGTCGCGGCTGATCTGGGCGGCGAACTCGGTCTTGTTGACCGCCATCGCGTAGGCTTCCTTGAAGTCGACGACCTTGTTCTTCACGAGCGTGTAGAGCGAGTCGTTCAAGGTCATCATTCCCTGCTGCTTGCTCGTCTGCATGATCGAGTAGATCTGGAAGACCTTTTTCTCGCGGATCAGGTTCGACACAGCCGCGTTGCAGATCAGGATCTCGTAGGCCGCCGCCCGGCCGCCGCCGATCCGCTTGCAGAGCGTCTGCGAGATGACGCCGCGGAGCGAGCTCGCCAGCATCGTTCGGATCTGCTCCTGCCGGTCGGCGGGGAACTGGTCCACGATGCGGTCGACGGTCGAAGGGGCGGTCGTCGTGTGGAGAGTCCCGAAGACGAGGTGGCCGGTCTCGGCCGTCTCGACCGCGATCGCGATCGTCTCCAGGTCCCGCATCTCGCCGACCAGCACGATGTCGGGATCCTCGCGCAGCGCGGCGCGCAGGGCGTCCTTGAACGAGTCGGTGTGGGAGTGCACCTCACGCTGGTTGACCAGGCACTGCTTGTTCTCGTGAACGAACTCGATCGGGTCCTCGATCGTGATGATGTGGTCGGTCCGGTTCTTGTTGATGTAGTCGATCAGCGTCGCGAGCGTGGTCGACTTCCCCGAACCCGTCGGCCCGGTGACGAGCACGAGCCCCTTGGTCAGATTGCAGAGCTCGAGAACGCTCGGCGGGAGGCCGATTTCTTCGGGTGATCGGATCTCGTACGGGATGGCGCGGAAGACCGCCGCCGGACCGTGCCGGTCCCGGAAGAGGTTGACGCGGAATCGGGAGACGCCGGGGATTGCGTGCGCGAAGTCGGTGTCGTTGCGGCGCTCGTATTCCTCCCGGTTTCTCGGCGGCGTGATCTCGTAGAGGCGCGCGAGGAGCTCGTCCTCCGTGAACGGCGGATATCCATCGAGAGCCTGGATGGAGCCGTGCACGCGCACGGCCGGCACGGCTCCGGAGGAAAGATGCAGGTCGGAGGCGCCGACCTCCAGGAGCTTTAAGAGGAGCTTCTCGATGGCCGAGTCGACCTGAACATCCTTGTAAGACGGCCGGGTCGGAGGCGGCGGAAGCGGCGGAAGCGGCGCCGCGGGCGCGGGCAGGGGGGCTGAGGCCGGCGACCCGGCGGATCCGGGAGAGACAGGCGCTGCCGCCGCGACGGGAGCCGGTTCGACGCGGGGCTCAATCGACACTTTCCAGGATCCGAGGCCCGCGTCGACACGGATCGTGACGGAGGATCCGTTGTGCGGATAAACGAACGTCGTACCCCCGTTGCGGTTCAGAGTCGTGCCGGACGGAAGGATCTCCTCGACCAGCTTGACCAGCGAGTCGTGGGGGGTCGTCTGCGACGCGAAACGCTTGCCCGTCGGAAAGACGAGCTGCACCTTCTCGCCGCTCGAGAGCTGAGCTCCCTGCGCCCCGAACTTCTCCATGCTCGCGAGCAACGCGTCTATCTGCGCCAAAGGTGTCCTCCCCGGTTCAGGGGTCTTCGATGACCCGGAGCACGTATGACCTGTTCACGAGAAGGACATGCTCCTCCTGCCAGAGGCGGAAGAAACGGCCTTCGGAATTCATGTAGTCGGTGACGCGGGTGTGCTGCTGCTCGGCGGACCAGAGGAGCTCGCCGGTCAGTGGCTCCGCGGACTTCATGTCGACGCGGACTTTCTGCCGGATGTCGAAGAGCTCTTCCGTCTCTTCCCCGGTCGCGGGATCCGAGAGCGGGATGCGCACCCAGAGCACCGCATCCCGGCTGAAGATCTCCCACCGGCCGCTCGCGTCGTCCCGGGCCGGGAGAAACGGCGTCCCTTTTTCGAGGAGCTCCATGATCTGGTCGCGGCGGTCGCCGGGACGGGCGGGATCGGCGAGAAAGAGCTCCACCTGCCGCGGGGCCGTCCCCACCAGAGTGAGATTCACCGCAACGTTCTGCTTGCGGACACGCAGAAACTCGGTTTCGCCCTTCATGGAGTGTGGTTTCCAATATAACCCGTCGCCTCCGCTCACTCCGGGACGCACTCACGCGCCGGCCAGCGGCCGCCTGCAGGCTCGACCGCTGGCCTCGTCCCTCCGTTCGCTACGGCTCCCGCCCCGAGAGGCTCCTCCACCGTCGCTTCTGCTCGCTTCGCTCGCTCCCGCTCCGAGCCTGACCACCCACGGTGGTTGCGGCGCACCTCTGCCCCTCGCCCGCGCTCAGGAGAGGCTTGGGATGAGGGGGCCCGCAGGCGGCGGGTTTAAGGCCGTAATGTGCAACGCCTCGGGTGTTCTGAGGTGGCCTGCCCGCCCGGATTCGAACCGGGGACCTACGGCCTAGAAGGTCGCCGGGGGGCATCAGACGACAACAGTCGCTGACAGACGAAATCGCCGATCACACAAGCGGGCGTCGATTATCTAGATTTTTCGGGGAGGCGATTAGCCGGCGGCCGCGTCCCGCTGAACCGGGCTCGCCGTCCAGCTCCCCGCTCCGCGCCTCATCGGTAGAACCTGGTGTAGCTCATTCATCGTCGACGTCCGAACCTGCGGCGAGCGCGCCGCGGGCGGCCTCCCGCCCGGTTTACCTCCGTCGCAGCGCGAGCATTCCGAGCGCCGCGAGGGCGATCCCCAGGAGCGCCAGCATCTCTGCCGACAGGGTCGGGATCGGCTGAGTCGGACCGCCGGGAGCGGGTCCGCCGAGCGGGGTGGGTGTCTCCGTGGGCGAGCCCGTGACGCCCGGGGTGACCGAGGTGAACGTTGGCGTCGGCGACGCCGCGATTCCGGTGGGAGTCGCCGTGGCGGTCGGCGTCTGGGTGGGCGAGGCCAGAACTCCGGTGGGGGTTACGGTCGCCGTCGGCGTCACCGTCGAGGTTGCCGTAAACGTCGGTGTGAGGGTGGCCGTATTTGTGGCGGTTGGCGTCGACGTTGACGTGCTCGTTGGTGTGGGTGTGGGAGTCAGGGTCGGGGTGCTCGTGGGCGTGGGCGTATTCGTCGGGGTCGGAGTCGCCGTCGCCGTCGCCGTCGGGATCGGCGTCGGTGTCAGGGTGGGCGTGTTGGTCGGGGTCACCGTCGGCGTATTCGTGGGCGTCGCCGTCGGGGTACTGGTGGGCGTGGGACTCGACGATGCCGTTTGAGTCGGCGTTGCTGTGAACGTTTGAGTCGGTGTTGCTGTGAACGTTTGAGTCGGCGTGGCGGTGAAAGTGCTGGTGGGCGTCGCGGTGGAGGTACTGGTCGCCGTCGCTGTCTGAGTCGGCGTATTCGTCGGTGTCGCCGTGGGCGTCTGAGTCGGCGTGGCGGTGAACGTGCTGGTGGGCGTCGCGGTGGAGGTACTGGTCGCCGTCGGTGTCTGAGTCGGTGTGAGGGTGGGCGTATTTGTGGCGGTTGGCGTCGACGTTGACGTGCTCGTTGGTGTGGGTGTGGGAGTCAGGGTCGGGGTGCTCGTGGGCGTGGGCGTATTCGTCGGGGTCGGAGTCGCCGTCGATGTCGCCGTCGGGATCGGCGTCGGTGTCAGGGTGGGCGTGTTGGTCGGGGTCACCGTCGGTGTATTCGTGGGTGTCGCCGTCGGGGTACTGGTGAAGGTCGGACTCGACGTCGCCGTTTGAGTCGGCGTTGCTGTGAACGTTTGAGTCGGCGTTGCTGTGAACGTTTGAGTCGGTGTCGGGGTGGAGGTCAATGTGGGCGTGCTTGTCGGAGTGAGCGTCGGCGTTCGCGTTGGCGTCTGCGTTGGAGTGGCGGTGGGTGTGTTCGTCGGGATCACAGTCGCCGTCGGCGTCGCTGTCAGGGTGGGGGTCGGCGTCGGGGTTCGCGTCGGGGTCCCGGTAGGCGTCGGACTCGACGTGGCTGTTTGAGTGGGAGTCGCACTGGGCGTCTGAGTCGTCGTGAGCGTCGGTGTGCTGGTTGGGGTCGGCGTCGCGGTGGTGGTCAGTGTCGGTGTGCTCGTAGGAGTTAGCGTCGGCGTTCGTGTCGGGGTTTGAGTCGGCGTGGCCGTAGGGGTGTTCGTCGGGATCAGCGTCGGCGTGGGAGTGAATGTCAGGGTGGGAGTCCGGGTCGGCGTGCTGGTGGGTGTTGGACTCGGTGTCGCCGTTGGAGTGGGAGTCGCACTGGGCGTCTGAGTCGCCGTGAGCGTCGGCGTGCTGGTTGAGGTTGGCGTCGCGGTTCGAGTAGGGGTGGGAGTCGCCGTGAGGGTAGGCGTGGGCGTGCTGGTAGCCGTAGCGGTGGGGGTGAAAGTCGGAGTTGGTGTCACCAGACACTCGGCGCCCGAGGACGCGCCTGGAACCTGCCCGGGAACGACCCCGTTCGCGACCGTTCCAGCGGATCCCGGCGTCGCGCCGAAGGCATCCAGGGCCGTCGTCGTTGTCCCGTTGATGCCGCCGGCGACATCCGAGCTCGTGGGCGGAGGGTGTCCTGACTTTTGTGTAAGTGGAACAGGAGGAAGATGGGTTCTGGCGAGAAGGAAGGGACGCCATGGCGATACGGGACGAGGTTCTGAAGGAGCTTCTGGAGGGGTACAAGAAGCCGGAGG
>JBBROA010000155.1:0-7907 GCA_038229875.1 Thermoanaerobaculia bacterium | reverse complement strand
GGGTGTCCCCGCGGCCTGGCGTCACTCTCCGAGGGAGGCGAGCACCCGTTCGAGGGTCTCGAACTCGATCGGCTTCTTGACGTGGAGGTCGAACCCGGCTTCCAGCGCGCGCCGCTGGTCGTCGTCGTGAGCGTAGCCGGAGAGCGCCACGAGAGTCGCAGATTTCGTCCGTGGATCGAGACGTAGAGCCGCCGCCACCGCATACCCGTCCATGCCTCCCGGAAGCCCGATGTCACAGAGGACCACGTCCGGTCGAAATTCGGCCGCCAGCTCGACGCCGGTAAACCCGTTGTATGCGCGGGCCACCGGGTATCCGCTCATATCGAGGAGCATTCGCAGGCTTTCAGCCATGTCGACGTTGTCTTCGATGATCAGGATCCGCTTGAGCTTTCCTGTCGTGTCGGCGGAGGGTTTCTCCGGGTCCCGTTCTGGTTTCGGCTGCTGGGCTAACGGAAGGGGAAGGGGAAGCCGGATCACGAACTCGGAGCCTCGGCCGGGCCCTTCGCTTCCGGCCGTCATCCGACCGCCGTGCAGTTCGACCAGGCCCCTGGCGAGCGCCATCCCGAGGCCGAGTCCCCCGCGGCTGCGATCCACGCTGCGGTCGGACTGACTGAAATAGTCGAACACCCGCGCGAGTGTGTCCGTGTCCATGCCGATGCCCGTGTCGCTGATCGCGATCGTTGCCGTCCCGTCTTCGCCGGAGGTAAGTCGAATCCTCACCCGACCCCCGCCGTCCGTGAACTTTGCCGCGTTCTGCAGCACGTTTCCGACGACCTGCGTGAGCCGGGTCGCGTCGCCGACCGTCTCGATCGGTTCGGCAGGGAGCTCCACGTCGACGGTGAGTCCGGACGTCTCGAGAGCAGGCCGGTGGTCTTCGACGATCGCCTCCACCAGCGCAGAGAGCTCCACCGGGTCGCGTCGCAGAAGGATCTTGCCGTTCGCGATCCGTGTCACGTCCAGAAGGTCGTCAATCAGTCGCGTCATGTGGCCGACCTGCCGCTCGATCATGTTCCGCGCCTGGGTCGTCGCGTCGATGTCGCCGGCCGCGAGCTTCTGAAGCTGAGCCGCGTTGCGAATCGGGCCGAGCGCATTGCGCAGCTCGTGCCCGAGGACCGCGAGGAACTCGTCCTTGCGCTGGTCGGCATCGCGCAGGGCCTCCTCAACCTTCTTACGATCTGAAATGTCGGTCAAGGTCACGACGCAGCCGATCGTCTTTCCATCCGTCCGAAGGGGCGCGCCGCCCAGGAGCAGGCTCAACTGCCCGGACTCGCGCTCGAGGCAGACCTCGACGCCTCGGATCGTTTCCCCGGCGAGCAACGGCTCGACGGAGAAGCGGCGCCGGGAGGGGGTATTGCGGCGGTTTGCGGCAGCGCCCGCGGCCGGTTCGATGAACAGGTCGAAGTAGTCTTCGAACCTTTGAAGCATCGGGTTACCCGCGCACAGCTCCTCGGCCGCTCGCGAGACGCGCACGATCCTTCCATCCGCGTCGCAGACAAGGATCGCGTCCGCCGCCTGTTCCAGGATCGACAACGAGAGCGCTTCGGAAGCAACGACCGCCTCGAGCCGCTTGTGCTCCGTGAGGTCCGTGAGCATCAGGGAGAGCCCGCCGATGTCCTTCCCGAACGAGCCGATCGTGGCGTAAACGGGAACGAGGCCCCCGTCGACCCTCTCGAGAGTGATCTCTCCCTGGCTGTTTCCTTCTTCCTCTCCGCGGCGGCCAGCGCATTCCAGAGAAGGCGGGTGCCCGCCTGGACGAATCGGCCGAAGCTCTCGCCGAAGACGTGCTCCGGTGAGGTGCTCAGGAGCTCCGCGAACCGCTGATTGCAGTAAAGGACGGCCCCGTCGCTGCTCAGGGTGGCCGCGCCCTGCTGCATCCTCTCGACGAGGAGCCGGTATGGGCCGTCAGCCGACGCGACGGCGAAGACTCTCTCCTCCTCGGCCGCCCGCATCACGAACGCGTCCACTTCGCCGTTGCGGATCGCCCGGATCGTGTCCTCCGCCTCTTCGAGCCGCTTCATCAGGTCCGAAACGGTGCGTCTCGCGTCTGCTCCGCTCATCGAAACCTCCGAAAGCTCCCGGTCGTTTCCGACTGCATCATGGCCGCTGTCTCTATTCGTCTCCGCGGGAGGTGGAAGGGCGCACGTCGAGTCCGACTAAGACCCGCTCGGTGCTCGAGAGGTCTCCGATCATCCGCCGGAGGGGGGCCGGGACGCTCCGGACGAGGGTCGGAATCGCGACGATCTGATCCCCGCGCGCGAGCGCCGGGTTCTTGACGAGGTCGATGACCTGGATCCGATACCTGCCCTCGAGATGTTCTTCGCAGATCCGTCGCAGGTTGTTCAAGGCGGTTATCGACTTCGGCGTCTGCCCTGCGACGTAGAGGCGCAGGTCCCAGAACGGCCGGCCGGGCGCGGACTTCGGTGCGGTTTTGGGACGCGTTTTTTTCACGACGGGTGTCGCGGCCGTGGCAGTCTTCTTCATCGCGCGCTCCTGCGCGCCGTCCGCTGACTCTCGCCGCTTTCAGGCTCCTTTCGGCTCCGCGCCAGACGGCTTTGCTCCTCTTTTCGCCGCTTCCCTTCCGTGGCCTGCTCTTCCACACTTTTTCGGAGGTCTTCCTGCTCCGCTTCGAACACGGCACGCCGCGCGGCAATCTGCGCCTCGAGCGCCTGCTGGCGGCGGGCCAGGGCGCGCCGTTTCGATTCCGCTTCTTCGCGCCGCGCCCTGGTCTCTTCCTGCTCGCGATTTTCCTGAGCGACGCGGGAGGATCCCGTCAGGACGCCCGCCCGGCCGACGTAGACCTCTTCGAGCTCTATGCCGCGGTCGGTGAGCAGAAACTCGCGAATCTGATTCGAGTGCGCGGTGCCGCGAGCCTTCAGCACGTACATTCCCCGGTTGCGCTCGCCGTTTAACTCGATGTCCCGAAGGAGCAGCCAGTTGTCGACGAGCGACGAGATCCCGATCTCCGTACTTTCCAGCGCGTTTGCTCCGGAGGTCAGGTTCGTCATGAACACGGTCGTCTGGCGGGCCTTCAGCTGATCGAGCAGCCGTGTGAGCATCGCCGAGGACTCGGACAGCGTTCCGCCGGCAGCGAAGTTCGAGATGGGATCGATGATGACCACGCTCGGGTCGAAATCCTGCACCGCCTTGTGCATGGTCGCGAGGTGCATCTCGAGGCCATACAAAGTCGGGCGGGACGCGTGAAACCGCAGGAGCCCCTTGCGGACCTGCGGTCCGAGGGTGACCCCGATCGACCGCATGTTGCGGAGAAACTCGCTTTCGGATTCCTCGAACGCGAAGTAGAGACACCGCTCCCCGCGCCGGCAGGTGGCGTCTGCAAAGTGCGCGGCCAGGCTCGTCTTCCCCGTGCCGGCCGTTCCGGAGATCAGGATGCTGCTGCCCCGGTGGAAGCCCTTGCCGGCGAGCATCGTGTCGAGCGCGGCCACGCCGCTCGAGACCCGTTCGTCGCTGACCGTGTGCTTGAGGCCCTCGCTGGTGATCGGCAGGACGGAGATTCCCGTTTCGTCGATCAGGAACGGGTATTCGTTCGTTCCGTGAGTCGTTCCGCGGTATTTCACGATGCGAAGCCGGCGGGTCGAGACCTGGTCGTTGACCCGGTGGTCCAGCAGGATGACGCAGTCGGAGACGTACTCTTCGATTCCCTGGCGGGTCAGCGTGCCAGCCCCCCGCTCACCGGTGATGACGGCGGTGACGTTACGGTCCTTCAGCCAGCGGAAGAGGCGCCGCAGCTCCGCGCGGAGAATCGCCGCGTTCGGAAGGGCCCCGAAGAGGACCTCGAGCGTATCGAGCACCACGCGCTTCGCCCCGATCTCGTCGATCGCCTGCCCCAGACGGATGAAGAGTCCTTCGAGGTCGTACTCGCCCGTCTCCTCGACGTCCGATGCCTCGATGTGCACGTAATCGACGATGACCTTCTTCCTGCGCACGAGATCGTCCAGGTCGAAGCCGAGAGACCGGACGTTCTCGGTGAGGTCTTTCGCCGTTTCTTCAAACGCCACGAAGACGCCGGGCTCATTGGACTCCGTCGCGCCGCGGATCAAGAACTCCATGGCGAACAGCGTCTTTCCGCAGCCCGCGCTTCCGCAGATCAGGGTGGGACGGCCGGTCGGAAATCCTCCGCCGGTGATCTCGTCGAGCCCGGTGATCCCGGTGCGCGATTTCTGGATGCCTCGGCGGCGAGGTTCCGCTCCCGACTGATTCTTTGCCGTGGGTCGTCTGCCCAATGCGGCTCCTTGATGAGATGGTGTTTCGGATCGCGAACGTACAGCAAGAGAGGGGGTCCTTAAGTACGCCGGCGTACATTGTTTGAACTTTGTCCATCGCGGAAAACGTCATCGTTCCGGCCGCTGGACCGGGGGCGGGTGCTGCATTTTCCGGGCGTCCAGGCCTGACCCTCGGTCGGCGGGCGCCGGGAGGCGGCGGAAACTGCGACAATGCGCCTGCGTCGTGGGTGTTCGTCCCGCAATCCTTCGCCGGAAGCGAAGTATTTCGCGACCGCACGCGTGGCCCGGACAGACATGACACCAGACAACGTGAAGCTTCTCTCGTGGTCCTGCCGGTTCTGCGGCCAGCAGAATTACCGGCCGCTGACGGCAGAAATCCAGGAGGGCAAGGTCATTCCTCTCGTCTGCCGGCGCTGTGACGCCTCGAACCGGGAAGCGATCTCGAGCGGAAACATTATCGCGGACCGCCGTCAGCGCGCGAGGGTTTGACCGAAGGCACGGAGTCGAGGCGCGGCCAACGCCGTCAGGTCAGATAGACGAAGAGCCGTCCGTCATAGATCAAACCGCCGTCCGTGTCCTTCAGACGAAGCCGGCGGACGTTGTTGGGGGTGGAGGCGCCAAGAGAGGCGCTGACCCCGCCTCCTGCGATCCTTTTCAGGACCGGTGCGGGAAAAGAAGTGCCCGGGCGAGAAAAAAGCGCGAGGTCATCCCCGGGGGAATTGAAAACGACGAGTTCCTCCTCTTCGACACGAACGAGGAGCCCGGTGATTGCGCCGGCCATAACGCGAACACTGTCTCCCGAATGAGGCCTCCGTCTGTCCGGTGGCGCACCTTCGAGGAAGACGGATTCCGGACCCTAAGGCGTGGGCCTCGGAGTGGCGGTGGCTGAAATCGGGGTCTGAGTGAAAATCGAGATTGGCGTGATCGTCGGCACGGGGGTGATCGTCGGGACCGGAGTGAAGAGCGGAGTCGGGGTCCTCGGGAACGGCGTCCCCGTGATGATCGGGGTTGCCGTCGGCGGCGTCGTGGTGCCTGGCGTCGCGGACGGGCCGGCCGTCGGGACGACAGGTGTCGCGGTCGGAATCCCGGGGGTCACGGTCGGACCTCCCGGAGTCACCGGCGTCGAGGTCGGAACCGGAGTCGTGGTCCTCGGCGTGAATGTGGCTCCCGCGGTCGGCACGAGCGGCGTGCCGGTGACGACAGGCGTCCCACCCGGACCGATCGGCGTCGGGAACGTGATCGAAGGGGTGACCGGCGTCTGAGTGAGGGGGTTGGTGATCGTGCTCTTCTCCGAGCACGCGACGACCGGTGCCAGCAGGAGCCACGCGAAACGTCGAAGGACTCGATTCATACCGCTATCTTCCTTCGGAAAGAGCTTCCGGGCCAGAAAAATCGGACGAATTTTCGGGGCTGCCAGAACCGGGATGCGACAGCCTGGATGGGCCGGATCTCTCCGAAGGTTCTCGATGAAAGCCGATGCTCGGTATGCCGTCACCCCGTTTCGCATCGCGGCGCCCCCCGGCCACGCGGAGTCCGTCGAAGCGGAAGCCCGGGCGCTTCAGGAAGAGATCTCGCCGACGGAGCTCGTCCTCCGCGCTCTCGAGGCCTACCGGCAGCGCCCTGAACGGTCCGAAATCTCCGCCGGTTTCCGAAATAGATCTCCCGCAGCGTCCGGCGCTGATAACTTATGCGAGGCTCCCATCGGCCGCAGGTCTCCAGTCCGTTTCCCTGCGGAGGTGCCACCCGAGCCGCCGAAAGGCCATACGCGCAAGCTGAAGATTGGCGTCATCGATCTCGTCGCGAAGGCGCCCACCCGCGCCCTCTACGCCCGTGTGATGAACGCGAACCTCGCGAGCATCATGCCGCAGGTGGTCGCCACCTGGTGTGAGGCGGAGGGGCACGAGGTCACCTTCGTCTGCTACACCGGGTTCGAGGACCTCCTCGAACACCTGCCGGAATCGGTCGATCTCGTTTTCTTCGGCGGCTTCACCGATTCGGCGTTTCTTTCCTACTCGCTGAGCAACCTGTTCCGGTCGCGAGGGGCCGTCACCGTGCTCGGAGGTCCTCACGCCCGCTGCTACCCGGAGGACGCTCGCCGGTACTTCGACTACGTTCTCGGTTTCACCGATCGAAAGGTGATCCGCGAAGTGCTGGAAGACGCCGGCCCGCACCGTCCCCTGGGCCGTCACCTCTCGGCGTTGACGCAGCCCGCCTCCCTTCCGGGCGTCCGCGAGCGGTGGAAATTCATTGCCCCGACCCTGCGAAAGGCGCCGCTGTTCAAGCTGGTGCCGATGATCGGGAGCCTCGGCTGTCCGTATACCTGCAGCTTCTGCATCGACGCGACCGTTCCTTATCAGCCGCTCGACTTCGGCGTGATGCGCGAAGATCTCCGGTTCCTCGTTCGCGAGATGAAGCGTCCGCGGGTTGGATGGCACGACCCGAATTTCGGAGTCCGCTTCGACGCGTATCTGGACGCGATCGACGAGGCGGTGCCGCCGGGGAGCATCGACTTTGTCGCGGAGAGCAGTCTCTCGCTTCTGTCTGAACCGCACGTGCAGCGCATGGCGCGATCCGGATTCAAGGGGCTGCTGCCGGGAGTCGAATCCTGGTACGACATGGGCAACAAGTCGAAGACGGGCCAGAACAAGGGCATCGAGAAGGTGCGCCAGGTCGCCGACCACGCGAACATGATCCTGAAACACATCCCGTATCTGCAGATGAACTTCGTTCTCGGGCTCGACTCCGACGCCGGAGAGGAGCCGTTCGAGCTGACGAAACAGTTCATCGGTCTCGCGCCGGGCGTCTTCCCGGGTTACTCGCTCCTCTCGGCGTTCGGCCGCGCGGCGCCGTTGAACCTGGAGTACCAGCGAACGAACCGGGTGCTCCCCTTCCCGTTCCACTTTCTCGACAACAACCACGCGATGAACGTGAGGCCTCAGAACTATTCGTGGCCGGAGTTCTACGACCGCGTCATCGACCTGACGCGCCACACCTTCTCGACGCCGGCGGTCCTGAGGCGATTCCGGGCGACACGCGCCGCGATTCCGCGCTGGATGAATCTCGTCCGGGCGGTCTCCTCTGAAGGCGCGGGCCGCCTGAAGTACTACAGGGAGCTGCGCGGCCTGCTGGACGACGACCCGGTCGTCCGCCGCTACTTCGCCGGCGACTCGACGGAGCTCCCGGCCTTCTACATGAACCAGATCCGCCGGGATCTGGGTTCGCTGTGGGAGTGGCTGCCGGAAGGCGCGATCCACCACGATCCGAACGCGTATCTCGCGGCCGAGGAGCAGCAGCCAGCCGTCGATGTTCCTGCCGCGGTCCTGACACCCGCCGGCTCGTAAGGAATCCCGGCCGGCTTTAGCGGCTATGTATCCCGTAACGGGCGGCGCGTCTCCTGTTCAATCGCTTCGCCGCCGTGCTATCTTTCCTCGCTCCTCTGCGGCCCCATCGTCTAGGGGTTAGGACACGGCTCTTTCAAGGCCGACGCACGGGTTCGAATCCCGTTGGGGCCGCCATCATGATCTTCTCTGGCGTACGCTCCTGCGCCGTGTCCCTCACGGCTGGCTTCCATACGCGGGGGGCCGTCTGGCCCCCCGAGCCCCCCGGAGGCCGACGCACGGGTTCGAATCCCGTTGGGGCCGCCACTTCTCCTCAAAGGACCTAGCT
>JBBROA010000154.1:0-7949 GCA_038229875.1 Thermoanaerobaculia bacterium | reverse complement strand
CGGGGGGAACCGGGTCGCGGGGAGGGAGCAGGCGGGTCCGCGGATGTCCGAGCGCGATCATCGCCCAGAGGAGGAACCCGAGCCCCAGGGCGCCGGGAAGAAGGCGGTGCGCACGGGCGGCCATAGGCAGATTCTATCTTCCGCTCTCCTCCTCCGGGCGCAGGCGGCGGAGCCGCGTGACCTCTGACGTCTCCGGAGCCCCGCGAACCCTCGGGTCCGGAACGCCGGAGCGGGGATCTCCGGTCGCCGCGTCTTTTCTCGAGGGGTCGTCGGCGCCGCGGCGATCCGTCCGGCACGGGTATAACCCTTCGCCGATGATCCTTCTGCTCGGACCGGAGACCCGGTGAGTCCCGCGCGCACCCCGCTCCTCGCGCTCCAGCACCGCGATTTCCGGCGGCTCCTGGGCGCGTACCTCGTCTCGGGGACCGGATCCCAGATGCAGTCCGTCGCGATCCACTGGCACGTCTACCTGCTGACGCGGTCGCCCCTGGCGCTCGGGCTGGTAGGCCTGACCCGGGTTCTCCCGATCGTCGTGTTCTCTCTCTGGGGAGGGGTTCTCGTGGACCGCGTCGATCGTCGCAAGCTGATGCTCTTCACGCAGTCCTTCATGGCTGCCGCGGCGGGTGTGCTCGCGATCCTGACCTTTTCGGGGCGGGAGTCGCTCTGGGTTCTGTACGCGTTGACGGCGGCGGCGTCGGGCGCGGCGGCCTTCGACGCGCCTGCGCGCCAGGCGCTGATCCCCCGCCTGGTTCCCGACCGAGACCTGCCCGGCGCCCTGTCCATCAACCTCTCCGTGTTTCAGGTGGGCCTGATCGCGGGGCCGGCGCTCGCCGGATGGATCATCGCGGGCCACGCGATGCCGCCCGGCCGCGCCGGCGTCCCGGCGGGGGCGGTGTCGACGGGAGGACTCGCGTGGATCTACCTGGTCAATGCCGCGTCGTTTCTCGCCGTGCTGTTTGCCTTGGCGACGATGCGCACGTCCGGCCGGCCGCTCGCGCGCGCGGCGGGGCCCCCGGCGCATCCCATCGCGGACCTGAAGGAAGGGATCCGGTTCGTCTTTCGAACGCCCCTGATCGTCTGGACCATGGCGGTGGACTTTTTCGCCACCTTTTTTGCGGGAGCGATGTCGCTCCTTCCGATCTTCGCCGACCAGGTGCTCCGGGTCGGGGCCGCGGGGTATGGATTTCTGGTGTCGGCGCCGGCGGTGGGCGCGCTGGCAGCCTCCCTGTACCTTTCGGTCCGTCCCCTGCCCGTCCGGCAGGGACGCGTGTTCCTCCGGGCCGTGGCCGGGTACGGGCTGGCCACAATCGTGTTTGGCTTCTCACGACATTTCCCTCTGACGCTGGCGGCTCTCGCCGCCATCGGCGCAGCCGACGCCGTCTCAACGGTCATCCGGCAGACGCTCCGGCAATTCGTAACACCGGATGCGCTCCGGGGGCGGATGACGTCGGTCAACATGATCTTCTTCATGGGAGGCCCGCAGCTCGGGGAGCTCGAGGCCGGACTCGTCGCTTCCCTGTTCGCCTCTGCCGCCGTCGGCGTCACGGTCGCCGTGGTCAGTGGCGGCGTGGCGACGCTCGTCGTCGCCGCGGGGGTCGCGCTCCTCGCCCCGGCTTTGCGCGCGTACCGATTTGAAGATGGGCGGTCGGCGGACGGCGCCAAAAACCACTGACGGCTGTCGGTGCGACCGGATGGGTCGCCGCGGGGCGCTCGAAGAGTCCTTGACACGTCGCGCATCGCTGTATTACAACTGTGATACACAGATGCGTGCTCTTCACGTCGATTTCGCCTCTCCGACCCCGATCTGGAGCCAGATCGAGCAGGGCGTGCGCCGGCTCGTGGCCAGCGCGGTCCTGCCTGCGGGTGGTCCGGTGCCGTCCGTGCGCGACCTCGCTCGCGACCTGCGGGTGAATCCGGCGACTGTCGCCAAGGCGTATCAGCGCCTCGCCGACGCGGGCCTTCTTGCCGTCCGCCGCGGCGAGGGGACGTTCGTGGCGGAAGTCCCCCCCACAGTGGCGCGCGCAGAACGGGAGCGGGTGCTCCGGGAGGCGGCGGCTGCCTACGCGGCGCTCGCGGCGTCCCTCGGGGGCGGAGCCGAGGAAGCCGCCCGGGAGCTGGCGTCGGCGTTTCGCCGTCTCGGAAATGGAAAAGGAGACCGACGATGAGCATCGCGACCGCCCCCTCGAACTTGAGCCCGGCGGCGCGCACTTCGGCCGTTCCGATTGAGGCCCGTGCCATCACGGTCCGGTACGGGCGCGCGATTGCCTGCCAGGACGTCTCTTTCGCGGTCGCGCCCGGTGAGGTCTACGCGCTTCTCGGGAGAAACGGAGCCGGGAAATCGTCGCTCGTGCGATGCCTCCTCGGACAACAGAGACCCGCCTCCGGAGAAGCCCGTCTCTTCGGGGGCAACTCCTGGACGACGCGTACGCGCGCGCTCGCCCGGGTCGGCGTCGTGCCGGAGGAACCGGACGCGCCGCCTGCCATGACGGCCTTCGAAATCGCGCAATTCTGCCGGCGGCTCTATCCTCGATGGGACTCGGGCTCGGTAGAGCGCAGGCTGGATCGCTTCGGCGTGCCGCCGCACGTGCCCTTCGGCCGCCTGTCGAAGGGCCAGAAGGGCCAGGTGCTCCTGGCCATGGCGCTGGCCTTTTCGCCCGAGCTCCTCGTGCTGGACGACCCGACTCTGGGGCTCGACGTGGTCGCCCGCCGGGCGTTCTGGGACGAGTTTCTGGGAGACCTCGCGGACCGGGGCACGACCGCGCTCATCACTACCCACGACCTCGCCGCGATCGAAGGGATTGCGACCCGCGTCGGGGTGCTCAAGACCGGCCAGCTGATCCTCGACGAGGACGTCGATATTTTGAAGGCGAGGTTCCGCCGGATCCGGTACGCCAACCGAATGACGGAAACGCGCAAGGACTTCGGAAACGAGCTCGACGCCTTCGACGCGACGCGCGTTCAGGTCCGGGGCTGGGGAATAGACGCGGTCGTTTCGAACTGGGACGACGCGGCGTTCGAGCGGTTCCGGCAGATGGATGGGGTCGAGGGCGCAGAAGCCTCGGCGCTTTCGCTCGAGGAGATCTTCGTCGCCGTCGCCGGGGAGCCACTCCAGCCGACCGCTCAAAAAGGAGGCGCGGCATGAGTGGATTTCTCGCGGTCACACGTCGGGAGCTCTCTGAAAAGAGATTCGTGCTCTTCGCCGCGGCGGCGGCCGGTCTCTTCCCTCTCGCTATTCCGATTGTCGCGCGTCTCCGTGGCGCAGGCGCTGGCGAATCCCGGGGGTTCGCCGCCGTGATCCTCGCCGCGACAGTGGCGGGAGGTCTTGCCATAGCGCTCGGATCGAGTGTCCTTTCCGGAGAGATCGCGACCCGCCGCATCGGCTTTTTCTTCTCCCGGCCCGTCTCCGCCGGGGCGCTCTGGGCCGGCAAGCTCTCGGCGGCGATGCTGCTCGTGATCGCGGCCCTCGCGATCGCGCTCGCCCCGTCGATGATCGTGAATCGCAGCCTGTCTCCGCTCGGTGACCTCTTTCCGACCGGGCCGGCCGCCTCCTGCGCCATCGGACTCGGATTCTTCCTGCTGGTGCTTCTTCTTTCAAACGCAGCGGGGATCGCGATCCGGTCGCGCTCTCCCCTTCTCGCCGCCGACGTCCTGGTTCTCGCCCTGGTCGCGCTCGCGTTCTGGAGCATGGGAATGAGGCTGCAGAGGTTTGCGGTGGTCCCCGGAACAATCTACTGGCTCCTGGTGGTCGTTCTCGCGCCGCTTCTGCTCGCCGCCCTGCTGATCGCGGCTCATCGCGCGACGGCGAAAGGAAGAACGGACCTCCGCGAGGCGCACCGGGCTCTCTCGACGAGCCTCTGGCTGATCCTCGGAGTCTCGACTGTGGCCTGCGCGGCCTGGTCAGCCTGGGTCCTCGCCGCTCCGCCCGCATCTGTGAAGGACCTCTACGCGCGGTCTCTCGGGACGCAGGGCTGGGTTGTCCTCTCGGGGCGGACACGCGGTCTCGAGGCAAACTACCTCTACGACTCCATGACCGGCCGATTCGAGCGGATCTCGAACGAAAGCTGGCGGACCGCCATCTCAGGGGATGGACGGACCGCGGCCTGGGTCGAGGCGCCTTCGCAGGTGGGACCCTGGACGGTAAAGACGCTGCGGCTCGACGCCGCGAACGCTCGCCCCGTCGAGACGCGCATCGACTTTTCCCGACAGCCCTCCTCACTCGTTCTCTCTCCCCAAGGGGATCAGATCGCCGCGTTGGAAAACGGCATCCTCTCAGTCACGGAACTGTCAACCGGTCGTTCCCGGGGATCCGCGCGCGTCTCCGACCGGCGTTATCCTGCGACACCGTTTTTTGCGGCGCCGGACGTGGTCCGGGTTCTGCGCCAAAACCCGGGGCGCCAGGGCACGCCCGACGTCCAGCTCGAGATCCTGGAGTTTCGCATTTCGACCAGGAAGGTGACCGTGACGGGGACGTCCGAAACGTTGAGAGGTCCGGTGTTCGTCCAGGTGGGAGCGGCGGGTGAGAGGATCGTCGTCCGCGAAAAGGCGGGCTTGCGGATCACACTGCGCGACGGCCGCACCGCGGCGCGACTCGCGACGCTCCGGGAAAGCCCCTCTCCGGTGGCGTCCTGGCCTTTCTTCCTCTCAGACGGCCGCCCTGTCCTCGCGCTGAATTCCGCCGGGTCGGGGGCGCTCGAGATCTTTTCGACGGGCGGCGCGAGCGAAAGAAGAATCGTCCTTCCGGAGCGAGGCGCGCTGAGGCCGGGACGTGAGATCGCCGCCGGGGTGCTGACGGTCTCGCTCTTTTCGCCGCTCGGTTCAGGCCGGACCGCGCCCGCGCTTTATTTAGTCGACACGAACGCCGGCACCTCGAGGCGAGTCGCAAACGGCTTGATGCCGGTTGTCGATCCGTGGACACTCCAGACCTCCATCCTTCCCGGAACCGAGGCGAGCCGGCTGTTCCTTTCGACAGAAGACGCTCGAATCTCGCTCGTCCGCTTCGATCCCACGACGGGCCGGCGGACAACCGTGCTGGGGCCACAGCCCTAGAAAGTGGAATCGTTACTACAGGCCGGACTTCCGCCCTCTTCCCGACTCCTTTCGTTGATCGCCTGATCTGCGCGGTTTCCCTCTGCTATCGTCGCCGGCCGTGGCTGGATTCTTTCGCAACGACGCCGGCAACCTGACCTGCGACGGAGTCCCGCTCGCGTCCATCGCCGAGGGCGTCGGGACGCCGGTTTATGTCTACAGCCGCGCTCTCGTGGAAGAGAACTACCTGCGTTTCGACCGGGCGCTCTCGGCGGTTCCCCATCTCGTCTGCTACGCAACCAAAGCCAACTCCAACCTGGCGGTTCTGCGCGCGCTGGCGGCGCTCGGCGCGGGGGCCGACGTCGTTTCGGGGGGCGAGCTGCGGGCCGCCGTGGAATCCGGGATCCCGCCGGACCGCATCGTCTTCTCGGGTGTCGGTAAAACGGATCAGGAAATCACGTTCGGCGTCCAGCTCCAGATCCTCGCGTTCAACGCCGAGTCGCCGCGGGAAATTGAAAAGATCGACGCGGCCGCGGCGGCACTCGACACGACGGCCCGAGTGGCGCTTCGCGTGAATCCCGACATCGACCCGAAGTCCCACCCTTACATCTCGACCGGTTTGAAGCACAACAAGTTCGGAATCGACATAGGCCGGGCGCTCGAGGTCTACGAAGATGCCCGCCGGCTCACCCACGTGCGCATGACGGGCATTCAGGCCCACATCGGAAGTCAGATCGGCGACCCGCGCCCGCTCGCGGAGACCGCCCGGGAGCTCGCCCTGGTCGCTTCGCAGCTTCTCCAGAGAGGCTTTGCGCTCGAGACGCTCGACGTCGGGGGTGGGATCGGGATCGGTGAAAGCGAATCGCCCGCCCTGTCGCCCGAGGAGTACGCCCGGGCCGTGATGGCGCCTCTGGAGGGGCTCCCGCTCAGGATCCTGATCGAACCGGGCCGCGCGATCGTCGGGGCGGCCGGGGCGCTGGTGACCCGGGTTCTCTACCGAAAGACGAACGGTGGAAAAGAATTCGTCATAGTCGATGCGGGGATGAACGACCTGCTGCGGCCGCCGCTCTACGGAGCGATCCATCCGATTGAACCGGTGGCATCGCCCACGGGACCTCCCATCGTCGCCGATGTTGTCGGGCCGATCTGTGAGTCGAGCGACTTCTTCGCCCGGGACCGGACTCTTGCCGCGCCGGAGGAGGGCGACTTCCTGGCGATCCTCGACTCCGGCGCCTACGGGTCCGCGATGTCCTCCAACTACAATTTTCGGAACCGCGCCGCCGAGGTCCTCGTCCAATCGAATGGATTCGAGATCGTACGGCGTCGTGAAACTTTCGAGGACCTCGTCCGTTTGGAACGAGAGTAAAATCGGCGTGTTTACTCATGCTTCCGCGTGTCCTCGTGATTCGAAATTCTCGTTTGCGGGCGCCCCGCCCCATTTAGAAGGAGTCAGGCTTATGCGGTTTCGACCACTGTGGATTGCGGTCGCGTGTTTCGCGCTCGTGGTCCCGCTCGCTTTCGCCCAGACGACGGGTTCTATCTCGGGGACCGTTCGCGACGGCCAGGGAGGTCCTCTACCGGGGGTGACCGTCACCATCAGCAGCCCGAACATGCCTCTCGGCCGGACGGCGACGAGCCAGGGCGATGGCTCGTTTCAATTCTCCGGCCTTCTCCCGGGCACCTATCGCCTGAAGGCGGAGCTTTCCGGCATGGGCGCTTTCGACCAGGACGTCGTGGTCTCCATCCAGAAGGAGACGCAGGTCCGCGCTTCGCTGCGCGCCACCGCGACCGCGGAGGTCACGGTCACCGCGGCGACACCGGTCGTCGATACGAAATCCACGACCGTCTCCACCGTGACCGACCGGGCCGCGATTGAAAAGCTTCCCCTCGCCCGCACCTTCGCAGGAACGATGGAGCTCGCTCCCGGAGTCGCGGACAGCGGGGTCGCGATCTCGAATACCAATCCCGGTTTCAACGCCGGAGGGGGACGTCAGGACAACCAGTTCCTTTACGACGGCGTCAACGTCACGAATCCTTTCTTCGCCGACCTCTTTCAGGACTTCGCGGAGCTCGATATCCAGGAAGTCAACATCACCCGGGCGGGCGTCTCGCCGGAGTACGGCCGCACGGGAGGATTCATCGTCAACGGCGTGACGAAGTCGGGCACGAACGCCTTTCACGGAGAGGCGAGGCTCGAATACGAGCCCTCGAGTCTCGGCGCGAAAAGCAAGGACCCAAACAATACGAGCGTCGTGAACCGGGTTCGCCCCGGCGCGAGCATCGGCGGTCCCATCTTCCCCGACCGTATCTTCTTCTACGGCTCGGCGAACTTCTATCGCCAGGCGGAGAAAGAACGGTTCAACAATTTCAACGTCGGAGGCGCTCCCAATTCGCTCCCGAATTCCGATCTCGACATCAACGAGTATTTCGCAAAGTTGACGGCGACTCCCTTGTCCAATCAGTTGTTGGAAGCCTCGTTCCGGTACCGGGGCGTCAAGCAGACGAACACGGACATCGGGACGCAGGGTGCGGCCACGACCGGCGATAACCCGAAGGAAATCGACCGGATCGGCGTCGCCTCCTGGTTCTGGACGGTGAACTCGAGATTCAACCTCGAGGCCAAGTACAACCACAATGAAAACCATAACGGTGCGGCACCGATTCTGGCGTTCGGATACCAACCCGCCTTTAACGCGGCAAACCCCGCCGCGGTTGGCCTGTTCACGGACCCGCTGACCGGTCAGCAGACCGGCGGTGCCTCCCTCGCCATCAACAACGACGACTTCTTCCGGGATGAGTACAAGCTGACCACGAGTTACCTGGCGAACATCCTGGGCGGAAGCCATGACATTCGAATCGGCGGCTCCTACAGCGCGAACCGCGAAGAGCTGGCCCGGATCGCGAACGGGTGGGGATCGATCTCG
>JBBROA010000153.1:0-8547 GCA_038229875.1 Thermoanaerobaculia bacterium | reverse complement strand
GCCTCCGGCTCCGCGTTCCTCCGCCGGCCGACTACGGCGGCCCTCGCGGCGATCGTCGTCCTTCTGATCCTGTTTGCGGGCGGCGGCGCCTGGTTCGCGCGCCGCCAATCGCGCATCCGCTGGGTGCAGCGCACCGCGATCCCGGAGGCCACGAAGCTCGTCGCCGCGGAGAAGTTCCCGGAGGCCGGCGCGCTCATCGTCCGGGCCCGCGCGATCGAGCCGCAGGACCCGACGCTCGAGAAGCTCTGGACATCGGCGACGCTCGGTTTCTCATTCGAGAGCGATCCCCCGGGCGCGGACGTCTCCTACCGGCCCTACCGCGGCGACCCGAACGCGTGGACCTCCCTCGGCAGGACGCCTCTGAAGGACCAGCGCGTGCCGAAGGACTATTACGTGTGGCGCCTTCAGAAGGAGGGATTCGCGCCCGCCTACGAGATCGAGCCGACGTGGACGCTCGTCCATCGGATCCCCTACAAGATCGCGGCGCGGCTGGCTCCGGCGACGACGGTCCCGCCCGGCATGACGCGCGTCGCCGGCGGGAAGTGGCAGCCGTTCATTCCGGGCCTGGCTCTGGCCGAGGTCCCGCTCGACGATTTCTTCATCGACCGCCGCGAGGTCACGAATGAAGATTTTCAGAAATTCGTCGACGCGGGCGGCTACGGCAAGCGCGAGTACTGGAAGGAGCCCTTCACGCGCGACGGCGGCACGCTTTCCTTCGACGAGGCGATCGCCGCGTTCCGCGACGCCACCGGGCGGCCCGGGCCGGCGGCGTGGGAGACGGGCCACTATCGGAAGGGGTTCGAGAAACATCCCGTCTCGGGCGTCTCATGGTACGAGGCGTCCGCCTACGCGGCCTTCGCGGAGAAGACCCTGCCGACCGTCTTCCACTGGAACCGCGCGGCCCAGACGCAGGCGAGCCTGATGATCTCGCCGGCCAGCAACTTTCAGGGCGAGGACACATCGGCCGTCGGCGACGGGCGCGTCAGCGGCTTCGGCACGAGCGACATGGCGGGCAACGTCAAGGAGTGGTGCACGAACGCGAGCCGCACCGGAAAGCGGTTCCTCCTGGGGGGCGGGTTCGGCGAGCCCACGTACATGTTCATCGACAAAGACGCGCAGTCCCCTTGGGATCGCCGGCCCAACTTCGGCTTCCGCTGCGTGAAGCTCGCCTCCCCGCCGGCGTCTGAGACAACCGCGCGTATCGAGGAGGACTTCCGCGACTTCGCGAAGGAGAAGCCCGTCTCCGACGAGCTCTTCCGCGCCTACACGGGGAGCTACGCCTACGACAAGACGGATTTGAACGCGAAAGTCGAGGAAACGGTCGCCTTCGATGACTGGAAGCGAGAGACGGTCACCCTCGACGCCGCGTACGGCGGCGAGCGCCTCGTCCTCTACCTCTTCACGCCGCTGCACGGAACTCCCCCGTATCAGGCGGTCATTTACTTCCCGGGCTCCGGCGCGATCCAGCAGAGCGAATTCAACCTGTCGCCTTACGCCGAGTTCGTCCCGCGGAGCGGCCGGGTGCTCGTGTCACCCGTGTACAAGAGCACCTTCCAGCGCCGCGACGCGGTCCGAGACGACAACCCCGACACGACGACGTTCTATCGCGATCACGTGATCATGTGGTCGAAGGACCTCGGCCGTTCGCTCGACTATGTCCAGACGCGCCCCGGGATCCGCCACGACGCCTACGGGTATCTCGGTCTCTCGTGGGGCAGCCAGGTGGCCCCCGTGATGCTCGCCGTCGAACCCCGCATCAAGGCCGCAATCCTCGAATCCGGCGGCCTCTCCTTCCCGAAGGCGCTCCCCGAGGCCGAGGAGCTCAACTTCCTGCCGCGGGTAAAGATCCCGACGCTCATGATCAACGGCCGCTACGACCACTTCTTCCCGGTCGAGACGAGCCAGAAGCCGTTCTTCCGGTTTCTCGGCACGTCCGACGCGGACAAGAAGTACGTCCTCTACGAAACCGGCCACGCCCCGCCGCGGAAGGAGTTGATCCGGGAAAGCCTGGACTGGCTCGACAGGTACCTCGGTCCGGTGAAGCGATAGGTGGCGCGAGCCCCCTCGCCCCGGTCGCGGGAAAGATTCCGTGAGGGGGACACGATCGCGGATGCGGCGAGATCGCAAGAATCGTGATCTTTCCCTTATGCGGTCCGTAACACCAAAAGACTGGATAGCCCGCGGCGAACCCGCCTGCCGGGTTGACAGGAGACCGTTGTTTTGCACTGATCGCGGATGAGGAGCAAACGAACATGCAACCCAGGAACACGATTTGCCTCTGGTACGACAAGGACGCGCTCGATGCGGCCCGTTTCTACGCGGCGACCTTTCCGGACAGCCAGGTGACCGCCGTTCACAAGGCCCCGAGCGACTACCCGGGTGGCAAGAAGGGCCAAGTCCTGACGGTCGAGTTCACGGTGCTGGGCATTCCCTGTCTCGGCTTGAACGGCGGCCCGACGTTCCAGCACACCGAGGCCTTTTCTTTCCAGATCGCGACGGACGATCAGGAAGAGACGGACCGCTACTGGAACGCGATCGTCGGCAATGGGGGCAAGGAAAGCGAGTGCGGCTGGTGCAAGGACCGCTGGGGCATTTCCTGGCAGATCACGCCCCGCGTGCTCATGGACGCGCTCGCGGCCGGCGGCGACGAGGCTAAACGCGCGTTCGAGGCGATGATGCCGATGCAGAAGATCGACGTCGCCAAGATCGAAGCGGCGCGACGGGGCTGACGGACTGACGGGCTGACGTACGGCCGAGGGAGCGGCGGCCGAACGAGGCGGACTCCGGCTCCGAGAGCCCGTCAGGTACTAGAAGTCGGCTCCGTGGTCTCGGCGGCCGCGTGGAAGACGGCGATCGATCCCCACACAGCTTCGCCAGGAACCCCGCGATGCCCCGAAAAGGAGGAGGAATGGCGGGCGGGGCCGAGGGAGCTGCGTCAGCGAGGACGTGTAAGACCGATCAGGGCCGCCGCTGCGATCATCAGCCCTCCTTTCGAGACAAGGCGGACTCTAAGGGCGGGCGGCCGCGTTGGCGCGGCAAGTCGAGCGGCGCGGTGTAGCGCTTCTGGAGCCCAAAGTGCTACACTGCCCGGATGAGATTCGTCAGCGTGCGCGAACTGCGAAACAGGCCCGGAAAGCTCTGGGCAAGCCTCTCCCAGGCGGACGTTGTTCTGACAGCAAACGGAAAGCCGATGGGAGTGCTCGTTGGAGTGGACGAGGCCCGGCTGGATGAGACGGTGGATGCCATTCGCCGGGCGAAGGCGACGATGGCGGTCTCTCGCATGCGGAAGAGGGCTGCGGAGGCCGGAACAAGCCGGCTCACGATGACGGAGATCAACCGGGAGATTCGCGAAGCTCGCCGCAAGCGCCGCTCAGCTTGAAGATCGTTTTGGACACGAACGTGATCGTGTCCGGCCTGTTGAATCCGGAAGGTTTTCCCGGCCGGATCATCGACCTGCTCCTGGCCAGTGAGGTGAACCTGCTCGTCGATGATCGAATCCTGGCCGAGTACCGGGCCGTCCTGCCGCGGAGGAAGTTCGGCTTCGATCCTGCAGACATCTCGGACTTCCTCGATCTCGTCGAGGCGGAGGCCACCAGGATCAGCGCACCTCCGCTGAAGCTCGCCCTGAAGGACGAAGCCGATCGCCCGTTCCTCGAGGTGGCCGTCGCCGCCGATGCGGATTTCCTGGTCACTGGAAACACCCGCCACTTCCAGGTTCCTTCGATTCGCCGATCTCTCGTCGTGACTCCCGCCGAGTTCCTGCGCCGGTGGGAACCAGCCTAGTTGTCCACTTCATCGCACTGACCTCTCGGGAGCCTCCAGTACGAGGCGGCTATGCCGAAGAGAAGACGAGAAAATGGGATGCGGCCGCCGGGGTGCGCAAAGGTCACTCCTGCGAAGGCTGCTGCGCCGGAGAAGGGGCCAACCGAACGCCGGGCCGCAGGAATGCAGCGTTGACGCTGGACATCCTCACCGCGCCTCTGGCCTGAGAACCACGGCCGCCGGAACTGACGGGCGGAACGAACGGCGGCCGCCCGGGGGGCCGTGGGCCCTCCGGCGGTATCTGATTTCTGAGCTTCTGAGAGTCCGGCCTCGGACGCCTTTTGTCCGAGGTTGCTCGCATGCTGGTCGGCATGACCGCCTCAGGATAACGAGCCAGACCGGCACGGCGGCTTGACTCGTAGTATCCCATAGGATACAATCCGCAGTGATCGAAGTCCGTCAAACGAACCTGTACGCGGACTGGTTCGACGGGCTTCGAGATTCGGAGGCCCGTGCTCGGATCGTGGTCAGAATCCGACGGTTGTCAATCGGCAATCCGGGCGACGTCCGGCCTGTAGGAGAAGGCGTGTCCGAGATGAGAATCGATTACGGACCCGGGTATCGAATCTATTTCGCGAAGCGTGGCGAACAGCTGGTCATTCTTCTCGCGGGCGGCGACAAGAGGAGTCAGGGGCGCGACATTCGCATCGCCCGGGACATCGCACGAAACCTGTAGGACGAGGCGGCTATGGCGAAGACGAAAACGAGAAAATGGGATGCGGCCGATCACCTGAAGAGCGGCCGCGACGTGGTCGCGTATCTGGAAGCCGCATTCGAGGACGGCGATTCGGGCGTGATCGCCGCGGCACTCGGGGACATCGCGCGGGCCAAAGGGATGTCCAGGCTCGCTCGACAGGCCGGCCTCGGCCGCGAGAGCCTCTACAAGGCGCTCTCTGTCGGCGGGAACCCGGAGCTTGGCACGGTCCTCCGCGTCCTTCGAGCGCTGGGAGTCAGGCTTCATGCCGTGCTCGCGACCGAGAAAGGTCACTCCAGCCGAGCCCCTCTCCCCCGCGCGCGGGCCGCGGGGCGGGGCTGACGGGCTGGCGGGCTGATGTAAGCGAGGGAACGGCGGCCGAACAAGGCTGCGTTCCAGATCGGCGATTCCTTAGCGGACTTCCCGGTGGCTCTCCCCTTCGCCTTCGCGCGCCCTTCGGCAATCGCCTTCTCGACATCGGCGATCTCGCGCGGCGCTTCGCACGAGAGGCACTCCATTCCCGACGGCGTCACGAGCACGACGTCCTGGACGCCCGTCACAAGCCAAGGACTTGGCTGCCGCCGCGATGGCCCGTAATCTCCTCCAGCCGGGCCCCGGTTGATCTCGTACTCGCGAAGCTGGCTGCTCGGTTGCCGTTCGAGGACCTTTCCACCGAGTACGGCATCACCGACTAACAGATCCGAGCTGTACTTGCATACGCGGCTCAGGTGTTGTCCGGCGAGCAAGTTCGTGCCCCAAGGCAATCGCACACGGTTCGTAGATCTCAACGGCGATTGAACAGGCGTTCGAAGAGTTCTTCGCGACTAATACCGGCGTGCTCCGCCACCGCACTCAAGATTGCGCTGAGAGTACCGACTCGCAGCCCGTCGTGGTCAGGAATCGTGAGGTGATGCTCGTCGGGCTCGGTCGTCGTGAGTCGAATGTGACTTCCGGACTGGCGAGTGATTCGATATCCGAGGATCTCAAGAGCTCGCGCGAGCTCACGTCCGGACAGATCCCTTGGCAGCCTCACGAAGTGAGGACTTCCTCCTTCACGAAGTGAAGTCTGATGAGCGCCGGCTTCTCTTCGTCGCCGAAGTGGCAGGCGACAGCATCGCGAACGTTGGCATGCAGCTGCTCCAGTCCCTCGGCCTCCGTGAAGATCGAAGCGCCGAGCGCGCGAGCCGTTAGGCCGCCCTCGGGCGCCTCTTCTACGAGGAACAGGATTTCTTGGGAGTTCGCCTTCGACATTGTGAAAAAAGGATAACACCGACGGTCAGGGGGCAGTTCGAAAACTCGTCCGGTAAGATTCCCCCCAAACCACTGCATGCCGATCCCCCGGGGCTTGTACGAGACCTTGCTTCCCGGTGGCTCTCCCCTTCGCCTTCGCGCGCCCTTCGGCAATCGCCTTCTCGACATCGGCGATCTCGCGCGGGGCTTCGCACGAGAGGCACTCCATTCCCGACGGTGTCACGAGCACGACGTCCTCGATCCGGACGCCGAGATCGTTCCAGCGCGGATCCGGCGCCGCGCCCGCGGCTATGTAGATTCCGGGCTCGACGGTGAGCACCATGCCGGGTGCGAGCTTCGTCTGCGCGAGGCCGTAACGCGCGAGCCGATCGACGCCCGGAGGATACTGGTAGCTCCCGGCGTCGTGGACGTTCAGGCCGACCCAGTGGCTCGATCCGTGCGGGTAGAACTTCTGGTACGCGCGCGTCCGCAGGATCTCGGCGCGGTCGCCCGTCAGGATGCCGAGGGAGAGCAGGCCGTCCACGATCACGCGCACGGTCGCGTCGTGGACCTCGTGGAAGGCCGCCCCCGGCTTGACCGCCGCGAACCCGGCCTTCTGAGCCGCGAGCACGATCTCGTAGATCTTGCGCTGGTCCGCCGAAAAGCGGCCCGAGACCGGGAAGCTCCGCGTGACGTCGGACGCGTACATCCCATATTCGCAGGCGGTGTCGTTCACGATGAACGCGCCATCGGCGAGCCGCGCGTCGTCGTTCACATAGTGGAGGAGGACCGAGCTCGCGCCCGACCCCACGATCGGCGGATAGGCCATTCGCGCGGCGCCGTGCGCGAGGCAGGTGGCAACCATCGCGGCCTTCAGGTCCCACTCGCCCCGGCCCGGGGCCACCTCCGCCATCGCGGCGCGGTGCGCCTCGGCCGAGATGCGGGAGGCGGTGCGCAGCAAGCCGATCTCCGTCGCATCCTTCACGAGCCGCAGCTCGGCTAAGAGCGGCGAAGCGTCGGCCGCGGGCCTCGGCACGAGCGCGTTGGCGTTGCCGGCGTTCCAGGTCTCGAGGAGCTTTCGGCCGAAGGCCTCGTCCCCGCCCGACTCGTAGTAGAGCGCTTGCGCTTGCGCCTGTGTCTGTCCCGAGGCCGCCAGCGCCGGCAGGCGATTCCAGAGCTCCGCGATCGGATACGCCTCCGCGCCGAAGTCCTTCTTCGCGCCCTCGACACCCGCGCGCCGTCCCGTCCACTGTTCGCCCGCGAAGTCGCGCGGCCGAACGAAGAGGAGGAATCGCGCGGCGGATGCTCCCGCGGCAGGGATGAGCACACAGACGGACTCCGGCTCCGACAGTCCCGTCAAGTACCAGAAGTCGGAGCTCTGCCGGTAGGGATCCGTGCTCGTCTCGACCGTGGTCTCGGCGGCCGCGTGGAAGACGGCGATCGATCCCGCGGGCAGCTTCGCCAGGAACCGCTCGCGATGCGCCCCGAAGAAGGCGGGAGGAACGGCCGGCGGGGCGGACGCAAGGGGAGCCGCGTCACCGAGGACGAGACCGATCAGGGCCACCGCAATGATCATGAGCGCTCCTTTCGGGGGGAGGGGGATTCTAAGGGCGCGCGGGCTGACTGCGCCGACATCGCAGCCGGCGGAGGGGGCTCAACCCTCCAGAAGATCCGCGAACTCCCGGGCTGACACGACGCGATTTCCGAGCTCGTGCGCCGCCAGCCGCCTATCGCCCGTCACGAGAACCGCGGTCGGCACGGCGCGCATCAATCGCCACAGGTGCTCGTCGCCCGGCTGGCGCTCCTGCGCGGTCGGTTTGACCTCCATATCCCTGAGGAACCCGTTCGTCGCGATATCGACGAGGATGACGTCGACCTCCGCTTCCGAGAGTCCGTGTCTCGACCGAATCCGGGGGCGAAGCAGAACCGATCGGTATTCCGCCAGCAGGTCGATCGATAGCGCGTAGCGAAACCGCGCCGCGAGCATCGCGTCGACGATCCGGACGGTCGGTGAAGCGGCAAGGCGCGTGAGGAAGCCGCTCACCAGCACGTTCGTGTCAATGACCGCAGGTCGCACAGTCACCGCCGGCGATGCGCCTTCGTTTCCTCCACGGCGAGCTTGATCGCGCTCGTCTCCGTCATCTTCGCCTGCTCACGCGCGCGAGCGACGAGCGCGGCGGCCTCGCCACCGGTCTTGATCCCGTAAGCGTCCAGACTCTCTTCGACGAGCGACCCAATGGTCTTGCTCCGGCGAGCGGCGGCCTCTTTGAGCGCGCGGTGCCGGCGATCCGAAAGGGTAATCGTCAGTCGGCTCATGTGTTCTTGAAGTTTCGCATAGAAACATCAAGTCACCAAGACACCCCTGGATAGCCGGCTGTTGCAGCAACACCGGGCATCCAGGCGATGCATAAGGCGATCGAGGCTTGAGCAGTACCCGCCTGCCGCGCCGACCTGGCCTGCGTGTACGAAGGTGGTAGACTGTACGCACTTTGAGTACGTACGTACGCACTCTGCGTACAGCCAACGCCGACCCGGAGCCACTCGACGCGGTCCTCTTCGGGAAAACTCGACGGCGCACGCTCGGCTGGCTCTTCACCCATCCGGAGGAATCCTTCGACGTGCGAGAGATCGTGAAGGCGACCGAGGTTGCTCAGGGAGCAATCTCACGAGACCTCCGCCAGTTGACCGACGCAGGCATCCTGCGTCGAACTGTCCGGGGACGCGAGGTCTACTACCAGGCAGCCGACACCTGCCCGATTTATCCAGAGCTGAAATCTCTCTTTGCGAAGACGGCAGGTCTG
>JBBROA010000152.1:0-8572 GCA_038229875.1 Thermoanaerobaculia bacterium | reverse complement strand
TTCGCTCACTACGCGACGCGCTCACGCGCCGGCGAGCGGCTCGCCTGAAGGCTCGACCGCTCGCCTCGTCGCTCCGTTCGCTGCGGCTCCCGCCCCGAGAGGCTCCTCCCTCCCTCTGGTCGGGAGACTCCTCTCGGTGCGAGCTAAGCCACCAGCGTGACGGAAGCGCAGCTCTGCCCCCTCTCCCTGCGCGCCGGAGGAGAGGATTGGTGAAGGGCATCATCCATTCGGGAGGCGACGGGAAGAACCGACCTTGCTTGGCGTCTCCGCGCAGGTAGATCGAAGGGGCCTTAGATTTCGTCTTCCGTCAGGATCCCCGCCGCTGCTTTTCTCAACTCCGCCGCGACTCCCGGGGGACCGGCGATGATGTTGCCGCGTTCCCAGTACCGGGTTCCGCCGTCGAAGTCGGTGACCTCGCCGCCGGCTTCCTCGATCAGGATCGAGCCCGCCGCAATGTCCCATGGCGAGAGATGGAATTCGAAAAAGCCGTCGAAGACTCCGGCCGCGACCTGCGCGAGGTCCAGGGCCGCGGAGCCCGCCCGGCGGATTCCCCTCGCCTGCAGGAACACTGTCTTGAAGAGCGAGAGGTACGCGTCGATCCGCTCCCCGGACCGGAACGGGAAGCCGGTCGCGAGAAACGCGCCTTCGAGACCGGGGCGCGGCGACACTGCGAGCCGCGCTCCATTGCGAAACGCGCCCGAGCCTCGTTCCGCGGTGTAGATCTCCTCGCGCAGCGGATCCCAGATGACGCCCGCGACGATCCGCGACCCCTCCCGCGCGGCGATCGAAACGCACCAGAACGGGAATCCGGCGATGAAGTTTGCGGTGCCGTCGAGGGGATCTATGATCCACGTTCGCGCCGCCGGATCATTCCCGCGGACGCCCCCTTCCTCGCCGAGGAAGTTGTCCTTGGGAAAGTGAGATCGGATCACGGAGACGATCCGTTCCTCGCTCTCGCGGTCGGCGACCGTGACGAAGTCGTTCTTCTTCTTCTCCTCGATCGACCCCGCCGGCAGATGGCGCCACCGCCGCACCAGGAGCTCCCCGCCCGCGGCGGACGCCTCGACCGCAGCCGCGAGGACGTTCCCCGCGCAGGATTCCGACGCAGTCAACGCGTTCTCTCGCGGGCGAGGCGGTCGAATCCTTCGGCGACCGCCTTCTGGGGAGCTCCGCCGAGCACGTTAAATCCGCGCTCGTCGGGCCGCGCGTCCCGCCCGGAAGAGAACGCCTTCCACCAGTAGACGCCCTTCCACCACGGTTCTTTTTCGAGGGCGCGGTACACGGCCGCGATCGCTCGCGCCGCGTCGCCGTCGTGCGCCGGCCGGCCGGTGTTCTCGTCGTGCGGCGCCATCCATGCGGCCCGGCAGAGCGGAAATCCCGCCTCGGTGAAGATCACGGGTTTTCCCGTACGTGAAGAGAGGGCAGCCAGGGGACCGGCCGCTCTCCGCACTCCGGCCTCGAGCACGGCGTCGGCGGCGTCGGGCTCGCTGCTCGGGGGATCGTAGAAATCGACGCCGATCGCGTCGAGCGCATCCCAGAACGGGACGCGGACCGCGCCCGCGGTCCAGTTCGCCGCGTACGTCAATGGAGCTCCCGTGGCCAGGCGAACGGCCGCGATGGCTTCCCGCCACTCGGCGACGCGGCTTTCGGTCTTGATGAGCTCCGTCCCCACGCAGAAGAGGGAGGCGCCGGAGGCCTCGGAGACGATCGCGTGGTGCACCAGAAATCTGCGATAGAGCGCGAACCAGCGGACCCAGTCCTCGTTCGAGCCCATCTCGATGTTTCCGACGAACACGTCGTGGCCCACCCAGATCTGGGGCTTGACCATCGCCGTGATCCCGAGAGCGCGCGCGTCCGTGACGGCGCGCAACGTGCCTTCGTCGGTCTCCCCCTGCGGGTTGCGATGCACGAACGCGAGAGTCGGCCGGCTCGCCTCCCGCTGAAACGAGAATGGCATCACGGAGATGGCGTTTGTGCCGAGACCCGCGAGCCGGGTGAGAGTCTCGCGCGAGCGCGGAGACGCGTAGCTCGCGTCCATGGAGTTCGACATCGCGTAAGAAAGCCCGCGGAGAAATCCCTTCGGGAGCGGCCTTCGTGCCGGCGGCGCCACGGCCGCTCCCGCCGCGGCCTTCTCCCAGCGGCGCAGCGCGGCCGTTACCACGGAGTCGGAGCCGGAAAGATCGCGCCGCACGGCGGGCTCTCCCTCCAGACGTACCCCTGCCTCGACCCATGACGCCGCCGTTCCCACCGCGAGGATCGGAGAGACGTCATCCGCTTCGCTCAGGACCTCTTCAACCGTCGGCGCGACGCCCGCCCGCCTGGCGAACCCCGCGAAGCCGGGAACCTCCCTCCCCCACCAACGCCCGGCGGCGCGCGCTCCGATCGCGAGAAGGAGCGTCGGACGGCCGAAGAGCTTCGGATTTCCCGCTCCCTCCGAAGCAGCGGCAAACGCGGGAGAGAGCAGGTCCGGCTGCGGCGGAGCCGACGCGTCGACGTCCACGCGGACCGCGCCCTCCTGGCGGCTCACGTCCGCAGGCCGCGAGGAGCCGGTCAGCCGCGCCTTGGCCGTGGCGTCGGGAAAGATCCGCACCACGATCGAAAGCGCGCCGGCCTTCCGCGGAAAATGCGCGAGCATGGGCTCGAGCCTTTCGACCGCGGGGCGCTCCTTCTCTGGAAACTCCCATCGCGCCCCGCCGCGCTCGACCGTCACGAAGGAGTGCAGAAGGTCCTCGCGGGCGCGAATTTCGTCGCGGTCGGACGCTCGGAGAATCGCGAGCGCGACCGCGCCCGACGAGAAGCGGCCCGTCTTCACGAGGTCGCCGGAAACCACGAGGTAGTCCGATTCCGGGCCCTCCCGGAAGAAGAGTCGGCGGCCGGCCAGACGCGGCACGGCCGGGCGCGCGTTAGCGAACAGGAGCGTCTCGGCGGGAATCGCCGGGTCGCGGACGGCGATGGCGTCTTCGGGCGCGCGGTACGCCCGGCCGTCGAATAAGAAGCCATTCGCTTCCATGGTCACGCCGAACCGCCGCAGCCGGCGCGAGAACTCCGCGGAGGCGGGGGCGACCGCGACGCGCAGCGTCTCCCATCCCGCCGGAACCGGATCGCCTTCGCCGCCGGTCCGGACCTCGATGCCCTGCCGCCCCGCCCATCCCGCCATCCGGTCGAGCTCCGCGGCCGTCAGGACGCCTTCCGCGGCGCGGACCGCGATCCGCCGGGTCCCCTTCAGCGCGGTCGCCGGCGAGGTCACCGCGCTCTGAGGGCGGGGCGCCGCTGCCGCGGGATCACCGCGGGTCTGGCCGCACGCCGCGAACGAGGCCGCGCAGAGGAAACCCGCGGCGAGAAGGCGCCCCGGCAGCTCGACCCGGCGCGCACTCTCGTGCCTCACGCCTCACCGCGCCTCCACACGACGCGGCCTCCCACGATCGTCGCCACGGGAGCGCCGACGAGCTCCCGCCCCGCAAAGGGAGTGTTCCGGGAGAGAGACTCGAATCGCGCCGGATCGACGGTCGAGAGTGCCTGAGGATCGAAGAGGGTCACGTCCGCCACCGCTCCGGCTTCGAGACCCCCGCCCGGGAGAGCGAAGGCCGCGGCCGGGCCCGCGGAGAACAGGGCGGCGAATCGGCGCAGCGAGAGACGGCCGTTTCGCACGAG
Source organism: Thermoanaerobaculia bacterium (assembly GCA_038229875.1). Taxonomy (GTDB): domain Bacteria; phylum Acidobacteriota; class Thermoanaerobaculia; order UBA5066; family Gp7-AA6; genus JALYUA01. The sequence goes on along the minus strand of JBBROA010000152.1, from coordinate 4,921 downwards.
CCCGTCGAATACCAGAGAAGCCGCCGTCTCGAGCCCGACGATGCCGAAAGGGGCCACGTTGAACTCGACCGCTTTTTCATCTTCGTGATGCGGGGCGTGGTCCGTGGCGATCGCGTCCACCGTGCCGTCCTCGAGGCCCGCGGCCAGCGCCTCGAGATCTTCGCGCTCGCGGAGCGGCGGGTTCATCTTGGAGCTCGTCGAAAACCCGGAACGCGCCACCTCCTCGTCCGTCAGGACGAGATGGTGAGGCGTCACCTCGCACGTGACCGCCAGGCCGCGGCTCTTCGCCTCGCGGACGAGGGAGAGCGCGCGTCCCGTCGAGAGGTGCGCGACGTGAAGTCTTCCCCCGACGAGCTCCGCGACCAGAAGATCCCGCGCCACCGCCGCAGCTTCCGCGATGGCCGGCTGCCCTGAGAGGCCGAGGCGCGTCGAGACGGCGCCCTCGTGCATCGGCGCGCCGCCGGAGAGCGTCGGGTCTTCGCAATGCTGCACGATGGGCATCCCGAACAGGCTCGCGTGCTGGAAGGCGTGACGGAGCAGTGCCCCGTCGGCCAGCCATTTGCCATCGTCGGAGAGCGCGACCGCGCCGCCGATCCGCATCTCCCCGAACTCGGCAAGCTCTTTTCCGAGCTGCCCCCGCGTGATCGCGCCGATCGGGTAGAGCCGCGTCGCCGCCACTCCGCGCGACTTCGACACGACGTACTCCACGATCGCGCGGTTGTCCATCACGGGATCCGTGTTCGGCATCGCGCAGACGGCCGTGAAGCCCCCCGCCGCGGCGGCCTTCAGCCCCGAGGCGATCGTCTCCGCATGCTCGCGGCCGGGCTCCCGCAGGTGCGCGTGCAGGTCGATGAACCCCGGAAAGACATAAAGGCCCGCCGCGTCGAGAATCTTCGCGTCGTCCGACGTCAGACCTTTGCCGACGCGCTCAACGGTCCCCTTTTCAAAATCTACGAGAACGTCGAAGAGGCCGTCGACTCCGGCGCGCGGGTCGATCAGGCGCCCGCCCCGGATCAGGAGGTGCCTGACGGGAGGTCTCGTCACCGGGCGCACCGCGTTTGTCGAGGGCGCCGTTTTCGCGGAACGCGCCGTCTTCGCGGGACGCGCCGTCTTCGCGGGACGCGCCGTCATCCCTCGCCCTCCCAGCCGTGGCCGGTCAGGAGCAGGTAGAGCACGGCCATCCGCACTGCGACGCCGTTCGACACCTGTTCGAGGATCAGCGAACGGGGCGAGTCGGCGACTTCGGACGAGATCTCGACCCCGCGGTTCATCGGGCCCGGATGCATCACCACGGCGTCCGGACTGGCCCGCGCCAGCCGCGCCGCCGTCAGCCCGTAGCGTTTGAAGTATTCCCGCGCCGAGGGGAAGAGCGACGAGCCCTGACGTTCGAGCTGCATGCGCAGCATCATGACGACGTTGGCGCCCTCGAGGGCGTCGTCGAAGTCCGTCGTGGCCTCGACGCCCATCGCGTCGATGCGCGGCGGGAGAAGCGTCGGTGGGGCGCAGACGACGACCCGCGCCCCCATCTTCGTCAGCAGCCAGATGTTCGACCGGACGACGCGCGAGTGAGCGAGGTCACCGACGATTGCCACGCGAAGCCCTTCGAGCGCGCCGAAGTGGCGACGGATCGTCAGCGCGTCGAGAAGCGCCTGCGTCGGATGCTCGTGCGCTCCGTCGCCGGCGTTGACGACGCCCGCTCTCAGGTGCCGCGCGAGGAAGTGCGGCACGCCGGGGGTCCCGTGCCGGATCACAATGAGGTCGGGCGACATCGCCTGCAAATTCCGCGCGGTGTCGAGAAGGGACTCGCCCTTTTCGACGGAACTGCCTTTCGCGGCAAAGTTCAGCGAATCGGCCGAGAGCCACTTCTCCGCGGTCTCGAAGGAAAACCGCGTGCGCGTCGACGCCTCGAAGAACAGGTTGACGACCATGCGCCCGCGAAGCGCGGGGACCTTCTTGATCTGGCGATGGCCGATCGAACGCATCGCCTCGGCCGTGTCGAGGATCAGGGAAATCTCTTCTGAGGAGAGCGTCTCGATCCCGAGGAGATCTTTAGACTGGAGGGTGGCCAAGGGGGCGAGCGCGACGGGCGTCAGGCGGGGGCCGTCGCGGGAAGAGGAGACACGATCCATCTGGCATCCAGCGCCGGGCGCCGGGCGCCCTTCTCCATCACGCCGACTTCTCGAGAATCCACACTTCGTCGGCGCCGTCGGTTTCCTGGAACATCACCTTGATGACTTCGCGGCCGGCGGTGGGTACGCTCTTGCCCACGTAGTTCGCCTCGATCGGAAGCTCGCGGTGGCCCCGGTCGATCAGGACGGCCAGACGCATCGCGCGCGGCCGCCCGAGGTCGATGATCCCGTCGAGCGCGGCGCGGATCGTCCGGCCCGTGTAGAGCACGTCGTCGCACAGGAGAACGGTCCTCCCGTTCAGGTCGAAGTCGATTTCAGTCTTCTTGAGCAGCGGCTGGGGGGCGACGAGGGACAGGTCGTCGCGGTAGAGGGTGATGTCCAGGGTGCCGACCGGAAACGGCCGTTCGACGAGCTCTCCCAGCCGGGCCGCCAGCCGGTTCGCGAGGGGCACTCCCCGGGTCCGGATGCCGATAAACGCCAGGTCCGGGAGGTCCTTATGGCGCTCCGCGATCTCGTGCGCCATGCGGTCGACCATGCGGCGGATACGCTCGCTGTCGAGGATCCGGGCCTTTTTGACGAGCGTTTCAGCCAACGTCGGGGCAGTCTATGAGCGATGCCCCCCTCCGTCAAGGCAAGGACACCCTCGAAAAGTCCGCCGAAAGTGCCGGCCCCCCTCCAAATCCGATTTATAATTGCACAAAAATCGAATGGTCATTTACAACGCGGCGACCCGGGAGCTGACGGCCAAGATCGTGTACTACGGTCCGGGTCTGGGTGGCAAGACCACCAACCTCCACCTGCTCCACGAGCGCCTGGAACCCGCGACGGTCGGGAAGCTCTTAAACCTCGCGACCCAGACGGACCGGACGATCTACTTCGATCTCCTCCCGGTCGAGCTCGGCGACATCAAGGGCTACAAGATTCGCTTCCAGCTCGCGACGGTTCCCGGCCAGACGGCGTTCAACGAAACCCGCCGGGTCGTGCTGAAGGGCACGGACGGCATCGTCTTCGTCGCGGACTCCCAGTGGACGATGCTCCCGAAGAACCTCGAGAGCTGGCAGAACCTGAAGGAGAACCTCAAGGCGAACGGCGTCTCCTTCGAGGGGATCCCCGTCGTCATCCAGTACAACAAGCGCGACTTGAGCGACATCCTCTCAGTCGACGCGCTCCAGGAAGCGCTCGGTCTGTCGTCCTACCCGTTCGTCGAAGCGGTGGCGAGCGCCGGCCGCGGGGTCACCGAGACCTTCAAGCTGATCTCCAAGCTCACGTTCGTCGACCTCCTCCGGCGGCTGCAGGGCCGCAAGCCCGAAGAAGCGGGGCCAATTCCTGCGCGCCGCGAGCCCGACGATCTGCTCTCCTGGAAGGATTCGCTCCTGAACCGCGCCGCGCCGGCGCCAGCCCCCCCGGCGGCCGCACGCGAAGCGGCGCCGGCGGCCGAGCCCCCGTCCGCCGCCAAGCGGCCACTCGCGCTCGTGCCCTCTCTTCCGGACGAGGCCCCGTTCGAAACTGAAGACGCGGCCGATCCCGCGCCGGAAGCGGCGGTGTCCGAGTCCGACGCCCCGTTTGCCAATACCGCCGCGCCGCCCGCGCACGACCCGGGCGCTCCCCCGCCCCCTTCATCGGCGGCGTGGTCGACCGGTGCTCTCCCGGAGCTGTCGCTTCCGCCGCTCCCCGAGCTCGTGTCCGCCGAACCCGGGCCGGCCCCGCGACCGGCGGCGCCCGACGATCCGGCGTTCTACGCAGCGGCGCCGGAGCCGCTCGCGGAGAGCGGCGGTCGGCAGCGCGCGTCCGAGCTCGGCCTCGCGCCGCCGCCCGTCCAGCCCGAATTCGAGCCGTCGTCCGCCCTCGTGATGCCGGAGGCTCCCGCCACTCCCCTCGAGCAGCCGGCCGCGTCAATGGAAACCGGCGCGGCCGACGCGGCTCCTTCGAACGCGCTGGCCGAAGAGACCGACGCGAGGATCCGGGCGCTCGAAGCGAAAATAGAAGAGGCTCTCGCCGTTCTCGCGCGCGAGCGAGAAGAGCGCGCCCGGACCGAGGATGACGCGGCGGCTCTGGCTACGCGCCTGGAAGCGGTGGAACGTGCCGCGCGGGACTCCGGAAGGGCCGCGGGCGAGAACCACGCGTCATTCACGGAGCGGCTGGCGGCCCTGGCCGCGTCGCTCGAAGGCCGCGAGGACGTGGAGGGCCGGGTCCGCGAGGCGCATGACCGGCTCTCACTCTCCGAAAAGCGGCAGCGCACGTACGAAGACGACGTGTCCATTTCGCTGCGCAGCTTCGGGGAGCGCGGGGAGAAGTTCTCCGTCCAGATCGCCGGCCTTGCGGAGCGGCACGAGCGGCTCCAGGGACAGGTTTCCCTGATGCAGCCACAGCTCGAAGTGCTCGAAGCGGCTCTTCGTGAGAAGACGTCCCAGAGCCGCCGCGAGGCCGACGACATCCGCGCGGAGCTCCAGGGCCTCCGGGGCGACGTCGAAGAGCGGATCGGGCACGGTCGCCGCGAGGCCGAAGACATCCGCAGCCAGCTCGCGCCGCTTCTCGAGGCCCACGGGCAGCGTGGCGCGGACGATGAGCGCCTCTCACAGGAATTCGACCGTCTGCGGGAGTCTCTGGCGGAGTCGCTCGGCGACCTCTCCGAGCGCCTCCGGCGCGCCGTCCGGGGCGCCTGAACCGTCGCCATTGGCGGGGACCCCCGCGGGGCGAACGCCCCGCGGGGGGGAGGGCACCCCGCCGCGGGGCGGGCGCGTGGGGCCGCCCCCCCCCCCCCGCACGCAGGGAGGCAACCGCCGCCCCCCGCC
>JBBROA010000151.1:0-8613 GCA_038229875.1 Thermoanaerobaculia bacterium | reverse complement strand
GCGCTTCCGGCGAGCTGGTGGCTAAGCTCGCCCCGAGAGGAGTCTCCCGACCAGAGGGAGGGAGGAGCCTCTCGGGGCGGGAGCGTGAGCGAACGCAGTGAGCGGAAGCGATGTGGGGGCGGGAGCCGAAGCGAACGAAGCGAGCAGGCCGGCGGTCGAGGCCGCATCCGGCCGAGCCGCCGGCCGGTGCCGTCGCCGCGCACGGCGACGGCAGCTCGCGCAGTGAGCGGAGGCGACGGCAAGCGGTGTTAAGGTAAGGCTTTACGGAGTTTCCATGTCTGGTTGCGGCGGCTGCACCACGGGTAATTCTTATAATCCCGGAGGCCATTACGTTGGCATCCGGATCAACGAACACGAGGACGGCCGGGTCGTCTTCTGCGAGACCTCCGGCGCGACTCTGCTGAAGGGCCAGCGGGTCATCGTCGAGGGGGACCAGGGGCTCGAATACGGCCAGGTTTCGACCATGCACCCCTTGATCGTCAAGCAGTGCCAACTGAAAGAGGCCCGCCGCCTGGTCCGGGTCGCGACAGACGCCGACCTGACGAACTACCAGGGGAAGGTCGAACGCGAGAACCGTTTTTACTCCGATACCCGGGAGCTCGCCTCCGAGAAGCGGCTGCCGTTGAAGATCGTCCGGGCGGAGGAGAGCTTCGACGCCCGCAAGTACACGGTTTTCTACACGTCGGAAACGCGCGTGGACTACCGCCGGCTGGTCGCGGATCTCGCGCTCAAATATCCGACCCGGATCGAGATGCGGCAGGTGGGTCCCCGGGACGAGACCAAGATGCGGGGAGGCATCGGCCCGTGCGGAATCACCCTCTGCTGCTCGACCTTCCTAAAGGGTTTCCACCCGGTGACAATCAAGATGGCGAAGAACCAGAACCTCTCGCTAAACCCTTCCAAGATCTCGGGGATGTGCGGACGGCTCATGTGTTGCCTGGCGTACGAGGACGAGGGAGGAAGGCCCCCCGCCGACCCCGTCACCGGAGCCCGGAAGCCGGAGAATAATTTCCCCGAAGCCGCCGTTTAAGGCATCAACGCAGCACCGCAGCACCACAGCCCCGCCTTTTGAGGAGGCTCGAAAGAGACACCGTGCCGAAAGGAATTCCCGCGGGGGGCGCCTCCGAGGAGGCGCCCGGAAACCGCAAGCTGATCCGACCGAATCTGTCCGAGCTCGCAGAGCGATACCCGACCCGCACGTTCGCTCAGCGCAAGCAGACCCCGGCGGAGCAGACGAACGCCGAGAGCTATTACTACTTAAAGCAGATGGCGGCCAAGACCCCGATGGTGGTGGTCTTGACGGACGGCGAACAGATCCACGGCGTGATCGAGTGGTACGACAAGCACTGCCTGAAGGTGAACCGCGAGCGCGGCCCGAACCTGCTCATCCCGAAGGCTTCGATCAAGTACCTCTTCAAGGAGAGCGAAGCCGAGACGCCGCGGGGCAGCGGGAACAGGTAGAACCGCGCGATCAGCGCGCTCCCCTTCCGCTCAACACCGCCGGGACGGTCTTCAGCAGGATCTTGAGATCGAGCATCGGGGACCAGGTGTCGATGTACTTGAGATCGAGCGCCATCCAGCGGTCGAAGTCCACCTCGTTGCGGCCCGACACCTGCCAGAGGCACGTGAGTCCGGGGTTCATCGAGAGCCGCCGGCGCTGCCACGGCTGATACTGCGAGACTTCCTCCGGCAGAGGCGGACGGGGCCCGACGAGGCTCATGTCTCCACGGATGACGTTCCAGAGCTGCGGAAGCTCGTCGATCGAGAGGCGCCGCAGGATCCGGCCGACGTACGTGGACCTCGGGTCGCGCGACATCTTGAAGACCGGGCCGGTCATCTCGTTTAAATGCGAAACCTCGGTCAGGCGCTGCTCGGCGCCCGCATCCATCGTCCGGAACTTCAGCAGGGTGAAGTGCCGCCCGTTCAGGCCGCAGCGGACCTGGCGGAAGAAGACCGGGCCGTGCGACGTCAATTTGATCGCGAGGATCGCGATTATCTGGATCGGGAGGGTCAGGAGAAAGAGACAGAGAGAGACGGCGAGATCGAGCGCCCGCTTCACGACCAGCTGGGTCGGATTGGAGGGGGTCGTTGTGAAGGAGAGCAGCGGCACGCCGTCGAGCTCTTCGAGCACCGGCCGCGCCAGCACGTGCGGAAAGATGTCGAGCGACACGTGGGCCCGCACGCCGTGCCGTTCGGCGACCAGCAGCGCCTCTTCGTACGCGCCGAGCTTCCCCTTCTCGATCACGAACACAACCTCGTCGACGACCTCGCGCAGGAGGACGCTTTCGAGGTCGGTGATCCTGCCCGCGCAGGGCCAGCGATTCGCGCGCCGGATCTCTCCGCCATTTTCGTCGTCGAGATAGCCCATGACGCGGAAGCCCCAGTGCGGATGCGCTTCCAGAAAATCCGCCAGCTGCGCTGCTTTGTGGCCTGTCCCGACGAGAAGCACCGTGCGGAAGTTGTATCCGCGCGCGCGGACCCAGCGCGACAGGAGACGCAGCGCGACCTTTTCGGTCGCCAGAAAAGCGAAGTTCACCGCCGCGAAGACGACGAGAAGCCACCGGCTCACAAACTCCAGGCGCAAGCCATAGACGATCAGGGCGAGCATCGCCGTGCCGCCGATAGCCACCTTCGTCGCCGCCCAGATCTCCTCGGCGAGCGGCGTCGTCCGGTGGCTGCGGTAGAAGCCCGCAACGGACAGCATCACCGCCCAGAACGGAAGAATCAGGACGAGAAGGAAAAGATAACGGTCGAAGGGATGGAGCGGCTTCGGAAAGAGAGACGGCGATACGGACGTCAGGACGACGTGTCGGATCACGTACGCGACGGGGAGCGAGAGGGCCGTGAGCGCCAGGTCTCCCCCCAGAACGCCGAGCGCGACCGCCCGGGCTCTCTGTTTCAGCATCGAATCGTCCCTGTCCGGTGTCCCCGACGCCGGCGGGGCGGGCTGTCATGAGATGGGGGTCCGTCCTTGAAGAACGGCTTCGTAAAGACTGGCAACATCATCCCAACGATACCGTTCTTCCGTTCGGTTTCTCGCCCGCTCTTTCCATACGGAGTAATCCGCGGGATCATCCAGCACGCGGGTGAGGACATCGGACAGGGTTTCGGGTCGACGGGCGTCGAACGCAAGAGCCGCGCCGGCTGCGACTTCCTCATTTTCCGGTGACTGGTGGTAACAGACCACCCGCCCGTACCCGAGCGCCTCGACCAGGGCCGGGTGCGTTCCCCCGACCTCCGTCGCCTGGATGTACACCGCGGCGTTCGCGAGCAGCTCGCGATAGCCCTCGCCGTACACGCCTCCCGGGAACAGAACCCGCGGGTCGGCCGCGGCACGCACGCGCTCGATGTAAGTCCGCGCGTAGGGCGCGTCCCCGACGACGACGAGGGGCACGCTCCCGGGGACCTTTCGATACGCCTCGACGACTGCGAGCGCATTGTTCTCGGGCTCGAGCCGCGAGACATAGAGCACGTACCCCTCCGGACGCAGGCCGAGCGCGTCGAGCGCCGCGGTCCCGTCCGGGGCGGGGAGGTCGCCGCCGTAGGGAATGAACACGGTCGGAAAGCCGTACCGGTCCCGGTAATAGTCCTGGATGACGCGAGCGTCGGAAACGACCACATCGGGGAGGAGGGTCGACAAGCGCTCCGACACCCGGTAGGCGGCGCGTCCGGCGAAGCTCCACTTGCGCCTGTTTCTCTCGAGGCCGTCCACGTTCAAGACGACGCGCGTTTTTCCGGACAGCCGGGGCACGAAGGAAGACGCGGCGTTGATCGCGTTGCAGACGAGCACGGCGTCGTACCGCTCGAGCGCCGCGTCGAACGCGGAAAGAGCGCCGTGCACCACCGTATCCAGGTACTTCGTCGGGATCGTCGGGAGAACGCGCACGCGCGCGCCGCGCCAGGACTCGACTCCAGGAGCGGCATAGCGCGTCCGCGCATACACCGTCACGTCGTGTCCGCGCGCCGCAAGCCGCGCCGAGAGCTCCTCCGCCAGGGTCTCGAATCCTCCGTACCGGGCGGGAATCCCCCGGGTGCCGAGGATGGCGAGGCGCATGAGAGCGACGCTATCAGCTCTCGGCCGTCACTCCTGCGGCGCCGTGCCCGACGGCCTGTCCCGAAGCGCTCGGATCTCGCGGCGTTTCGCCCAGAGGCGCCTGCGGTTTTTCCAGAGCCAGGGAAACGCCGGTAGCGACGTGCGCTCGACCGTCAGACAGGCGCCGAGAACGAGCAGGTCTCGCGCGAAGGTGGGAACGAGATGGCGCGCGGCCTCCGAACCGGACTGGTTGTTGATCCGGAGCAGGAAGCGGTTCTTGACCGAGTGGAAGTTGACGGCGGCGGTCATCTGGCGCCGGCGCTCCGGGAGGTTGCGACGGCGGTGATACGCGACCGCGGACGGCACGTACAGGCACCGCCAGCCGAGGTTCCAGAGCCGCCAGGCGAGATCCGCGTCCTCGCGGTAGAGAAAGAAATCGGCGTCGAAGTAACCGGTCGAGATGCGCGCGGCCTCGAGGGCGGCGCGGCGATACAGCGCGGCGGCGCCGCTCGCGCCGGCGATCTCCTCCTCTCGCCCGTACCGCCCCGCGGCCGGCTCTCCCGCGCCCCGATCAAAGTGGCGGCCCGTCGCCGTGAAGAAGATGCCCGCCGAATCGATCGTGCCTGTCGGAAGAAGGTCCGGGCCGTCGCCTCGAAGGAGCCGACCCGAGGCGGACCCGGCGTCCGGACGGTGGTCGAGGCGTTCGACGAGCCGGGCGGCGAAGTCGGGCTCCAGCCGGCAATCCGGGTTCAAAGCGAGCACGTACCGGCTCTGCGTGGCGTCGATTCCCGCGTTCATGGCGGCCGCGAACCCCACGTTCTCGGGAAGCGCGAGCACGCGGACGAAAAGGCGCTCCGCCACTTCCCTCGAGGCGTCGCGAGAGGCGTTGTCGATCAGGATCACCTCGGTCGAGACGCCCCGCTGAGCGAGCGCCGCCGATAGCGTGATGGGAAGGTCGGAGGCGTCGTTGTAGGAGACGACCAGGATCGCGACGTCGTTCACGAGTCGATCCGCTGCCGCGTGAGGCCGAGAGCGAGCCGAAGGACGGCGGCGTACGCGCGCGCCGCCTCCCGTTTCGAGCGGGGAACTCGCCGGCGGAGGGGCAGGGCCGCCAACCGCAGGAACATCCCGGCGGCCAGCAGGGACCGATATGCCGAACGGGCGAGCCGGCTGTAGTGCTTGCGGCGGTACCGGATCGCGTTCCGGTACAGGATCGGGAGGAAGCGGTCGTAGCCGAGGCGGGCGGAGGAAACTCCGCCGGCGTGGCGAAATCGCGCGGCGGGCCAGTAGAGGATGGAGCCTTCGGCGGCAAGCCGCGCGCAGAGGTCCACGTCCTCGAACCACGCGGGCATGAACGACTCGTCGAATCCGCCCACGGAATCGAATGCGCGGCGCCGCACGGCCAGCGCGGCTGCCGCGGCCTGCTCGACGGCAAAGGGTCGGTCGCGGTCTTCATCGGCGTAGCGCGCCGCGCGGCGGCGGGCGCCGTCGGGGCGGAGGTGCTCGCCTAAGAGCAGCTCGCGCGCGTCGGACGAGAGCCGGGGCAGCCGACGGAGCTGAAACGTGAACTGGTCCTCACTGCCGGGGGGCGCGAGTGCCCGGCGGCCCGTCGCCGGTTCCCCGGTGCCGGCGTCTAAGAGGCGGGGCGCCAGCGCGGCGGCCTCCGGGTGCTCGTCGAGTCCCTGCGCGATCGCGGCGAAGGGGTCCGCCTCAGCGCGCGTGTCCGGGTTCAGAAAGAGGAGGACGTCCGCTTCCGCCGCCGCGGCCGCGCCCTGGTTGGCGGCGGGACCGAGCCCCCGGTTCTCGGAGTTGACGAGGACGATCGCCTCGGGCCAGAGGGTGCGGATCGCCTCCGGGCGGAGCGACTCTCCACCATTACCGACCGCGACGAGGACGATGTTCAGATCGGGGCGCGACGAGCGCGCACGGGACTCGGCGAGCGACCGCACGGCCCCCTCGAGATCGTCGGCGTCGCGCCAGGAGACGAGGACGGCCGCGATCGAGCGGATCTTTCCGGCTCCGGCCGCCGCGTCGAGCGGCGGTGAAGGCGTGCGCGCGCTCACCCGGCGATTCGGTCCGCGCCGGCGGGGCCGTCCGCGACGCCGCCCGCACTTCCGGCTCGGGGCCAGTTCGCCAGCGGCCGCGCTCCTCCCGCCGCGGCGGGGGTCGCGCGCGCCGTGAACGCGAGAGGGACCCAGACGGAGAGGAGCAGAAGCGGCGCGCGCCAGCCGACCGTGCGGGCGTGCGCGATGTCCGCGCGCAAAAGATGCGCCGCCTCGCGGCGCAGGAGCCGCGGCTCGAAGTTCCGGAAGAGAGTCCTCCACCGGTTTCGAGCGACCCAGATGGCGCGCCTCCACGGCGTGCGCGAACCCGTCCGCGACCCCTCGTGCCGCGCGACCGCGAACGGCTCGCACGCGAACCGCCAGCCCGCGCGAGAGAGACGGAGGGACAGGTCCACGTCCTCGTAGTACGCGAAAAACGACGGCTCAAACACCTCGGCGGGGCCGGCGACGTCCTCGAGCGCGTCCCGGCGGTAGAGCGCCGCCGTCGCGGAGACGCCGCTCACCTCGAAGACGCGGCCGGGAACCGACGACGGATCTCTCCCGCCGAAGAGGGGCACGGCCTCCCGGCGCTCGTTCCAGTCGAGGCCCGCGGAGTCGACGTGAGAGGCGTCCGCGGTCAAAACCAGCCCCTGAATCGCGGCAAGCCGCTCGTCGAGCGCGAGCCTCGCCGCCAGCCTCGAAACGTAGTCCGAGGCCAGGATCGCGTCGTTGTTGAGCAGCAGGACGAACGGCGCCCGCGTGCGGGCGATCCCCTCGTTCGCGGCCCCGGCAAAACCGAGATTCCGGGAAAAACCGATCACCCGCACCTCGGGCGTCTCGCGGGCGAGCCTTTCCCGCTCCGCGGCGCTCGACGCGTTGTCGATAACGACGATTGAAAGGTCGATGCCCGTCTGCGCTTCGAGCGACCGGAGCGCCGCAAAAAGAGAGTCGCCTCCGTCGCGATTGACCACGACGCAATCGACCTCGGGCAGCTGGAAGGGAGGGCTCAAACGGTTGACTCGGACAGCGGCGCGATGTAAACCGGCGTGGTTCATGTTAGCACGCGAGAGGCTTCGGTCGGAGGCGGAGACCCTCCTCCGCGAGTTCCCGGAGCGCTACGCGTCCTCCGAAATTGGCCGCTTCGTCGAGCTCGACCGCGACAGGCGGGAGAGCGTCACGCGCCTCGAGGAGAAGCGGCGCCGCCGCAACGAGCTCTCCGCCGTCCGAGCAAAGCCGGACCCCGAGACGATCGCCGAGATGAAGCGCCTGAAGGAGGAGATCCGCGGTCTCGAAGACGACGTCGAGGGACGCGAAACTGAGCTCGCCGCGGCGGAGCGGAGCATCCCGAACGCGCCGCACGCGAGCGTCCCGCGCGGGAAAGACGAGGCCTCGAACCGCGTCGAGCGAACCTGGGGCGACCCGCGCCGTTTCGATTTTCCCCCCCAACCGCACTGGGACCTGGGCCCGGCGCTCGGCGTCATGGACTTCGAACGCGCCGTCAAGATCGCTGGCGCGCGCTTCACGGTGCTTCGCGGCGCCGGAGCGAGGCTCTCCCGGGCGCTCGGCGCCTTCATGCTCGACCTCCACACGCGCGAGCACGGCTACGAAGAGATCCTTCCGCCGGTGCTCACCAACGCGGAGTCGCTCTTCGGAACCGGCCAGCTGCCGAAGTTCGAAGACGACCTGTTCAAGACGCGCGAGGGGATGTACCTGATCTCGACGGCCGAGATCCCCGTGACGAACCTGCACCGCGACGAGATCCTTCGCGAAGACGCGCTCCCGATCCGCTACACCGCCATGACGTCATGCTTCCGATCGGAAGCCGGCGCGGCCGGCCGCGACACCCGCGGGATGATCCGGCAGCACCAGTTCGACAAGGTCGAGCTCGTCGCGTTCTCGAAGCCGGAATCCTCCTACGAGGTCCACGAAGAGCTCACACGGCACGCCGAGGAAGTGCTCCGCCGGCTGGAGCTCCCATACCGCGTCCTGACGCTTTCGACGGGAGACATGGGGTTCAACCCGGCGAAGACCTACGACCTCGAGGTGTGGCTGCCCGGGTTAAACGAGTACAAGGAGATCTCCTCCTGCTCGAACTTCGAGGACTTCCAGGCCCGGCGCGCTTCGATCCGCTTCCGCCGCGCCGAAGGCGAGAAGCCCGAGTACGTGCACACCCTGAACGGATCCGGCCTCGCGATCGGGCGGACCCTCGTCGCGGTCCTCGAGAACTACCAGCAGGCGGACGGCTCGGTGGAGATCCCGGTGGCGCTCCGGCCGTACTTCGGCGGCGACCGAATCGCCCGCCCATAGTGGACCAATAGTGGATTAATAGTGGATTAGTGGAGACAGCGGAGTACCAGCGCAACTACGAGCTGGAGCGGAGCTACTGGTGGTTCGCGGGCGTTCGCGCAATGGTTCGTCATCTTCTCGCGGCGAGCGGCTCGCCCGGCAGACTCGGACGGGTGCTCGACGTCGGCTGCGGCACCGGCGGCTTGATCGACGAGCTGAAGGCGCGGACCGACAGCATCCGCGGCGTCGACT
>JBBROA010000150.1:0-8654 GCA_038229875.1 Thermoanaerobaculia bacterium | reverse complement strand
TGTGGAGGAATGATACGGGATCGGAGCTCGCGGCTGATCAGCTTTCCTCTCAGCTATCAGCTATCAGCTATCAGCTATCAGCTATCAGGGAACTTCCGATCTTCGTCTTTCGGTCGCGATTCCCGTGGACCGCGGAATCACGCGGCCGTGTCGCTGCCCGTGGTCGCTCGGCTCATAATGCCCGCACATGAAAATCCCGCGCGCCGCCGCGGCCGCCGCCGTCCTGGCGGCCGCCGTTCTCGGCTTCGGCCTGCGCCTGTCGACTTGGACGCAGCTTTCCTCGGGCCCGCGCGTCCGCGCGCTCGGATCCGACGACAACTACCACCTGCGCCGCACGCGGTTTGCCGTCGCGCATTTTCCGCGGACGATCCTCTTCGACCCGATGATGAACTTCCCGACGGGCGGCGTTCCCATCTGGCCGCCGCTCTACGACCTCCTCCTCGCGGCTCCTTCGCGCGCGCTCCACGGCGCGGCGGCGGCCTCCGAGGCGATCGAGCGCGAGGCCGCGTGGGTGCCCCCGGTGCTCGGCGCCGGCACGGTTCTCGTCGCGGGGGCGATCGGCGCGGAGCTCTTCGGACCGGCCGGCGCGATCGTCTGCGCGTTCTTTCTCGCGGTGTGCCCGGGACACATCCTCTGGACGCAATACGGCCACACCGATCAGCACGCGGCGGAGTCCTTCTTCGGGTCGCTCGCGCTCTTTCTGTTCCTGAAGACCCGCTCCACCGGTGAGCGGTCTGCGCGGCTCGGCGCCTGGCGGGAAGTCGCGGCGGGGGTCGCGCTCTCGGCCGCGGTGCTCGCCTGGCAGGGCGCAATCTACTGGGGCGCGATCTTCGCCTTCGCTCTCGCCCTCGAGGCGGCGCGGACTCGGGAGAGCATCCTGCGGCCGGTCCTGCTCGTGCTCGGAGTCCCCGCGGTTCTCGTCGGCGCTGCGACCGCACTGTGGCTGGGGCCCTTCCGTCCACCGATGACCTACGTCTCCTTCGGATTTTTCCAGCCGCTTTTCCTCGCGGCGCTCGCGGGGGGAACAGTCGCGATCGACACCGCTTTACGGGCGGCGCGACGTCAGATGGACTGGAGCAGCCGAGACGCTCTCGTGAGGGGCCTCGTGGTCGGAGCGGCGGCGGCCGAGCTTCTCCCGAATGCTCCCGCGCTGGTCCTCGGGCTGACGCGCGGCGTCGGATACGTGCTCGGCTCGACGAACGAGGTGTCGGGTGCCTCCGGCTACGTGTCCTATCCCCGGGACTGGCTCAAGGGGATCTTCGAGGCGCGACCTCTCTTTGCCGACGGGCCGGGGCTCGCCTGGAAGGATCTCTCGGCGGCGTTCTTCCTTTCTCCCGTCGTTGCCGTGGCGTGGGCGTTGCGCTACGTTCGAGGCGAGAGCCCCGGTCGGCACGCCGCACTCGCGGTGTGGGCGGCCGTCACGCTTCTCCTCGCGATTGCCCAGCGACTGAACGTCTATTACGCCGCGCTTCTCTCGGCCGTCGCGGCTGTCGAGCTCGCCCGGTGGGCGAAACGGCGGCTCGGAGGAGTTCCGGTCCGCCAGAATGCGGTCTACCTGCTCGTCGCCCTCCTGCTGGCACAGCCGATGTTCTTCGGTCTCGTCGAGGAGTGGAAATCGGTCCGGGTCCCGGGCTCCGACCTCTTCGCCACACTCGAATGGATGCGCCAGAAGCTGCCGCATCCCATCGCCGCCTACGACGCGCGCTTTCTGGACACCCGATCTCCTCCCGACATGACGCGCGTGGCCTCCGTGCTCGCGCCCTGGTCGCTCGGCCATCTCGTGCTGTACAACGCCGAGCTGCCGGTGGTTGCAAATAACTTCGGCTACGGGTTTCTCGACTCGATCCGCTTCTTCCTCGCGCCGACCGAGGCCGACGCCCTCGCGCTCGCCCGGTCCCGCAGGGCGCGGTGGGTTCTCGTGACCGATCTCGTCCCGCGCATGAACGACTACGCCGGCTATCTCGGCCGCCCGCCGCTCCTGGACGGCCCGCCGGGGAAGCCGCTCCCGACGCCCGCGTACTTTCAAACGCTCCAGTCGCGGCTCTACGACTTCGACGGCGCCGGCGCGCCGCTCGGATCGCAGACGATTGCGCCTCTGGAAAACTTCCGGCTGCGGTTTCACTCCGCGTCGGCGATCCAGCGCGGAGGCCGCTGGATCTCGCGGTGGAAGGTGTTCGAGATTCTGCCGTGAGCCGAGCGGCCGCCGGGAGCGAGACTCCTAGCGGCCCGCCCGCTCTTTCCGTGCGAAGAGGCTCTCCCGGAAGTGCCGCCCGTCTTCGATCGGAGGAGGGGCGACCGCGAGCGTCGCCGCAAACACGAGGAGGCCGAGGGCGACGGCGGCGAGAGAGCGGCGGCGCGGAGCTTCGGTTCCGGACGCGACCGCGGCGAGCGCGACAGCTGCCGTGACGGCGGCCATCGCGAGCGCCACGAGCGCCGGGATCCCGGGCTGCGCGGGGGCGAGCCAGCCGTGCTGCAGGAACCAGAGAGAGCCGGTGCGGGGCGGCCAGGCGAGCGTCAGCGGAAAGTAGGGCCAGGCCAGCGCCTCCAGGGCATGGACTCCGATCGAGAACGCGGCCGCGGCGGCGAAGAGCCAGCGCGACCTCGGCGAATCGAGCGCCCGGGCGGCCGCCAGAGAGAGGAAGAACACGATCGGCATCAGGTAGCGGCTTCCGAGGGACCAGCCCCCGTGCCAGTTCGGGTAGGCGCTCATGGCGACGAAGAACAGGACGGAGCCCCACAGGCAGAACATCCGGTCGGCGCGCTCTTCGCCGCTCCTCCGCCAGGCGAGGAACCCGGGCACCGCCCAGATCAGAAACGGCGAGAACAGGAAAAGCCCGCGAGCGGGGTGGAACAGCAGCCCCGCGGCGTTGCGCGGGTCCGGAAGTCGGAACCCGAAGAGGCCGGTCCCCGCGAGCTGCGAGAACTCCGGAAACGCCTCGCGCGCGGACGACAGCACGAACGGAGAGCCGAAACAGATCGTGTCGTAGACCATCAGCACCGCGAGCGGAAGGACGAGCCCCGCCGCAAATAGAGCTCCGCTGTGCCATCGCCCCCGCGCGGCCGCCCGGACCAGGAGGAGACCGGCGAGCAGGGCGACCGGGTACTCCGAGATCGCCGCCCATCCCGCGAGAAAGCCCGCCGCCCACAGAAGGGCGCCGGACGTTCCCGGCCGGGGCGGCGGCGCCGGGCGCGAAGCCGACGCCGCCTCGGCGCGGCGGATCGCTTCGAGCGAGAGAAAGAGCAGCGCGGCCGTCCAGGCGTGGCTGAAAAACGACCGGCCGTAGAAGAGCAGGGGCGTGCCGAACGCCAGCGCCGCGACGACCATCGACGCCGCCGCCGGGCGCCGGATAGCAGTGGCAGTGGCAGTGGCAAGGCGGCGGCGCAGCCCCTCGAACGCCACGCAGCAGACAGAGGTGACGACAAGAATCCGCAACAGGACCCAGATCGGCGCGAACGCCGACGTCGGACGCTGGAAGAGCACCCGTAGAGCCCGGTAGACCGGCGTCGCGGCGAGCGCCAGCCCGGGCGCCTTGTTCGAATAGAAATGTCCTTCGGAAACCGATTTGTCCTCGGTCTGCCCCACGACCGGCAGCGCGTCGTCAATGCGGAACGTGCCGAGCTCGACCGCCGAGAACACTGCGGCGTAACGGGAGGCCTCGTTGGGATTGGCGAACGGCGGAAACTGCCCGGTGAAGCAAATCGACACCAGGAGAAACGCCCCGACGACGCCGAGCCCCGCGCGGCGCGCGAGGACCTCCGAGACGGCGGGTCGCATCAAACCATTATGAAGCCGCCAACCTTCTGCCTCTCCCCGGGCTCGGAGCCGCGTCCCGCGCGAAACGTGGAAAGCGGAAAGCGGAAAGCGGAAAGAGTGCGGCGATCCATGGGAGACAGAGACTGCCCCTCACCCCAACCCTCTCCCGAGCAGCGGAGAGTGAGAGGAAAGTGAATCCCGATCTCCCGTAAACTCGACGCAATGTCCCCGCGCTGGCGCACGGTCTCGACGGCCCTGGGGGTCGCGCTCCTTTTCGCTCTGCCTCTCCTCCCCGAGATCCTCGGCTCCCGCGTCCTCGTCTTTCGCGACGCGCAGATCACCCACTGGCCCTGGCGGCGCGTCGCGATGGCGTCTCTCGACGCGGGCCGCGTTCCATTCGTGAACGACATGGCGTCCGGCGGAGAGCCGCTCCTCGCGAACCCGAACGCCGTGCTGCTGTATCCGACGGTTCTACTCGAAAAGCTCGCTTCCCCTTCGGCGGCGTTCAACCTCCACTACCTCCTGCACGTCTTCTGGGCCTTTCTCGGCGCGCGTCTTCTCGCGGCGCGCCTCGGGATCTCTCCCGGAAGCGCCCTCTTCGCCGGCGCCGCCTACGCGTTCTCCGGGATGATGCTTTCGTACGGCTCGGCGTTCTTCAATTCGAGCGCGTCCGCTTCCTGGCTGCCGTGGTGCGTCGCCGCCGTCCTAGCGGTGACCGCGGCCCGTTCCGCGGCCGAAACCGCGCGCGCCGCCGCGGCAACGGGCATTGCGTTCGGGCTCCAGTTGCTCGCGGGGGAGCCCGCGCTTTCCCTGCTGACGGGAATCTTCGCCGGCTGCCTCGCCCTCGCCGAGGTAGCGGGGACTCCCGCCGGCCGCCGGACCTCCCGCCTCCTCGCCCTCGCCGCTGCCGGCGGCGGCGCCCTCCTCGTCGCGATCGGATTCGCCGCGGCGCTTCTCTTCCCACTGCGGGCGATTTTCGCTCTCACGTATCGCGGGCAGCACCTCTACTCCGAGAAGGCGTTCGGAGCCGCGCCCTTTCATCCACTGCGGATGGTGGAATGGCTCTTCCCGCGCTTCGGCGGAGATCCTTCCTCGGTCGGCAGCGGAATGAGCTGGTTCCACCCGACGAGCGAGCCGGACCTCGTTTACATCTGGTGCGTCACGTTCGGCATCCTCCCGCTGCTCGCGATCGCCGCGGCCGCGCTCCGCCGGGATTTCTGGCAGCGCCGGACGATCGCGCTCGCCGCGGCCGCGGTGACGACGTGGCTTTTCAGCCTGGGCCTCGCGCTTCCGTTCTACCGGATTCTGTTTTCGATCGGATTTCTCCGACGGCTTCGATACCCGATCAAGTTTTATCTGCTGACGACTCTCTGCATCGCTCTTCTCGCAGGGTTCGCGGCGGACCGGTTCCGCGCCGCCCGCGCGCGCCGGGGAGCCGCCGTGCTCTTCGGAGGCGTCCTCCTCGTCTACACCGCCGCGTTCGCGCTCTCTCGGCCGGGCGGATGGCTCGACGGCCGCATCTCGCCGCTCCTTCCCGGCGGCCTCGCCCGCGAGGACATGCTCGCGGCGGTCCGACTGTCGGTGCGGGGAGACGCGGTGTTCGGGGCCGCGGCCGTCCTGCTCCTGGCCCTCCTCTTTTTCTCGCGGCGGCCCTCGCGGCCCGGCTTCGCCCTCGCCCTCCTCTGCACGGCGCTGGCGCTCCCCTGGGGACTTCCGCTCTTCGTGTCCGCGAGCGCGAAAGACGTCGCCCGCCGGCCCGCCCTCCTCGCCGCCATCCCCGCGGGCAGGCTCTACGTCTCGCCGGACCTGCCCCCACCCGACTATGCGGCGCTCCCGGAGAAGCACGGATTGCCTCGCTTCGACCCTTACGCGCGGGCGCTCGTGCAGCAGCTGCTCCCTTCGACCGGGCAGGCGTTCGGTGTCTCGTACGTATTCGACCGCGATCCCGACGGCTCCTATGGCTGGTTCAATCGCCTTTCGGAGGAAGCCGCGCGCGCCTCGACTCCGGAGGAACGAAGCCGGTTGCTGCGCGCGGCAGGCGCGCGCTGGGCGCTCACCGCCAGGGAAGAGAGTTTCCCGCTCTTTCACCCCGTTACCGGAGTGGAGGTGGCTGGCCGGCACCTTCTCCTGCACGCCGCGAACGCGCCGCTCGAGGAGGTTCGGTGGGCGTCCCGCGCGCTCCGGCGGCCTTCTCTCTCCGCGGCGCTCGAGGTCGTCCGATCCGCTGCGTTCGATCCAGGAACAGAAGTGGTTCTGCCGGGTCCGGAAGGCGCCGCGCCGGCCGGAGCCGCCCCCGGGGCCCCGGTGGCTCTGGCGGTCTCGGGCGTTTTCCCCGACCGGGCCTCGGGAACCATGGATGCCCCAGCCCCGGGACACGTGATCTTTTCCCGGACCTACTTTCCCGCCTGGCGCGCCCGGGTGGACGGCGTCCCCGCGCGCGTTCTCGTCGCGAACGCTCGCGACCTCGCGGTGGCGATGCCCGCCGGACGCCACACGTTCGACTTCGCCTGGAACCGGGAACCCTTCCATCGCGGCGTTGCCGCCCAGGGCGCTGCGCTCCTGGCCGCCGCCGCAGTCGGCCTCGTCGCCGCGCGTCCACGCCGGAAACGTCGGCGCGAGACAGTCATTGAACATTGAAAAGGAGAAACCGGCATGAGGTCCTCGAGGAATCGGCTCGCCATCCTCCTGACCCTCGCTCTTGCGGCAGGAATGGCGAGGGCGCAGACCCCAGCGCCTTCTCCCCTCGGCGACTCCGCCGAACGGGTCCAGTCCGCGATCACCGCGGCGATCAGCTCACAGGCGATCACGGGGCTCTCGGTCGCCGTCGTCCTCGGGAACGAAGTGCGATGGTCCGCCGGATACGGGTTCGCGGATCTCGAGAACTTCGTGCCGTTCACGGCGACCACCGTCTGGCGCCTGGGCTCGATCTCGAAGCCGATCACCGCGGTTGCGGCGATGCGCCTCGCGGAGAGCGGCCGGCTGGACCTCGACGCTCCGATCCAGGGCGCATGCCCGGCGTTCCCGAACAAGGGGAAGAGGATCACTTCCCGGCAGCTTCTCGGCCACCTGGCCGGGATCCGCCACTACAAGGCCGACGAGAACTTCAACAGCACGCACCATTACGACAGCGTGACCGCCTCCCTCGAGGCGTTCAAATCGGACCCTCTCGTGCACGAGCCGGGGGCGGCGTACACGTATTCGACCTACGGCTACGTCGTGCTCGGATGCGTCGTCGAGGGGGCGTCCGGAAAAAGCTACGCGGACTTCCTCCGCGAGAACGTTACGGGACCGGCGGCGATGGAGCGGACGCGAGTCGATGACGAGGGATCGATCGTTCCCAACCGGGCCCGTGGTTACGCCAAAGCGGCGAGCGGCGAGATCCGGAACTCGGATCTGGCCGACACGAGCAACAAGGTTCCGGGGGGCGGCCTCGTCTCGACCGCGGTCGACCTCGGGCGGTTTGCGATCGCCCTGCACACGAACAAGCTGTTGAAACCCGAGACCTTCGCGCAGATGCAGGTCCCCATGAAGACGACGGACGGGAAGGACTCGCCCTACTTCGGCTGGACGATCATCGACCGCAAGGGAGAGAAGCTCCTGACCCACAGCGGCTCCCAGCAGGGCACCTCGACGTACCTCGCGATGATCCCCGCCCGTGGCTTCGCGGTCGCCATCCTCGCGAACACGGAGAGCGTGAACGTGGGCGTGCTGGCGCGTCAGCTGATCGAGATCTTGAATCCGTAGGTGGGCGTGAGGGGTCAGGGGTCAGACGGACCGCTGGGCTGAACGCTGAAACGGTCGACTTTCAAATCGCAACTCTCAACCGTCAACCCTCAACCCGTCCCCGCACCCGTCTCCCTCTCCGCAATGTCCCAGAGCCTGCCGGCCGCGGCGTCGTCCTGCGCGGCGGCGGAGGGCGTCGCTTCCCGCATCTTGTCGAAGTAACGGCCGCTGACCCGGGCGAGCTCCGGCGCGGAGGCGAGACCTACGACGGGGCGCGCGCCGGCTTCCGCCGACGGCAGAACCCGTTCGAGGACCCACCTCGCGGCAGCCGGAGCAGCGCGCCAGATGTTCGTCGCGATCGCTCCCGGGTGCACCGCATTGACGGAAAGCCACGGCTCTCGCCGCGCCAGCTCGCGGGTGAAGAGATTCAGCGCCAGCTTCGAGTTCGCGTAGGCGCGAAACGTCGCGAAGCCGCGCTCGAGCTCGAGGTTGTTCCAGTCGAGCCGTCCCGACTTGTGGCCGACCGAGCTGACGTTGACCACCCGAGCCGCCGGGGTCATCCGAAGCGCGGGAAGCAGGAGCCGCGTCAGAAGGAACGGGCCGAGAAAATTCGTGGCCCAGGTGAGCTCGTGCCCGTCGGGAGAGAGCTCCCGCTTCCGGGACGCCATCCCGGCGTTGTTGACGAGAACGTCCACCTTCGGGTGCGCCGGGAGAAGGCGCGCAGCCACCGTGCGGATAGAAGTGAAAGAGGCGAGGTCGACGGTCGCGAGCTCCGCCTGGCCGCCGCACGCCCGGATCTCGTCGACCACCGCCTGGCCGCGCGCCGGATCCCGCGCGCCCACCAGGACGAACGCTCCCATGCGAGCCAGCGCGCGGGCCGTCTCGAGACCGATCCCGGAGGTCGCGCCGGTGACGAGGACCGTCTTGCCGGTCATGTCGGGAAAAGCCGTCATCGTTTTCCACTCTATGCCGGCCTCAAACGAACTCCCGGAATGCCTTCG
This sequence comes from Thermoanaerobaculia bacterium, assembly GCA_038229875.1. GTDB lineage: Bacteria > Acidobacteriota > Thermoanaerobaculia > UBA5066 > Gp7-AA6 > JALYUA01. The sequence goes on along the minus strand of JBBROA010000150.1, from coordinate 176 downwards.
CGGTTGCGCCTCTCTGTGCCCCTCACCCGACCCTCTCCCGCCGGGAGAGGGAGCGGAGCTGCGCTTCCGTCGAGCTGGTGACCAAGCTCGCATCGAGAGGAGTCTCCTGACCGAAGGGAAGGAGGAGCCTCTCGATGCGGGAGCCGCAGCGAACGGAGGGAGCAGGCCGGCGGTCG
>JBBROA010000149.1:0-8674 GCA_038229875.1 Thermoanaerobaculia bacterium | reverse complement strand
TCTCGGCGACGATACGGTTCCCGAACCCGAGCTCCTGTCGGTCCTCGCGGCGGCGCAGGCGGAGACGCGCGCCCATCCCGCGGCGGCGCTGGGCTACACGACGTGGCCGAAGGGTCAGCCCGTCTCCCCGTTTCTTCATCACATCAACGAGAACGGGCTGCAGTTCGGATACGCGCTGATCTCGAATCCGGAATCGGTGCCTTTCAACTTCTTCTACACATCGAATATCTCGCTGCCGCGCGAACTGCTGCTCGAGGAGGGCCTCTTCGACACTTCGTTTCCGCACGCCGCGTGGGAGGACATCGAGATCGCGTACCGCCTCGTACGCCGCGGGATGAAGATCGTCTACCGGCCGCGCGCGATCGCAAGGCACCACCACCACATGACCTTCAGGTCGTTCCGCCGCCGGCAGCAGAAGGCCGGCGAATCTGCCGCGATTTTTTACGGGAAGCACCCGGAGCTCGGCGACTTCCTGGCGGTCCCCCAGGCGCTCCGGTTTCACGAGGGATCTGCTCTGACCCGCGGGGTTCTGGCGCGGTGGGCGGAGCTTTCCGAACGATGGGACGCGCCCGGCGCCCGGAAGGCCGTCGACCGGATCCTCCGGGACGATTACCTCCGCAGCCTCTCGCGCTCGCTTTCCGAGGGATCCACGCCCCGGGCGTCCTCGCCGGTGTCTCTTTCCGGCACAAGAGTGACCTGAGGAGAGGTCAAGCCTCCCGGAAGGGTCGCGAGAGGGCCTGAAGTAACCCCCTGGGATCACGACACTTGCCGGGCCCCCTCCTCCCGGCGGAAGTGGCCCCTGCCTTGCTTTGTTTCCGGGCATGGGAGTGTTGAATATGAAAAGCAAGTTGTTCGGGATCGCGGCCCTTCTGGTTCTGGCGCTGCCGGCCGCATCTGCTCTGGCCGCGCCGCGTGGAAACATCCACGGCGGCGGAGGATTTCACGGCGGCCGCGGCGGCGGTCGCGTGATCATTTATGGCGGAGGCTTCTTCAATCCGTACTGGGGGGGCTGGTACGGCTACCCCGGTTATTCAGGTTATTACGGTTACGGTCGTCCGGCCGGCTACGGCTACGGCTACGGCGGGGGATACGGCTCGGACTCCAACTGGGGCGCGGTCAAGACCGACGTGTCGCCGGAAGAAGCCCGGGTTTACCTGGATGGCAAGTACATCGGCACCGCCGACGACTTCGACGGATGGCCGGACAAGCTCTACCTGCGTCCCGGCCACTACCGGCTCGAATTCCGCCTGAGCGGCTATGAGCCCCTGTCGCTCGACGTCGACGCCCGGCCGGGCCAGGAGCTGAAGGTCGACAACAAGCTTCCGCGCGGCGGCAACGGGATGCGTTCGCAGGCCGACCCGCCGAAAATCGAAGGCAACGTCCAGCGCTACTTCGGCAAACGACGGGATCGGAATCGGGACCGGGACCGTGATCGCGACAACATGCGCTACCGGCGCGACAGCAATCCTGCTGTGGAAGACTACGGCCGCAACCAGGTGAGCGTCGAGGACGAGGACGAAGACGCCCCTGTGTACGCCGAGGGTGGCTCGGAACAGGAGATGGATCGCGACCAGGCTACCCCGGCTCCTGCTCGTGCGCCCGCTCCGCAGGCCGAGACGTGGCGCGACAATGCTTCCGTGCCGCGTCAGCGCGACAACGCGTCCGCGTCGCAACCGGACGCGACTGTTTCGGCGCGGCCGGTGGCCGGCGACCGCAGCCGGTTGAAGATCAAAGCCCAGCCCGCCGACGCGGCCGTCTATCTCGACGACCGGTTCGTGGGCTCTGCCGACGAGCTCGCTTCGATGGACGCCGGCATTGTGGTTTCTCCCGGCAAGCACACCGTCACGATCTCGCGGCCCGGGTATAAAGACCGGAGCGCGAATGTCTCCGTGAGCAACGGGCGGACCGAGAACGTGGACATGTCTCTCACTCGCTGAACGGCCCGGCTTCGGCCGGCATCTGAAAACGGGCAGCTCCGCGCTGCCCGTTTTCTTTTTCAGGACGCCGGAGACGTCTCTGAGAACAGGAGCTCGAGGAAGAGCGCTTCGAAGTGCAGCCGGCGGTTGCCCCGCCGGCTGTCGGGCGGGGCGTCGGCCGCACAGACGGCCGCCTTCGACAGCGCCTCGACGGAGCGGCGCTTCGCAATCTCTCCGACCGCCCGCGCGGCAGAGCGGTGCCGGATGTGCTCGGCGGAGGCGGCGCCGGCGACGGCCGCGTCCGCGAGTAGCTCCGCCACGAGTGCGGGGTACCGAGGGTCGGCGCGGGCCAGGTCCTCGGCGAGCATCAGAAGCGGCGCCGGGCTGTTTCCGGCGAGCCCGGCCTCGAGCGCGAGCAGAGCCCGGTCGCGGAACTCCCGGTATTCGGCGAGGTGCGCCGCGGCCTCCTCGTCGGACTCCGGCGCGAAGAGCGCCAGGTCCGCCGACTCGTCATCCGAGAACCCTCGCGATCTCCACAGGGCGATCTTTTCCGCGCGTGTCAACGCGGGAACGACGCAGATCACGCAGCGCGACCGGATCGTCGAGAGCAACGACTCGGGCCGCGCCGCGGTCAGGATCCAGTGCAGGTGCGCTCCGGGCTCCTCGAGTGACTTCAAGAGCGCGTTACCCCCCTCGACGCCCAGGCGCTCGGCGCCGAGGACGAGCGCGACCCGGCGCGATCCCTCGTAAGGCCGGCCAGCCGCGAACTCGATCGCCTGCCGCACCCGGTCCACCTTGATCTGAACGCCTTCCGCTTCCGCCACGAAAAGGTCGGGATGTGTGCCGGCGAGCGCGCGCCGGCACGAGTCGCACGCGTCCGCGCCGTGCGACGCGCGGCAGAGGAGCGCGGCGCCGAGCCGGCGCGCCTCGGCTTCGAGACGTGCCTCCGACGGCCCGGTCAGGAGGAGGGCGCCGGGAAACGCTCCCGGGGGGCCGTTTACGAGCCGCTCGAGCACGGCAGGGGATGTCATGCGGGGAACGCCGCCGAGAGCACCGCCCATGTCGACGCGAACACCTGGTCCTCGGGGCCGGAGGCCGGGACGATCCGGACGCGGCCGGGATCGCGTCGCGCGATGTCCAGGAACGCGAGCCGGACGCGCTCGTGGAACTCCGCGTCCGCGGCCTCGAATCGTCCGGTGCCGCCGTCGCGGGAGCGCGCGCGCGCGAGCCCCTCTCCGGGCGCCATGTCGTAAACGAGCGTCAGGTCCGGCCGTAACCCGTCGCGGGCGATCGCGTCGACGAACTCGACCGCCGCGGGATCGAGGCCCCGCCCCGCCGCCTGGTATGCCGCCGTCGAATCCGAGTAGCGGTCGCAGAGCACCAGCGTCCCCCGCTGCAATTCGGGTCGAATTGTCTCGACGACATGCTGACGCCGGTCCGCCTCGAGCAGCAGCCACTCGGCGGCCGGGTCGAGATGGGCGTGCGACACCGCCATCAGGATTTCGCGGATCTGATGTCCGATCCGCGTGCCTCCCGGCTCGCGCGTCTCGAGCACGTCCCGGCCGAGCGTGCGAAATCTCGCTGCCGCGAGCGCGAGCTGCGTCGATTTTCCGGAGCCTTCCACTCCCTCGAACGTGACGAAGGGCATGGCGAGGAAGTTATCAGGTTGCCCGCTTGCCGAATGGAGGCGCCGGTGAGAGGCGCGCTGCGCTCTGCGTCAGGCCTGGACTTTTCCGGCTAACATGCACGTTCCCCGGCGTAAGCAACAGACATGGAAGAGGTAAGAGGGCCCTCGAGGCCGAAGGACATCCCGGGCGGGGGCGCTTCCCTGCGTGGGTGGTTCTACGTCGTCGGTTTCCTGGGGCTGGCGATCGCGGTCGCCTCGATCGCGGACATGTTCTCGTCGCGCCCTTACGACGGTATCGTTCCCATGCCCTACAGCCGCACCGGGATCGAGGTGCGCGCCACCACGCCGAAAGGACCCGCGGCCCTCGCCGGGATCCCCGCGGGGGATTGCGTTCTCGGGATCGGCACTCACCTCGTCAACTCCATCTCGGACGCTTCGACCGAGCTCCGAAAACACAAGGTCGGGGACACGATCCCGTACCTGGTGCGCCGGGGACCCTGTCCTCAGACGGGCCGCGTGGGCGAACCGGCGGGGGAGGTCCGCAAGGTTCCGGTCCAGCTCTCCTCGGAGCGCCTCGGCGGGAAGACCTACCTGTACGCGGCGGTCATCGGCTTCCTGTTTTTCTTCATCGGCCTCTTCGTCTTCCAGAAGCAGCCGGAAGACCGCTCCGCGCGGATCTTCTTCCTGCTGTGCGTGCTGTTCCTCCTGTTCTTCGTCTGCCGGCTGCGACCCGCTTCCTACTGGTGGATCGACGTCTTCGTGCAGAACACGGGCACCGTCAGCCTCTTTCTTCTGCCCGCGGTCTTCCTCCACTTCTTCCTGATTTTTCCGCGGCCCAAGGAGTTCCGGTTCGCGCACCGCGACGAGGTGACGGGGGAGGAGCCGCCGCGGTGGAAGAGTCGGCTCCAGGAGTTTCTCTCCGCGAGCCCGTCGCTTCTGTATCTCCTCTACGCGGTGCCCCCGATGGTCTTCCTGTATGACGTGCTGCGCCAGGTGCGCGGACAGCGCGTGTCGATCCTGTCCGGCGCGCCGCTCTCCTCCTGGGCGCTGCTCGGCGATTACCTGATCCTCGGCCTTGCGTCGCTCGCGCATTCCGCGTTCACCCTGCCGGACGCCCGCGAGCGGCGGCAGGCGTTCCACGTGTTCGTCGGAACGATCCTCGGGACGGTTCCCTATCTCTTCCTCGGGATCATCCTGCCCTCGGCGTTCAACACGGACGAATACGTGTTCTACGGGATCATCCCGATGATCCTGATCCCGCTGACGTTCGCCTACGCGATCGTCCGGTTCCAGATGCTGAACATCCGGTTCGTCGTGCGCCGGACGTTTCTGTACGCGATCACGACCGCGATCCTGTTCGGGTTCTACGCGATCGCGATCGCGGGCGCCAATGCCCTCTTCGCCCGGTCGCGCCCGGGCTCGTCCGCGCTTTTCAACTTCGGGTTCTTTCTCGTGGTGCTGCCGCTCTTCGAGTTCCTGAGGCGGCGCCTTCAGACACCGCTCGACAAGCTGTTCTTCCGCGACAAGTTCGACTACCAGACGGCGCTTCTCGAAATGAGCGAGGCGATCACCGGAGAGCTCGACCTCGGGAAGATCGCGGATTACCTGACGGCGAGCATTGCCGGGACGATGCGGCTCGAGAAGGCGTCGATCTGGCTGCGCGAGCGCGACGGCTGGCTCGAGCGCCGCGGGCGTCGCGAGGACCGTGTCCCTCCCCATGCGGTCGTCCGGCGCATCCTGAGGCAGGAGGGTAAGCCCGTCCGGGTCGAGGACCTCTCCGTGTACTTCGCCGACCCGGAGAGCGAGAACTTCCGCACGCGCCTGCTCGAGGAGGGGTTCCGGCTCGTCGTCCCCCTCGCCTACCGCGACCGGCTCATGGGGATCCTCGCGCTCAAGGAAAAGCTGTCCGGCGAGCGCTTCGACCGGGACGACGAGGCGCTCCTGTCGACCCTCGCGAACCAGTCAGCGCTCGCGATCGAGACGGCGCTCCTTCACGACGAGATGACCCGGCAGGCGGAGCTGCGGCGCGATCTCGAGATCGCCCGCGACATCCAGACGAGCCTGCTCCCGCGCTCGCTTCCGGAAATTCCCGGCTTCTCTTTCTTCGGCGGCAGCCTGCCGGCGAAAGTGGTCGGCGGCGACTTCTACGACTTCATCCCGTTCGATGACGACCCCAGGCTCGGGATCGTGATCGGCGACGTGTCCGGGAAGTCCGTTCCGGCCTCGCTGCTGATGGTCGCCGCCAAGGAGATCGTCTACTCGCGCGCGCTGACCACCCGCGACCCCGGGCTTCTCTTTCAGGAATCGAACCGGCGCATCTACTCGATCAAGCGGCGGATGTTCGTGTCGCTCGGCTACTTCCTTCTCGACCCGGAGTCGATGAGCCTGCGCTACTCGATCGGAGGGCAGCCCCTGCCGATCCTGATCCGGGCGGGCGACGGGGCGCCGACGTTCCTGGAGCCCCCGGAGAACCGGCTCCCGCTCGGCGCGTTCCGCGAAGTCCCTTACGACACCATGGAGATGTTCCTGCGCCGCGGAGACCTGATCTTCTTTTACACCGACGGGTTTTCCGAGGCCATGAACCCGGAGATGGATCCGTTCGGGGAGGATCGCCTCATGGCTTCGCTCGCGGTGCGCTCCGGAGCCTCTCTGGAGGACATCGCCCAGGGCATCCTTTCCGACATTCGCGGACATGTGTCCGGGGCGGAGCAATACGACGACATGACCTTTCTGTTCCTGAGGGTCGAGTGACTGAAACCCCCGGTAACGCCGGACGTATCAGGAGTTGACTATGAGGTTTGGACGCGCCGGCAAAGCGGTCGCGGTCGTTCTGCTGCTCCTGGCGGCAGGGGTGGCCGTCGCGGTCGTTTACACGAAGAACACACGGGGCGCCACGACGTCGTCCGGGGAGGCCCTCCAGGCCTTTCGCCAGGGGCTCGAGAACGAGCGCCGCTTCTACTTCAAGGAAGCGCGCCTCGACTTTGCCCGGGCGCTCCAGCTCGACCCCCAGTTCGCGATGGCCATGATCGGCCTCGCGCGCAACTCGGACAAGGAGCAGCAGATCGCCCTGACCCGGCGGGCCAGCCGGGAGCGCGACCGCCTGACCGAGCACGAGCGGCTTCACGTCGACCTGCAGCAGGCGATGGTCGACATGGACCAGAAGCGGTACGTCGAGACCGCAAAGAAGATCCACGAAAAGTACCCGAACGACATCCGCGCGGCCATGGTGCTCGCCCGCAACCAGATCGACACCGGGGACCCGGATCAGGCATTCCGGATCTTCGGAGAGCTCCTGGCGGTCGAGCCAAACAACGCGGACGCTTACAACCAGATCGGCTACTACTACGGGTATCGCGGCGACTACGACCGCGCGATGGAGAACATCAAGAAGTACCAGTTCATGGCCCCCGACCAGGCGAATCCCTACGACAGTCTCGGAGAGATCCAGGCCTACAGCGGGCGCTACGACGAGGCGATCGCCAACTGCCGAAAGGCGCTGGCGCTGAAGCCCGATTTCTTCGAGTCCTTCAACCACCTCGGGGTCGCCTACGAGGGCAAGGGCGACGTCGCCGCGGCGGTCGAAAACTACATGCGCGCTTCCCAGGAGGCGGCATACGAGACGGGACGCATCGACCCGCTCATGCGCGCCTTCCGGGTCGCAATTGTCGCTGGAAACGTGCCGCTCGCGAAGCAGGTTTTCCAGAGGATGGCGGGGATTACCCACGACAAGTCTTTCGACGAGCAGTTCGAGATCGGCCGGGCGCTCACGACGGCGGTCCTGGCCGGCGAGGAAGGCCGGCTCGAGGACGCCGAGAAGGGGCTTCTCGCGGTGCGCCCGAAATGGGAAGCGTTTGCCCTGAAACAGTTGAAGGGCACGACCCGCAAGCCATACTGGTCGACCTGGAACTTCATGCTCGCCCGCTACCGGATGAAGGCCGGAAAGGTCGACGAGGCTCTTCCGCTTCTGCAGGAACTGGCGAATCCCCCCAATCGGTGGTCGGATTTCGAATCTAGGCGGTGGGTATACGAGGGGCGCGCCCTGCTGGCCGAGGTCCTCGCGCGACGGGGAGATCTCGATGGCGCGGACAAGCTTCTCGCGGAGAACCACAAATGGAATCCCAGCTGGGCTCCGAGCCGCACGTCGGAAGTGGCGGTGGCGCAGATGCATCGCGAGAAGGTGCAAGCCGCTTCCAGGTGACCGAACGTTCGGCGGAGTTCGAGACTCATCACAAGCTTCTCCTCCTCGAGACCCTGTACGACGCCGGGCTGTCGCTCGGCTCTCTCCCTGACGAGGAGGCGCTCGTCGAAGACGTTCTCGGACGCGCCGTCGGCGTTCTCGACGCCTCCCGCGGCTATCTGGCTACCTTCGGAGAGGGGGGCGCGCGGCGCGCGGAAGCCCGCGTCGGATTTCCGCGGCGTCCGACCGAAGCCATCCTGGCGGAAGACGAGTTCGTCGCGGAGGTGCTGCGTTCTGAGGGCGCCCTGCGGCGCGACGCCTTCCGGCTCCTGCGGAGCCTGGTCTCGGCGGCGGTCGGGGTCCCCATTCGCGCGGGCGGCCGTACCGTCGGCGTGCTCGTGCTGGCGGACAAAGAGCTCCGGCGGGGCGGGAAGGCCGGATTCGACGAAGACGACGCCCGCTTTCTGGTTTCGCTCGCCGGCCTTTCCGGGATGGCCATCGAGAACCGGCGGCATCTCGAAAGGCTGACGCGCGACCGCGAACGCCTCGAGGAAGAGAACCGCCGGCTGCTCGATGAGACCGGCCGTTCCGCCGCGGGGCGGCTCTTCGTGGGCGACTCGCCCGCCGCGCGGCGCGTGCTCGACCTCGTGGGCCGGGTGGCTCCCTCGCGGACCTCGGTCCTGATCACCGGGGAGAGCGGGACCGGTAAGGAGCTGGTCGCGCGGATGATCCACGCCCGCAGCGATCGGGGGGAGAAACTCTTTTCAGCCATCAACTGCGCAGCGCTGCCGGAGAGCCTGCTCGAGTCGGAGCTCTTCGGGATCGAGCGGGGAGTGGCGACGGGTGTCGAGGCGCGCGCCGGCCGCTTCGAGGCCGCAAACGGCGGTACGTTGTTCCTGGACGAAGTGGGAGACATGCCGCTCGCGCTCCAGGCCAAGCTGCTGCGGGTTCTTC
>JBBROA010000148.1:0-8726 GCA_038229875.1 Thermoanaerobaculia bacterium | reverse complement strand
TCGCGTGGAACTGGACGGCACGGCCGCCGCCGGCAATCCTTTCCTCGGCGACTCGTCGAAGGACCCGCGGATCTGGGCCTGGGGATTCCGGAACCCGTTCCGCTTTACGTTCCGGCCGGCGAACGGGTCTCTTTACGTAGCCGACGTGGGACAGAGCACGCGCGAAGAGATCGACGTCGTCACCGCGGGCGGTAATTACGGCTGGCCGGCCGCCGAGGGGACCGTCGGAACGTGCACGGGGTGCATCCCGCCGGTTTTCGATTACGGCCGCACGGTCGGAGGAAGCATCATCGGCGGCGTGTTCGTGACCGGTTCCGTCTACCCGTCTTTCTTGAGGGGCCGCTACCTCTTCGGCGACTACGTCGGGAACTGGATCCGCTTTCTGGAGTTCGACGCCACCGACACGGTCGTGGGGACGCTCCAGGACTTCGCTTCGAGCGCCGAAGGCCCGGTGAGCTTCGGGACGGGGCCGGACGGGTACATCTACTACGCCGCGATCAACTCGGGGCGCATCTATCGGATCGTTCCGCCCGGAGCGAAATTTTTCACGGTGACGCCGTGCCGGCTGATCGACACCCGCAGCGCTCCGGGCCCGCTCGGAGGGCCGTCGCTTCCCGCGGGCGGAGAGCGCGCTTTGCCCGTCGCCGGCCAGTGCGGAATACCGTCCACGGCGCGCTCGATCACCGCGAATGTGGCCGTGACGAATGCCGGGAGCGCGGGCTTCTTCGCGCTCTATCCGGACGGGACCGCGCTTCCCCCGACCAGCTCCGTGAATTTCTCGGCCGGTCAGACCCGCGCCGGGGACGTCCTTCTGTCGCTTTCCCCGTCGGGCGCCGTGCGCGTCCACTGCGGCGCGTCGTCCGGCACGGCCGACCTGGTCCTCGACGTGAATGGCTACTTCCAGTGAGTCTCGTCGCCCGGAGACCGCCCCTTCGGGGTCTCCGGCGGCTTGCGGCCGCGGCGGTCCTGCTCCTTCCCGGGGTGATCGCGGCGGGGGCGCCCCGCGTTCTGTACGTCGGACCGGCGGGGAGCGACTCCAATCCGGGGACGCTCGCCTCTCCGCTGCGCGAGATCCGCAGGGCCATCGCGATCTCCGCGCCGGGCGACACGGTGCTCGTCTTAGACGGCGCCTACCTGGGCTTCGATCTCGACGGCATGCCGGGAACGCCCTCGGCGCCTTTCACCATCCGCGCCCTGGGCCAGGCGGCCGTGGTCTCGGCGACCACGGACCGGTCCGACAACCGCGACACGATGCACGTTCTCTTCTCCTCTTACATCGTTCTCGATGGGCTTCGCGCGTTCCACGCGAACCGGGCCGCCCTGCGCATCGACCAGGCCGACCACGTCACGGTCAGGAACGGCGTGTACGGAGACAACGCGACGTGGGGCATCTTCACGGACTTCTGCGACGACCTGCTCCTCGAAAGCAACGAATGCTACGGCAGCGTGACCCAGCACGGCATCTACGTGTCCAACAGCGGCGACCGGCCCGTCCTCCGCGGCAACCGGAGCCACGACAACCGCGGCGGCGGGATTCAATTGAACGCGGACGCCTCGCAGGGCGGCGACGGGATCATCACCGGGGCGTTGCTCGAGAACAACGTGATCTGGAACAACGGGACGGGCGGAGGGGCGGCGATCAATCTGGACGGGGTGCAGAGCTCGATCGTGCGGAACAACCTTCTCTACGGAAATCACGCGTCCGGGATCGCGAACTTCATGATCGACGGGGCGGCGGGTCCGAGCGGCATGCTGATCGCGAACAACACCATCGACATGGCGTCGGACGGCCGCTGGGCGATCCTCGTCAAGCAGTCCGCCGGCGCGAACGTCATTCGCAACAACATTCTCGTCAATCGCAACCCGGCGCGCGGGGGGATCGTCTACGGAGACGCGAACGACGTCGCGAGGACCGACAGCGACGACAACGTGCAGGACGCGGTCTCGCCCGACGACGGATCGACCCGCATTCTTCTTCCCGCCTGGCAGGGCTCCGGGCACGAACCGCATTCCCTCTCCGCGTCGATTCCCGCCCTCTTTCGCAATCCGGGCGTGGCCGACTACCACCTCGCCGCGGCGTCGCCCGCGATCGACCGCGGCGAGACCCGCGCCGAAGTCCCGACCGATCTCGAGGGGAATCTCCGGCCGGGCGGAGCCGCGTTCGACGTCGGGGCGTTCGAGACGGTCGTCCCGGCTCCGAGGGCGTTTTATTCGGTGACGCCCTGCCGGCTTCTCGATACGCGCGGCGCGCCCGCGCCGTCCGGCGGCCCGTCCCTCCAGGGAGGGGCGCGGCGCACGTTCACGGCAGCGGGGCAGTGCGGCATTCCGGCGGCGGCCCGGGCCGTCGTCGCCAACCTTGCTGTGGTCTCTCCGCCGGCGGGCGGATATCTCACGGCGTTTGCCGACGGCTTCCTGCAACCGGTCGCGAGCACAATCAATTTTCGTGCGGACGTGACCCGGGCGAACAACGCGATCATCCCGCTCGGCGCCGGGGGAGGGTTGACCCTCTACTGCGGAGCCGGCGCCGTTGCAGTCGACGTCGTGGTCGACGTCAGCGGGTATTTTCAATGAGACGGCCGATAAAAAAAGCCGCGGAGGTTCTGCGGCCCGGGAAAAGCCCCTCGAGACTTACTGCTGCCGCGCGGGGCTCGGAACGGCGTTCGCCGGGGGAGCGTCCCTCTTGTCCGCTTCCCAGGCGGCGTCCCAGTGGAGCGCCTTGGCCGTCTCCAGGTTCACGGTGCCGGCGCTTATAGGTTGCCGTTCGAGACGAGACTCGCCTTCTGCGCTTCGCTGACGCACGTCTGAAGGGCCTCGACGGGTCCATCGGCCTCGTGGGAACGCGGCTCCAACCGAGTGCGGCTCTCCTCCTTTCCGCCGAGCGCTGCGGGTCTTCAGACGTCTCGCCGGTCTGAATACCAGGACCGCCCGCCCTTGAGGATCGCAAAAGAGGGAATGCAGGGTTGGAGAAGAACAATCCTCAGCCGGAGGCGGCGCAAAAAGGAATCGAGAAGCTGAAACGAACACGAGCCCAAAAAAGGGCCGCGGGATTGCCCCGCGGCCCCGAGATTACGAGATCCGAAACTCAGTGCTTCGGAACTTGGGCTTCCTCTGCGCGGCGCGCCTCGATCGCCTTCGCGCGGGCCTCTTCCTTGACGGCCCACGTCTTCGTCCAGCCGACCTTTTCGGCGGTTCCCATGTTGACGGTCCCGTCTTCGTTGTACGTTCCATTTGCGATGAGCCGCCGCTTCGCTTCGGCGGAGAACGTGTCCGGCATGCGGAAGGTCGGTGACATCGGCATGTACTCGTCGCCATCGACGATGGCCTGATGATTCTTGTATGCGCGTCGGACGCCGTTGACCAGGTAGTGGAACTTGACGTCGTGGCTCGAGCGGACGACGATCGAGTTCAGGTCCTCGCTCACGATGTACATCGACGCGGAGGCGCCGACGGGGGTGACCTGGACGGTCAGTCCCTCGTCGTCCGTGACGATACGGAAGTCTTCAGGAACGTTGATCGTGGCGAAGCCATTCACAGTTCGGCCGGAACCCCGGAAATACGTTCCCGCCTCGGGCCCTTCGAGCGAGACGTAGTCGATCACCTTGCGCGCATCGGTGGGATGCGGCTCGATGAACGATTTCGTTCCGGACGCGCCGAGATTGCCAATTGCGTAAACGCCGAAGGTCGTATACCCGAGGATGCCGAAGGTGTTGATGGTGTTTCCAGTTCCCAGCCCGAGACCGACGACCGCGCCGATCTCCGCAGTACTGGTCGTGACGACTCCGATGACCCCGTTCCTTCCCTCACCTCGGACGCCGGCGCTGCCGATCAGGCCCCGGGGGGCCGCGGGCCCGACCCCGTCGCGCCCGCGCACGCCGGCGGTGTCGTTCCCGGAAGACGCCTGAAACTCGCCCGAGACGCCGGCCGAGCCGGCGCCGGTCGAATACGTCCACCCTCGGACTCCGAAAGTGCTCGACCCCGTCGTGGCGTCGTTCCGGCCGAACAGAACCTGACCCGACGAGTAATTGCCCCAGATGCTGAAGTAGTCGCCGGTCGGCATCATGCTGAAGTTGCCGTTGTAGTAATAGCCGTTCACGTCGACGATGAGGTCCGCCGTCCCGCCGCCCTGCGCGATCTGGACGACGATCTGTCCGGACGGGTTCAGCGTCACGGCGCCCGCGTTGGCGCGCTGCGTTTCCGTCGGCGGATAGTTGATCCAGCTGGTCGGCGGGTTGGCCGACGTGCCGAGCTTGACGACGCCGTTGCCGCCGGCGCCCGAGATGTTGAAGATCGTGATGTTCGCCGAGACGGCGAGGGTCGTCGAGGGGATCCCGCAGGGAGTGCCCGTCAGGGTGATGGTCCGGTCGACACCGCTCGAGAGCGGAGTGCCGAGCGAGATGTACTGCCGGCACGGAGTGATCGCGAAAAACGGGAACGGGCCTGACCCGAGCTCGCCCGAAAGGAGGTGCCGGCCCGCCGGCGTATAGGTGGGCGGCGCGGTCCAGTTGGTCAGCGGAGGAGGAGCGCTCAAGGCGAAGCCGACGGTCGAGATGGCGAACAGGGCGAGGGCAAAAACTCCGAGTTTCCTGAGGTTCATCGAAGAGTCTCCTTCTCAGAAGAGAACGCAGTGATGGGACCGAGCGGATGATTCGAAGCCCCGGTTTGTCGAAGGCGGGTAAAGCCTAGTAAGACCGTCCTCCTTCCCGCCGAGCGCTCCCTGCGATTTCGCAGGCACGAAATCCCCAGGAACGTTCGAACGCATCAAGGTTGTCTGGACCCGAGAGCTTGTTTGGTGGGTAGAAGACTACCCCCCGTCCGGCAAAGGCGCAACGGAATTCGCCAAACGGATGCGTTGACGTTTGGCGGCCTTTCTGACAGCTTGCCGGGATTGAAACGCTCGGAAGTCCTTCCACGATCGTGGTTTTGAGCGCGTGGCGCAGCGGCGCCACGGGTGGCTCCCCGTGAGGCTGAATCTCTCTCTCGGCGCCCTTGCGGCCGCCAACCTGGTGATCGGGCTGGCCAGCCAGTGGTATGTCGTCACACGACTCGGCGTCGGCGTCCCGACGGACGCTTTGTTCGCCGGGATGGCCGTTCCGCAGCTCGTCCTCGAGATCGTGAGCGGGTCACTGATGCACGTCCTCGTTCCCCTGCTCGCGAGCGAGGAGCCGGAGAGGTTTCGCAGAACGACGTGGGCGCTCTTCATGGGAATCGGAGCGCTCTTCTCCGCCCTCGCGGTCCTGCTCGCGATCTCGGCGCCATGGTGGATCCGCGCGATGCTGCCCGGGTTCTCGCCCGAGGCAGTCACGTTGACGGTGTCTCTGACTCGTATTCAGCTCCTCGGAATGGTCTCGACGGCGCTCCTCTCCGTTCTCTGGTACGCGTACCACGCCCGGAGCCGGTTTCTCTGGGCGGAGCTCGCGCCCGTGTTCGCCGGCGTGGTCGCGTTCGCGCTGCTCGTCGTGGCGCTGCCGCGGTATGGCATCTCCGCTGCCGCGTGGGCGAACGTCGCGCGCACCGCCCTGGTCGCCGCGATGCTCCTCCCGGGACTCGGGGCGTGGCGGCGGCCCGACTGGCGCTCGCCCGAGCTCGCGCTGACATGGCAGAGGCTCCGCCCGCTCCTGGTCGGGACCAGTTACTACAAGGCGGACCCGCTCGTGGACCGATATCTCGCCTCGATGGCGCCCGCGGGCGGTCTCTCGATCCTCTACATCGGGCGTCAGATCTGGGGCGCGGCGGGGCAGATCGCCAATCGCGCGATCGCGAGCCCGATGGTGCCCCTGCTCGCCGCTCGGGCCAAGGCAGGGGCGTGGCTGGAGTTTCGCAGCGGTCTGCGGGAGCGTCTCCTGTGGGCCGGCGCCGTCACGGGCGCCGGGTACGCGGTGTTCCTCGCCGTGGGTCGGCCGGTCCTGCGCCTTCTCATCGGTCACGGGGGGGTGAGCGCCGGGAACGTCATCGATCTCTGGTGGGTCATGGTCGGGCTCGGAGGCATACTCGTCGCGGGAACGATGGGACAGCTGACCTCCGCCGCCTTCTACTCCTGCGGCGACACGAAGACGCCGACGCGCGTGGGAATCATCACCTTTTCCCTCTACGTCCCGGCGAAGATCGCGGCGTTCTTCTCCTTTGGCCTGATGGGCGTCGCGGTCGCGACGAGCGTCTATTTCGCCGTGAACCTCGTCGTCCAGCTCTTGCTGCTCGACCGGGCGCTTCGCCTGCGCCTCGAGGCGGCCGCATGACGGCTCCACACGCAACCGAGTGGTCGGACCGGCCGCTGACGGCGCGCAGAGAATGAGCGCGCCCGCCGAAGTCGAGCTCGAGCGCGCGGACTGCCCGCTCGGGTGCGCGCGCGACGACGAGCCGGTGCTCGTCGGACGGGACCGGCTCCAGGGCCTGCCCGGAGAGTTCTCCGTGGTGCGGTGCCGGAGCTGCGGGCTGCTGCGGACCGATCCGCGGCCCACCTCGGGGTCGATCGGCTTCTACTATCCGGACGAGTACGGTCCCTACGAAGGGACACGGGTTAGCGTTCCCGGGGCTCTCCCGTTGCGGTCTCCGTGGCGCCGCGCGATCTCGACCGCGGTGCAGAGCCTCACCCGTTCGAGAGCGCAGGAGGTCCCCGACCTGCCGCCGGGACGTCTGCTGGAAGTCGGGTGCGCCTCCGGGGCGTATCTCGACTGGATGGCGCGGCGGGGATGGCGCGTCGAAGGAATCGAGTTCTCCGCGGCGGCCGCGGCGCAGGCACGGTCTCTCGGGTACCGCGTCCACACGGGCCCCGTCGAGACCGCGCCGGCGCCCACCGAGCCGTACGACCTCGTGGTCGGCTGGATGGTCCTCGAGCATCTGCACGATCCGATCGGCGCGCTCCGGCGCCTGCGGGAATGGACGAAGCCCGGAGGATGGCTCGTCCTGTCCGTGCCCAATGCGGACTCCTGGGAGCTCCGCGCCTTCGGCGACGCGTGGTACGCGCTGCACCTTCCGAATCACCTGTGGCATCCCGGACGGCGCACCGTCGAGAAAGTCCTGGAGCGGGCGGGCTGGAGGCTTTCCCGCGTCGTGTACCAGCGAGACGTCCGCAACATCGTCGGCAGCCTCGGTTACCGGCTCCGCGACCGCGGCCGTTTTCCTCGTCTCGCCGAGTGGATGGCAACCTTTCCGGAGCGCGGCGGAAGAATTTATTACCTGTTGCATCCGCTCGCCTTCGTCCTGGCGAAGCTCGGCGCGGCCGGCCGGATCACGGTCTGGGCGAGACGCGATGATTGACGTCGCGGCGCTCACCTCCGGGCGCCGCGTCCCTTCGTCGCGCTTTCGAGTCCACCAGTACGTCAGCGCGCTCGGCGCGCTCGGCATCCGCGTGTCGGAGCTCCCCGGACCGATCGAGAAGTTCACGCCGCCGCCGCGCGGTTTTTTCGGGCCGCTCTGGACGGCGGCCAAGCTCGCAGGACGGGTTCCGGGCGTCGTTTCGGCGCATCGCTCCGACGTGGTGTGGCTCGAGAGGGAGCTCGTCGGCGGCCGTTTGACCCTCGAGCGATTTCTCCCCGGCCGAACGGTTCTCGACGTGGACGACGCGCTCTGGCGGACGGGGACGCCGGGTTTCTCCGAAAAGATCGCGGCGCGCTGCGCCGGCGTGATTGCCGGAAACGATTTCCTGGCGGAGCACTACCGGCGCGTTTCGCCGCGCGTATGGGTGGTCCCGACGTCGATCGACACCGGCCGCTGGATCCCGAAAAAAGAGGGAGCCGATCCCGGCCGGCCCTGGACCGTCGGCTGGACCGGGACCGCCGGGAACTTTCCATACCTCTCCGCGATCGAGGGTCCGCTCGCGCGATTTCTCGAGACCCACGCGGGAACGCGGCTCCTCGTGACGTCCGACCGGGCGCCGTCGCTCCCGCAGATCGCGCCGGAAAAGTGGAGCTTCGAGCCGTGGTCGCCGGAGACGGAGGTGGCGCAGCTGCAGAGGATGGACGTGGGTCTCATGCCCCTGGCGGACGACGACTGGGCCCGCGGCAAGTGCTCGGCGAAGATGCTCCTGTCGATGGCCGTGGGACGCGCCGTGATCGTCAGTCCCGTCGGGACGAACGCGGAGATCCTCGCCGCCGCACCGGTCGGCCTCGCGGCGCGCGAGCCTTCGGAGTGGGTCGCCGCGCTCGACCGGCTTCACAGCGACCGGGCCTTCGCCTCCGCCTGCGGCGCGGCGGGGCGCCTCCTCGCCGTCGCGCGCTACTCGGTGGCCGCGAACGCTCCGAAGCTGGCGGCGATCTTCCGGGACGTAGCGCTCAAACCGGGTGCAGAAGCCTGAAGGTCCAGTATCCCGCCGCGAGCACCAGGACCACGGCGGCCTGCGCGACCAGGAGCCTTCGCCGCCAGCGCGGCGAGAGCGCGAGCCAGCCGGCGGCGGCGGAGATCGTCAGGAGCGGCAGGAGGTTCGAGGTTCGCTGCCGGTGCGTAACGGAGAATCCGAGCAGGGCAAGAAACAGCGCGGCGACCGCGGCGGAGAGAAACCAGGCGTCCCAGCGCTTACGGCGCGCGAGCACGACGATCCCCGCGATGCCGAACGGGAAGAGCGCGTACCAGATCGGGGCCTCGAGCCAGGCGCTCCAGTTGCCGATCAGGAACTGAAACCCCTGGTCACCCGCGGGCGGAGCCCAGAGGAAGGGCCCGTAGAACCGGCGCAGAAGCTCGAAGACGTAGTGCCGGAGGGAAAACCGGCCGCCGGGTTCGAGCTCCTTCTCGCC
>JBBROA010000147.1:0-8967 GCA_038229875.1 Thermoanaerobaculia bacterium | reverse complement strand
GTTCGCTTCGGCTCCCGCCCCGAGAGGCTCCTCCCTCCCTCTGGTCGGGAGACTCCTCTCGGGGCGAGCTTAACCACCATCTCGACACGGGCGCAGATCCGCTCCCTTTTGCGCCCTCTCCCCGCGGGCCGGGGAGAGGGGTGCTGCAGGCGACAAGGGTCGCTCGGTGACAGGAAAACGCGACCCTCCGCCTGAGGGCGCAGGTGGGAGCCGAGAGGAGGGAGACGCCGAAAGCCAGATCTTGCTGACGGCGCCCCCGGGATCGCGTCGAGGTCTCTAGAACTCCGTCCCGATGTAGAACGACGTCTTCAGGCCCGAGTAGGTCTTGCGGAAGTCGGTTAAGTGCGCGAAGTCCCAGTGCAGGAGAAGGCCCAGGAACGAGAACTGGATCCCGTAGCCGTACGAACCGCGGCCGTCCACTAACTGGTGGTTGCCGGCGTCCCAGAACCGGAACTTCTGGTCCTTCAGCGCGGCTCCGCCGACGTCCACGAAGAACCGGCCGCGGATGTTCCCGAACCCGCCGAAGGGAAACGCGAGCAGATCGATGAGCGGAAATCGGAACTCGAGGTTCGCGTAGCCGATCGTGTTTCCGATTTGTTCGCGGAAGTCGAGGCCGCGGAGGGTGTCGAGCCCGCCGAAGTAATAGACGTTCGGAAAGTTTCCCGTCGATCGAGCGCCGAAAAGGCGGACCGCGATCAACGACCGTTCTGTGATCTTGAAGTAGTGCCGCAGATCGATGGTCACGTCCGAGGTCAGCGTGGACCCGTTCGCAGACGTCAGCCCGCTGTTCGGGTCAATGACGTCCGAGTTGCGCTTCAAGTCCGGCGCCCATGTGTACCCGAACCGGTACCTGCGGCCAGAGAGCGGTCCCCATTCGCGGTACAGCACAGTGTCCCCGACGAACGCGACCCCCGCCTGCGGGTAGTTGTCGGTGCGCGGGCTCACAAAGAACTGCTGCGTCCCCTGGCTGTTCGAGATCGCGAAGGGGAAGTCGTACGAGCGGGAGATGTACCCGAGCTGGCCCTCGATCCGGTGATAGCGGGAGAGGGGATATTGGAGGAGCGCCATGCCACCCGTGACGCGGTACGCGCGTCGGTCCCGCACCAGACGGTCCTGGCCGAAGCGTTGGTCGACCGCCAGGAAGTACGTCCGGTCGTCGAAGAGCTGAATGCCCTTCTGGAGCCGGTGCGAGAGATCGAGATACGTGAAGTTGAAATTCGTGAATGAGGACAGCGACTGGAAGACGGCGTACAAGCGGCGGTCTCCGAGGTTGTCGCCGAAGATCAGGACGGTGTTCGAGACGAACGTCTGGTCCGTGTTGACGCCGGCGTTGACCTGAGCGTCTTCGAGCTGCAGCTTGCGCGAGATCTTGCCCGTGACCTTCTCCGGATCGACCGAGACTTCGATGGCGGGCTGGAACGGCGTGACGCCGCCCGGCCCCACCGGCGACGCGATCGGCGCCAGCTCGTTCAAACGCTTGTAGGGCTTCTTCGAGTCGGCGATGTACAGCGTAAAACGGCGCTTGTAGTACGCGGAGTAAACGAGCTTCTCGGTGTTGTCCTTGCCGACGAACACGGTGGGGGAGAAAACCCCCGCGACCACGTTCGTATGCATGAGAGTTTCGCCGCTTTCGAGGTTGACCGAGTAGATGTTGTAAATGCCGGCATCCCGGTCCGAGGTGAAGAAGAGGCGCTTGCCGTCGGGGGAGAGCGACGGATCTTCGTCGTTCCATTCGCCGTACGTGATCTGTTCGCGCGAATCGGGCGACTCCGGGTGGAATCGGAAGATCTTGGATTTCGTCCCGCGTATCGACGAGTAGTAGATCCAGCGGCCGTCAGGCGAGAACGTGGGGGCGAAATCCCAGGCGTCGTCGTCCGTCAGGTTCGTCAGCGCGCGGGAGGTCAGGTCGTAGGAAAAGATGTCGGAACGGCCGCCGCGCAACGCCCGGAAGACGACGAGATTTCCGTCCGAGGAGAAGGCGGGGTTCAGCTGCTGGTCGAGGTCGGGCATCTCGACGCGCTCGCGGATGCCCCCCGTCAGGGCATTCAAGAGGAGCAGGTCGCGGCCGCGCTCACGCCGCGCGAAGACGGCGACCGTGTTCCCGTCGGGCGAGACGCCCACGTCGGCGCCGCTCTGGGGACCCGTCGTCACCCACTGGGAGACGAGGTATTCGTAGTTAGTCGTATAGCCCTTGGTGAGGTTCTTGTAAATCTTCCGGTCGCGGGTCGACAGCACGATGACGTCCGCGTCCTCCTTGTAGGTGGACAGCGCGACGATGAAATCGCCGGAAGGGTAGGCGCGCGGCGACGTCTCCGCGGAGGGGGAGTCGACGACCTTGAACTTCTCGCCGAAGTCGATCGGCTCGCCCTTCTCGGCGAGGATCTTCAAATACCGCGCCCGGAGGAAGCGGCGGAACTTGATGTCGAAGTCTTCGCCGGTGATGTTGAACTGGCGCTTGACCGCCTTCTCGATCGACGGCCCGATCTGGTTGCGGAACTCGTACACAAACTCCCGCACCGAGTCCTTGCCCCACTCCGCGGCCATGAAGTCGAAGACCGCGTGTCCGAAGCGGTAGGCGAAGAACCCTCCGATCCCGCGCTTGGTGATTTCCGGAACCTGGTCGGCGAGCACAGCGTCGCGCAGGACCATCCGGTCCTTGTTGTCTTCGTCGTTTCCGAAGTAGGACGCCATGCCTTCCGTGAGCCACTGCGGCGCGTTCGTGGTCGCCGCTCGGAGGTAATTGCCGCCGAACAGGATCTCGAACTGGAAGACGTGCGTGAGCTCGTGCGCGATCAGCTGCTGAAGCTTCTCTTCCGGAAGGTCAGCGGGCAGCACCATCCGGTTGCGCGACGGCAGCGCGAACGCGCCGACACCCTCCGGGATGAAATTCAAGAGGGTGTTCGTCTGCTCGAAATCGGAGTGCGTCGAGTAATAGATCAGGTTGATCGGCTTGGGAATCTGAAAGTTGAGCTGGCGGGAGATGTCGTCGTACGCGCTCTCGGCGTACGAGGCGACTTTCTGCAACGACGGCCGCTCGCGCTCGTAAAAGTAGATCGTGAAATGGGTCGAGCGATATGTCTTCCAGTCGAACTTGTCGTAGGCGATCTTGTTCTCGCCGAACCCCTCCTCCTGGGCCATCGCCGCCGACGCGGCGCCGAGGAGAAGGGACACGATCAGCAGCGATTTCTTCATTCGGCGGCTCCCGTCGACAAATGTCAGTCGGTGAAGATGTATCGGTCCGCTTCGCGCTCGCGGGCGACGAAGAGGTTCAGAATCTGGTTTTCGAGGGAGAAGAGGTTTTCGAATAGCCCCTGGAGCTCGTCGGCGCGCCGGCCGCCCGTCTGGCGGAAGTCCTTGAATTCGTCCTGCAGGATCTTTTCGCCCGTTCGGCCGTCGAAGACCAGGAACACGATGTCGAAGACGAATCCGGTCTGCTCGACGTACACCTGCCGGTAATACGTCTGTCCGTTGATCGGAGAGTTGTACTCCTCGGTCTTGTACCCGGACCGGTCTTCGACCCGGAACTCGAGCGTTCCGGAAACGACGATCTCGGCGCCGGTGGCCGTCCCGACGGAACGCCAGAACTCTGCCGCGCGGCCGAGCTCCGCCAGATTCTGCGTCGGGAGCTTCATCTCGGGCGGGGTCTCGATCACCTCGAGCTTGGTCTTCTTGTCGATCTGCTTTTTCAAGAACCGGTGGAACTCCGCCTGGAGGTCCACGTTCTGGAGCCTCTTGTCCTTCGAACGCTCGGCGTCCTGCACCAGAAGAAACGGCGCGAGGGCGATCTTTTCGTTACCGCGCAGGGGGAGCCGGGGCTTCAAGGGAAGTTTCAGCCGCACCTGGGAGACGCCGGCGAACACCGTGGCGGCGGAGAGCAGCGGCAGGAGAAGGGCGAGGCACAGAGCGGCGGCCGACCGGAGTCGTTTTCTATGAGCCACTGGCGGCCTTTCCGGTCGTCCGCGTGTACGACGTGTAGAACTCCGCGAACCGCGCGTAGTTGCGGCGGATGTAGGTGTCCTTGGGATCGAGCTCGAGCGCGCGCTTGTACTCTCCGAGGGCCCGGGCGTATTCGCCACTGGCTTCCAGGGCCACCGCGAGATTGTTGTGAGCGCGGGCGTTGTTCGGTTCGCGCGCGATTGCCTGCTCGAAGCGGAACGATGCCTCGCGCCAGAGTCCCTTGCGCGCGACCTCGGTCCCGAACGCGAGCTGCGACGCGGCTTTGTCCGTGCGGGAGTACCCCGCACACCCGATCGCGAAGGCCAGAGCGGACGAGAGCAGAAGCAGCAAGGCAGGTCGTCGCGTCACAATTTTCTCCGATCGCCGGCGGCTATTATAGGAAAGCCTCTCCGAAGGATTTTGTTCCCTGCGGGAACGATTCACGGGCGTCGTCGTGACAATCCGGAAGAGACCCATCTCGAACAGGCGCAAACTGGGCTCTTCGGGGCTCTTCGCGGGCCAGGACGGCGCCTCAAGAAAGGATTAAGGCACAGCCTGGGTAACTTCCCTTCATCTCCGATCTTGAGGCGCCTCGCCTTCTCCTGGGCGCGATCCCGCGCGCTCTCCCCCCGCCGGGTCTGGCCGGTCATTCGGGCGCTGGGCGGTGTCGAAGCCACTCTGGGCACGGACGAACGCGAGCTCGCCTCGGGATTGAGGTCACTCGACGCCGCGCGCGCCCTCCTCCGTTCTCCGGACGACCGGGAGGCCGAACGCTGGGCGGCGGACCTCGAGCGGTCCGGAATCGCGATCGTCACCGCCTTCGACGAGGCTTACCCGACGGCTCTGGCGGAGATCGCGGATCCGCCGTTTCTGCTCTTCGCGCACGGCAACGTGTCCCGCCTCTCGCTGCCCGCGGTCGCGGTCGTGGGCTCCCGCGGAGCGACCCGCTACGGCCGGGAGGTCGCAGCCCGGCTCGGACGCGATCTTTCGCTCGCCGGCGTCTGCGTCGTGTCCGGATTCGCCCGGGGAGTCGATGCGGAGGCCCATGCCGCCGCGCGGGAGGGGCCCGGCGGGACGATCGCGGTCTTAGGCTGCGGGCTCGACGCCGATTACCCGAAGGAAAATTCGCGGCTCAAGGAGTCGCTCCGGCACGGCCACCTGATCCTCTCGGAGCACCCGCCCGGAGACGGGCCGCGGGCGCAGAACTTTCCCGTCCGCAACCGGATTATCGCCGGCCTCTCCTCCGGGGTCGTCGTCGTCGAGGCGTCCCGCCGCAGCGGGTCCCTGATCACCGCCCGGCTCGCGGCGGACTTCGGGCGCGACGTTTTCGCCGTTCCGGGGAGCATCTTCTCGGAAACCTCCGTCGGGGCTCACGAGCTCCTGCGCGACGGCGCGATCCTCTGCCGGGGGGCGGAAGATGTCCTGTCCGAGCTCGTCCCGGCGATCGGGGGGCCCCCCCCGACCCGCCTCGCGGCTCCCGGACCGGCGATCGATCTGTCCGCCGAAGCGCACGCTCTCCTGCGGGTCATGACGCGCGAGGGGAGCGCGACCCCCGACGAGCTCGCCGACCAGGCGGACCTGCCCGCCGCGAGCGCTCTGGCCGCCCTGTTCGAGCTCGAAGCGGCCGGGCTTGCCCGGAGTGACGGCGGGGGACGCTACGCCCTCTCGGGGGTCCCCGTTGCCTGAAGGGGGCGCCGGACTGACCGCGGAATGGCCCGGGACCCGGAGCGGCCGCGAGGCCCCTGCCGGACGCCGCCGGAGGCCTTCCTTCTCGGACGCCGTACGGAAGAGCGGACGCGGGCCTTTGAAATCAGCAAGTTACCGGCCCGGAATAAGGCTCTGTTATGGCATTCGGAGAGACCAGGCGTTTGCGCTTTTCGCGCGGATATGCCAGTTTCCAACCCCCCTATGACCCGTTCCCTCGTCATCGTCGAGTCGCCCGCCAAGGCGAAGACTCTCGAAAAGTTCCTCGGAAAAGACTTCAGGGTGCTGGCTTCCTACGGCCACGTCCGGGACCTCCCCAAGAAGGGTCTCGGGGTGGACCGCAACGACTCCTATACGCCCACCTATGAGGTCTTAGCCGGCAAGGAAAAGACCCTCGCGGACCTGAAAAAGGCCGCGCGGACCTCGGACGCGGTGTACCTGGCCGCCGACCCGGACCGGGAAGGGGAGGCGATCTCCTGGCACCTGTACGAGTCCCTGAAGGGCTCTGGAAAGGGCGCCGGAGGGAAGGACACCTTCTTCAAACGCGTCCGATTCAACGAGATCACGAAGAAGGCGGTTCTCCAGGCCATGGAGGACGCCGGCGAGATCGACGTCCGGAAGGTGGACGCGCAGCAGGCGCGGCGAATCATCGACCGTCTCGTCGGCTACGAGGTTTCGGACCTCCTCTGGAAGAAGATCTGGCGGGGGCTCTCCGCCGGACGCGTCCAGACCGTGGCGCTGCGCATCATCTGTGAGCGCGAACAGGCGATCGAGGCGTTCCGTCCGGTCGAGTACTGGATCGCGGATGCGGAGCTCGAGGGGAAAACCCCGCCCGTCTTTCCGGCCCGGCTCGCCTCCTTCGAAGGCACGAAGCTGAAGTTCGACGGGACGGACCCACGTCTCGAGTCCGAGGCCGCGGCGATGCGCGTCCGCGACGACGTCGCCAGCGCGACGTGGACCGTCACAAGAATCGAGAGCGCGGAGCGGAAGAAGAATCCCGCGCCGCCGTTCATCACCTCGCAGCTGCAGCAGGCGGCGGCTCGCCGGTTGGGGTTCGCCGTTCGACGGACGATGCAGGTCGCCCAGCGTCTGTACGAAGGCCGCGAGATCCCGGGCCGCGGGACCGTCGGACTGATCACCTACATGCGCACGGACTCGACGCGCGTTTCCAATGACGCGTTGACGGGGGTGCGCGAGCACATCCAGGCCAAATACGGACCCGACACTCTTCCCGAATCGCCCAGGTTCTTCAAGAGCCGGCGGGACACTCAGGACGCGCATGAGGCGATCCGGCCCACGTACCTCGACCTGCCGCCCGAGAAGGTCGCGAACTTTCTCGCCCCGGACGAATCGAAGGTCTACCGCCTGATCTGGGAGCGCTTCGTCGCCTCGCAGATGAACCCGGCGGTGTACGACACGACCTCCGCCGACATCTCGGCCGGCAAGGCGGTCTATCGCGCGAACGGATCGACGCTGAAGTCGCCCGGCTGGCTCGCGGCGTACGGCGTCGCGGCCGAAGAGGAAGAGGAAAGCGATCGCCCCGAAAAGGACAAAGACACGGAGAAGGAGGGCTCGCGCCTTCCGCCCCTAGTCGAAGGGGAGACGCTGAAGCTCGTCGCGGTGATCCCGGAAAAGAAATCCACACAGCCGCCGCCGCGGTTCAACGAGGCGTCGCTCGTCAAGTTCCTGGAAGAGAACGGCATCGGCCGGCCTTCGACGTACGCCGAGATCCTGCGGAAGATCGAGGACCGCGAGTACGTGCGGAAGAAGGACCGGCGGTTCATCCCGACCGCGCTCGGCCGCACCGTGATCGAGCTGCTGCTGCCGTACTTCGGGGATTTCTTCGAGACGTCCTACACGGCCCGAATGGAAGAGCGGCTGGACGAAGTCGAAGACGGCACGCTCCCGTGGAAGACGGCGATCGCGGAGTTCGACAAGACGTTCACCGCGGATCGCAACAGGGCGCTCGAGGAGATGGTCTCCGGGAAAGCGGGCATCCCTCTGGGCGAGGCGCGAAAGCTTCTCTCCTTCCCGGTCGTCCCCGCGACTGCGGAAGCCTGCCCGAAGTGCGGGAAGAAGCTGAAGCTCCGCATGGGCAAGAACGGCCTGTTCGTAGCCTGCAGCGGATATCCGAGCTGCACGTTTACCGAGAACATCCCCGACCCCGAAGAAGACGCCGTCGACGCGACGGACCTCGAGAGCACGACCTGCGAGGAGTGCGGCTCGCCGATGAAACTGCGGCAGAGCCGCGCCGGCTCCGCGTTTCTGGGCTGCACGGCGTATCCCAAGTGCCGCAACGTGGTGAACGTGGTGATGGCGGGAGGCAAGGCCGAGGCTCGGCCCGACGAGCCGACGGGGGAGATGTGCCCCGACTGCCAGCATTCGCTCGTCAAACGGCACGGCAAATTCGGCGCGTACGTCTCCTGCTCGAATTACCCGGCGTGCCGCTACAAGCCCCCGAAGCCCGTACGAGACACCGGAGTCCGCTGCCCCAAGGATGGCGGTGTCATCGCCGAGCGGCGCGGGCGCTTCCGCCCCTTCTACGGCTGCGTCAACTACCCGGCGTGCGACTTCACGCTGTCGGTCCGGCCGATCCCGGAGGCCTGCCCCCAGTGCGGGAATTCGTACCTGCTTCACCGGGAGCGCAAGGGCGGAAACGTCTTCGCGTGCGACAAGGCCGGCTGCGGGTTCGAGAACGAAGCGGGAAACATTCCCGAGATGCAGGACATCTTCCTGCCTTCGACGCCGTCGGCGGGAAAGGCGACCGCGGCCAGGAAGAGCCGTTCCCGAACGTCCGGATCCCCGTCTTCCCTGGCGGAAGGCTCCGTCGAAACGGTGCCGGCGCCAGCGGCGCTGGTTTCTGCGGCGGGCGCCGCCCGGAAGGCTCCCCGCCGCGCGGCGAAAACGAAGAAGCCGGCCCCGCGCCGCCGCGCGAGCTAGCTCCTCACCGCCGACCCCTCCGCTGTCCCGCGTCCCGCTGCCCCGCTGCCCCGCTGCCCGGGGCGCAGGAGGTGCCGCGGCCTGCCGCGCACTGACCGGCCTCGCCGCGCGGGCCCGGGCGAGTCTCGCCTAGAATCCGGCCAATGCCCGCCTCGCGAATCCAGTTTCGTTTCGGCGCCCGCTTTCTCGCCGCGGCGGTCCTCGTCCTCGCGATGGGGTCGGGCATCGCCCGGGCCGAGAAGGAGCTCCACTGGCGGTCGCTCGGCGTGACCGCGCGGCTCGATGCCGACGGCCGGCTCCATGTGGTCGAGCGCCACGTCATGGTCTTCACGGGCGACTGGAACGGCGGCGAGCGGGTGTTCCGCCTCTTCCCGGGCCAGGCACTTT
>JBBROA010000146.1:0-9082 GCA_038229875.1 Thermoanaerobaculia bacterium | reverse complement strand
CGCGGCGCTCGCAACGCCATCCCACACCCTTTTTCAGCAGCCTGCTAGACCCTCGCAAGCTCCCCCAGATATTCGATGAACGACCGGGTCGCGCCATCGAAACCCTGGATCTTCGGGTTCGACGACTCGATCACGTAGTACTCGTCGGGAGCGTGCGCGCCGGCGCCGTGTCCCATGCCGAAGTGACCGGCGGGCAGCTTCAGGGGATCTCCCGTGAAGACGTACCCGGGCCATGAACCGGCCAGACGGGGCCAGAGGATCGGCTCGACGCCGGATCGCCTGTATACGGCAAGCTGCGCGCGGACGAGGGCCGCGTCTCCCGGCGTGCTCGTCGAGTCGTAGCCGCCGGTCATGTTCACGTCGATGTCCCCGTAGCCTGTCTTCGCGAGGTGCTTCTTCAAGGCGTCCAAGGCGCCGGCGGCGGTCATGTCGGGCACCAGACGCATGTCTATCTTCGCGACGGCTTTGTGAGGAAGGATCGTCTTTCCGCCCGGGCCCGTGTATCCGCCGACGAGCCCTTCGATGTTGATGGTCGGCTCGCCGGCGAGACTCTCGAGTGATTCGAGGAAGGTCGCGTCTTTCGCCCAGCGGGTGACGCCGAGCTGTTTTTTCAGGGACGCTTCGTCGAGCCGCCGCGCGCTTTCGGCGATCATGGCCCTCTCGCCGGCGGACAGCGGGCGAACCCGGTCCGCGAACCCCTCAATAGCCGGAGTGTTGCCGTCGGCGGAGACGAGAGTATGCAGCGCCTGGACGAGGTGCCAGGCTGGGCTGTCGACTCGCGCCTTGTTGCTCGAGTGGATGTCGAGCTTCGGCCCGCGGCCCCACTTTTCTCCGGTCGAGGTGAGCTCGAGCTCGATGACCCCCTTGGCGCCGAGCGTCACGGTCACCTGCCCGTCGAGACCCTGACTGGCGAACGGCATGAAGACCCCGGAGCAGCGCGCGAGCGCGGCCTGGATGTCCGGACGTCTCACGATCTGCTGGAAATGCGGGGAGCCGATCTCCTCTTCGCCTTCGGCGACGAGCACCAGGTTGACCGGAAGCTTCCGATTCGCGCTGCGGAACGCGTGCAGCGCCGCCAGGAACGCCGCCTCCGGCCCCTTCTGGTTCACGGCGCCGCGTCCGACGAGGGCCTTGCCGAGACCCGGCTTGTCGACAATGGCCGCGTCCCATGGCGGCGAGGACCATTCCGCGGGATCGACCTGCTTGACGTCGTACATGAAGTACATGCCGATCGTCTTCGGAGCGCCCGCGTCGAGCGTCGCGAAGACTCCGGGCGATCCGTCGGTGGCGACTTTCTCGGCGCGCCCGAAGCCGGCGTCCTTGAGCATGCGGATCAGCAGCTCGCAGCCTTCCGACATCCCGCGGTTCTCCGCGGCGATCGAGGGCTGTTGGATCCAGTCCTGAAGCCTCTTCACTGCCTCGCCGTGGTGCTTCTCGACCTCGGACAGGACCGGGCGGAGGTCGGGGCCGGAGGCCGCTCCGAGGAAACGGGAAGGCAGAGCGAGTGTGGCCGCGCCGGCCGCGGCGCCCTGGAGAAAGGATCTTCTGTTCATGCGCGGCATCCTAATTCCTTCCTTCTACTTCACAAACGGCGACTTCACCTTTTTGTATCCGTCGGGGACCTGGAACGTCGAGGCCGGGATCGGGCCCTTCTTCACCTCGACCGCCTCTTCGAGCGTCTGCGTGCGGGACATGGGCGTGCGGATGATGATGGCGGTCGAGAGCGGAAAGCCCTTCACCTTCTTCATCTCTTCATAGACGTTCTGAAAAAGCTGTCCCATCGGCCCCATCGCCGCCGTCGACATCTTGCGGCCGTCGTAATACCGCTGCGGCGGCTGAAGGCCCGGCGCAGCCCACAGATCCACTTCGACCACGTCCCCGATCGCGAGCGAGTAGCGCTCGCAGTCGAAACCCGCGAACTGCTGCTTGCCGGGGAGCTTTTCGAGCTTCGGGTCGTCGCGGACACCGAACATCGCCTCGAGCGGCGTCCCGCGCATGTCGCGCTCCATTTTTTCCCAGTAGGCGGCCATGTCCTCGACCGTGGCTTCCCAGTACTGCTTCTTCTTGTGATCGACCATGGTCATCTTCCCGGTCGGGAAGTGCACGATCGTGTCGCCGTTGGCGGACGAGGATCTCGCATACTCCGAGCCGATGTACTGCGTCATCGGCGACTCGGAGTTCCCCATCGTGAACTTCGACTGCACGGTCAGGTCCTCGGCGGAAAGAGATGCGGCCAGGAGCCACGCCGTGCAAACCAGCAAAGAACGCGTCTTCGGAATCTTCATTGAAAAAGTCTCCTTCGTTGCGAGGTGCGGAGGGAAGGATAACGGTAGAAAAACACTTGTGGGCGTATGCCAACACGTTTTAAAAAAATTCGACCGCCTCGCCTTCGGATCATCAGTACCTCTGAGGCTCGAACCGCCGAACAGAAACTGAAGCTCGCCGGAGCGGAGCGAGCGATCAGGCGTCCGGTAGAGCGCGCATCCGCGCGAGCCGGACGCCGGTGCCCGAAGGGCAGATCGCTCGCGTAGCGGAGGCGACGGTTTGGCTGTGGGGGAGGGACTCGAACCCCCAACCTTCCGGTTAACAGCCGGGTGTTGTACCAGTTCAACTACCCCACAGCAGCGAAGGCGAGGGTTCAGCTTAGACGGTTTCGCCGGAGCGGACCCGTGGAAGCGGCACGTTAGAATTCTCCAACCTTCTCCTCGAGGATGAACTGATGGACGTCACGCCGCGGGTGAACGACCTGCACGCGCGCTTCTGCGGCGCGATCACGCACCGCTACTTCATCCGTGTCCACATGAGCGTGATGCTGGCGCTCGTCCTCCTGTCGGGGGTCGTGGCCGGAAGCGCGATGCGCCGGGCCGGGATCTCGAACATGGGAGTGCGATACCCGATCGCGGTTCTTTTCTCCTATGCCGTCTTTCTCGGGCTCGTGCGGCTCTGGGTGGCGTACGTCTGCTCCGTGTCGGGTTTCGCTCCCCGCCGGGAGGAGCGGGCGGGCGGATCCGGTTCGTCGGGCGGCGACCTCCTCGACGATGCGTTCGGATCGTCGGGCGGGAGCTCCGGCGGTGCGGCGGAAGGGTTCGCCGGTGGAGGAGGCTCTTCCGGAGGCGCGGGGTCGTCCGGCAGTTTCGGTGACGCGGGCGCCGCGGGGCCGCGCGCATCAAATCCCTTCTCGTTTCTCTCGCGCGGCAAGGGCGGATCCGCCGGGGGCGGAGGGCACGGCGGCGGCGGGAGCAGCAGCGGGGGAGGCGGAGGCGGGGATGGCGACGGGCTCCTCCTTTTGATTCTGTTCGCGGTGCTCGTCGTCGCCGTCTTCGGAGCGGGGGCTTACCTGGTTTACCAGGCGCCTGTCATCCTTTCGGAGACCGCGTTCCACACCATGCTCGCCGGCGGTCTCGTCCGCACCGCCCGCGTATCGCACGAGCCCGGTTGGATGGGAAGCGCGCTCAAAGCCACGGCCCTGCCCTTCGTGCTCGTCCTCGTCCTCGCGGGAGTGTTCGGGTATCAGGCCCACAAGCTTTGCCCCACGGCGTCGACGGTCGGAGAGGTCTTCCGTACCTGCATCCTGAAATAGCGGCGAGCGGCGAGCGGCGAGCGGCGCGCTGGCGATCCACCAGGTCTTTCGAGTCAGAAGAAAAGGAGCCCGCATGAGGAAATGGACTGCCGCGACTGCTCTCGGCTTCGCTCTTGCTCTCCGCGCCTCCGGGGAGGCGCAAGCGACCGCTCCCGCTCCCGAAGTCCGTGCCGCGCATGTCGCTGTCGGCGCGGCGGAGGCGCTTCCCTCCGACGTTGCGACGATCGACGCGATCGTAAAGGCGTATTACGACGTGATCTCGGGTCCCGCCGGCCGGCCGCGCCAGTGGGCGAGAGACCGGACGCTCTACATCCCGGATGTGCGGTTCGTTGCCGTGGAGGAAAAACCGGGCGGGAAAAGCGTTCCGAGCGTCATGTCCCATCAGGATTACGTCGACAAGACGGATCTCTCGCTGGTCTCGAAGGGATTCGACGAGCGCGAGGTGCATCGGACTGTCCTCCGCTTCGGCGAGATCGCGAGCGTGTTCAGCACCTATGAGAGCCGCCGGTCCCCCGAAGGCCCGGTGATCGATCGGGGAATCAACAGTCTTCAGCTTTTCTTCGACGGCGCCCGGTGGTGGATCGCCTCCGCGACCTGGAGAGACGAGACTCCCGCGACGAAGATTCCGCGTGAATTCCTCAAATAGGAAACGCGAGCCGGCGCCTCCCCGCCTCCACCGCGGCGCTCGATGAAATGAAACCGGGAGCCGGGAAGGGCCGGGCGAGGGCGTCGTCGCCCGCGCCGGCTCCCCGACTCCCGCGGTCCGTCAGTTCGAGCCGTCAGCCGTCAGCCGTGCGCCGTCAGCCGCGCGCCGTCACCCGTCACGCCTCAAGGCGCGCGTCGAGAGTGATCTTCGCCTTGAGCAGTCGGGAAATCGGGCAGCCGGTTTCCGCCGCGCGGGTCGCCGTCTGGAAGGCTTCCGCTGACGCCCCCGGGATCTTCGCCACGACTTCGAGATGCGATTCGGTGACGCTCCAGCCGACCTCGAGCTTCTCGAGCGTGACTGTCGCCGAAGTGCGAAGGCTTTCCGCAACCAGTCCAGCCTTGCCGAGCTCCCCCGAGAGCGCCATCGTGTAGCAGCCCGCGTGGGCGGCCGCGATCAGCTCCTCGGGATTCGTCCCCTTGCCGTTTTCGAAGCGCGTCGTAAACGAGTAGGGGGTCGCCGAGAGCACGCCGCTGTCGGTCGAGATCGCCCCCTTCCCGGTCTTCAAGTCTCCATTCCATTCCGCCGATGCTTTCCGCTTCATGCGAGCCTCCTTTTTCAGGTTCAGGAAAGTTCAGGTTCAGGAAAGCCGACCGTAGCGCACTTCGCGCAAAGCGCGCAGGGTGCGACGGCGCCCGGGTTTCTTTTACAATGCCGCCCCGCCGGGTGTTCGGAGTCGTTCGACGACATGTGGAGGGCGCATGAGGAAGTTCCTTTCCTGGTCTTTCGCCGCTTCTGATGGTTTCCCGTCGTCCGGAAGTGATGATCACCAGGCGGTGAGCGGTTCATGATCCGGACGCGCGCCACCGAGCTGTTCGGGATCGACCACCCGGTGTTCCTGGGCGGAATGGGCGCGGCGACGGGAGCGGACCTCGTCGCCGCCGTCTCCGCCGCAGGGGGACTCGGGATCGTGGGATGCGCGGGACGTTCGCGAGAGTGGATCCTCGAAGCGGCGCGCGGCATCCGCGCGAAAACCGAGAGGCCTTTCGGAATGAACCTTCTGCTTTTCGAGGTGGACGCCGCCGCCTTTGACGCCGTGCTCGAGGCGGAGCCTCGTGTGTTCTCGACGGGATGGCCCTGGCCGGACCAGGACCTGCGCCCTTTCTTTTCCCGCGCGCGCGACGCCGGCGCTCTCGTGCTCCACATGGTCTCGACCGTGTCCGAGGCGCGCCGAGCCGCCGAGGCGGGCGCGGACGCGATCGTCGCGCAGGGAACCGAGGGTGGCGGCCACGTGGGAGTCATGGCGACGATGGCCCTCGTCCCGCAGGTGGTCCGGGCGGTTTCGCCCGTTCCCGTTCTCGCCGCCGGGGGAATCGCCACCGGGCAGGGCCTCGCCGCCGCGCTCGCGCTCGGAGCGGAGGGCGCGCTTCTCGGGACGCGTTTTCTCGCGACACCTGAGGCGCCGGTCGCCGCCGGTTTCAAACAGGCTTTGCTCGCGTCCGACGGACACGACACTCTGCTGACCGAGATCCCCGACATCGCGCGGGGCCGCGTCTGGCCGGGAGCGTGGTCCCGCGTCGTCCGCAATCGGTTCATCGAAACGTGGTCAGGGCGGGAGGCGGAGCTGCGGGCGCGTCGCTCCGAAGCGGGCGCCGCGATGATGCGCGCCTTTCAGGAGGGCGATGCCTCGGGCGCAGCCCTCTTCATCGGGCAGGAGGCCGGCCTGATCGACGCGCTGGAGCCCGCGGCAGAGATCGTCCTGCGGCTGGTCCGCGAAGCCGAAGAGACGATTGAGCGTCTGCGCTCGGTAGTGCGGTAGCGTGCGGTAACGTGCCATAACCCGGCTTCCCGGAGGTTCGCGAAACCTCGGGAGCCAGCCCCCTCACTCGAACCCTCTCCCCGGGCGCGGGAAGAGGGAGGCGGCTTGCTACCGGACTTTTCTACCGGATGAGTGCGTCCGTTACCTTCTCGCCTCTCCGGCCTCTCGCCTGCGGACGCCGACGACGACGCTCCAGGTGTGGAGGAACATGAGTCGGTCGTCGCGCAGATACGGGCGCATCCCGGTCGAGGGACCTTCATCGAGCTCGATCTGCAGGTCGCGCACGATCTGCTCGCGCGCCGCGACGGGGGTCGCCGTCCGGTCCAGCCAGTCCTCCAGGGAATTCGCCACATCGCGGAGGAATTTGCCGCTGATCCGGATTCCGCTTTCCTGGACGAGCCGGTCGAGCTCCCCGGCCGAAAGCGCGCGCGTGTGCGACGGGTCGCGGAGTCTTTCCAGGTGGTTGTAGTGGGCAGCCAGCTCCGAGTCCTCCGGCGCCACGATGTCGATCACCGCGACGCGTCCGCCGGTCCGGCAGACACGAGCCATCTCCAGGAGCACCGCGCCGGGGTTCTGGAAGTGGTGCACGGAAAACCGCGTGACGACCATGTCGAACGAGCTCGGGTCGTAGGGGAGGTCTTCGGCGACTCCCTTTTCGAAACGCACGTTCGAAAGCTTCTCGCGGTCGGCCGCGCGCCGGCCTTGCGCCATCATCTCGGGGGTCAGGTCGAGCGCCACGACGGAACGAACGCGGGGCGCGATGGCGCGGCTCAGGAGTCCGGTTCCGGCGGCCACGTCGAGGACGTCGTCGTCGCGTTCGAGGCCGAGCCGTTCGACGGCCCAACGCAGGTCGTCGGAGATAACGTCTCTGCCCCAGCTCGCGGCCTGTCGCGTGAATTCCGCCCGGACCGTCTCGTGCTGCCGCTCGAAGTCCCCCAGGTCCTTCGTCACCGCATCAGTGAATCACACCGACGGCGCACGGGGGCTCGAAGCCTTCCCGGAGGCGACCGCGCTCCGGGGAGGACGGCCTCCCGCCTCTCCCCGGACGACCCCCGACAAACGTCTCAGCGCCGGTGCCGTTCTTCCTGGAAACACTCCTCTACCTTGTTCTGCTGATCCGGAGTGAGCTTCGCGAGCACCTGGTTGCGAACCGCCGCGAGGTCGGCGCGCAGCTTCGTCGCGCCGGCCTGCTGAGCGACGACGTCGGCGCCGATCACGCACGCGTCGGCACCCGCGGCGAGGTCCGACTTGACCTTCTGCCGAGCGGCTTTCACGGATTGAGCTTCGGCCTGGAGCGTCGCCTGCGCTCCCGAGAGGATGGTCTCGATCGACGACTGCTGTTCCGCCGTGAGATCGACGGCCGACAGACAATGGCGGAGGTGTCTCAGAGCGAACCCGGAGCCCGGCGGATGAGGCCGGCCGGCCGGACGGAGATCCTGCGCCGAGCTCGAGGCGCTGAACGCGATCGTCGTAATGATCGAAAAGGCGAGAACCGAGGCGATCCGTTTCATTGAGAACTCCTTTGTATGAGCCGACCCGTTCGTTATTCCGATGCACATGTTTCTTCCGATGCACAAGGAAAGACGATCTCGGGGGCTCGTCGGTTACAAACCGTCGCCTAACCGTCGCCTCCGCTCACTGCGCGAGCTGCCTTCGCCGTGCGCCGCGAAGGCACCGGCCGGCGGCTCGGCCGGACGCGGCCTCGACCGCCGGCCTGCTCGCTTCGTTCGCTACGGCTCCCGCCCCGAGCGGCTCCTCCCTCCCTCTGGTCGGGAGACTCCTCTCGGGGCGAGCTTCGCCACCAGCTCGGCGGAAGCGCAGCTCCGCTCCCTTTGCCCACGCGCCGGGGTGACGGCGGTTTGAGACGCCGGCAGAGCATGCGGACGCCCACGAGCAGCGCCACTGCGACGCCGGCGGTGAAGAGTCCAGCGCGGACCCATCCCGGGAGTCGCTCCCCGACGGAGAGAAACGCTCCGTAGTTCCGGGCCAGGACGAAAGTCACGGGACCGCCCGTCACGGGTCGCGAGGTCAACGAGGAGCGCGCGAGCTGCTTCGTTACCTGAGCGCAGGCGATCGTCGCGAGCATCAGTGCGATGACGAAGGCGCGCGGGGATCGTCGGTCGGTTGTTTACATTCCGGTTCGAGCCCCAACCCAAAGCTACACTGCGCCCATGAGATCCGTTCTCTCGAAGCGTCCTCTCCGCGTCGCGCTTCTTCTGCTGCTGAGTGTTCCTGCCTCCTCACCGGCGCAGGACACGCCCGTCACCATCCGCGCAAACGCGTTCCTGGACGGCCGCGGTGGCCGCACCGATCGACCGGTCCTCCTCACCGTCTCGGGTGGAAAAATCGTTTCGATCACCCCCGAGGGCGGCGCGACCCTGCGCGGCAATGCCGATTACGACCTCACCGGCACCACGGTGCTCCCCGGGTTGATCGACACGCACGTGCACCTCGCGTGGACGCTCAATGCCGAGGGTCGCCTCCACACCGAAAAGGATCCGGACACCGCCGCCCAGACCGCGCTCGCGCAGGCGGCGAACCTCTGGAGCACGCTGCAGGCGGGCTTCACCACGGTGCAGAGCGTCGGCTCTCCCGCCGAGAAAGACCTCCGTGACGCCGTTGAGAAGCGCGGACTTCCCGGACCACGGGTCCTGACGTCGCTCGAGCCCCTCTCCGACGAGAAGGCGACTCCGGACGCGCTCCGGCAGGCGGTCCGCGAGCGAAAGGCAGAGGGCGCCGACGTCATCAAGATCTTCGCCTCGAAGAGCATTCGCGAAGGTGGAAAGCAGACCTTCTCGCAGGATCAGCTCGACGCCGCGTGCGGGGAGGCGCGCGCCGCGGGGCTGCGGACGCTGGTGCACGCCCACAGCCCGGAGAGCATGCGCGCCGCCGCGCTCGCGGGATGCACGCAGGTCGAGCATGGAGTCTTCGCGACGCGCGAGGCCCTCATGGTCGCAGTCGGCGCGGATGTCGGCGCGCGGATCCTCGAGCGGTATCGCGCGAGGTTTCTGTCGCTCCCGGTCGGCGAGGTCGCCATCGT
>JBBROA010000145.1:0-9150 GCA_038229875.1 Thermoanaerobaculia bacterium | reverse complement strand
TCTCGTGACTCAATTCCTGCTCGAGCTCTCGACCTATCACGGCGTGCAGATGCCGCGCCTGTCACGCGCCGCGAGGGTGGCGCTGCTCACTCACTCCTGGCCGGGAAACGTCCGCGAGCTCCAGAGCGCCATCGGCCAGGCCGCCGCCCACGCGGAGGGGACGCGCATTGCGGCGGCGCTGCTGCCCGAAGCGGTGCGGAGGTCGGCCCGCCCCGGCGATCCGCGCCACGGCTACCGCACCCGCGTCGACGCGCACAGGCGCGACCTGATCATGGGAGCCCTGGAGCGTTCGGGAGGCAATCGCAGCCGGGCGGCGCGCGAGCTGAAGTTGTCGCGCCAGGCGCTTCTCTATCTGATCCGGGAGCTGAAGGTGACGACCCGGCCGGGCGATTCCGGCTCCGTTCGACCGCCCTCGTAGATTCCTCGAGTCGCGCTTGAAAAGGAGTGTCGGCCATTCCAGTGACGCGGGCGAGTGGCGGCCTCGAGAAACAGGCGCCACGCGCGCTCGGTCGTGCGTCTACACTCTCCCCGCAATGACCGAAGTCCCCTCCCCCCGAGACCGGAGGGCGTGGGCCTTTCTGCTCGTCCTCGTTTGCCTCGTGACTTACGCGAACGGCATGACGGGGACCTTCTCCTACGACGACAAGGCGATCATCCGGGACAACCCGCGGATCCGGGCGCCGGACCGTGTCGTCGAGGTCTTTTCAACGCCGTACTTCGGCGGCCCTCGCGGCTCCGGAACGGCGTACCGGCCGGTTCTGCTCATTTCGTACGCGGTGCAGTGGTGGGTCCACGGCCGGGTCCCCGAGGCCTTCCACGTCGTAAATGTCCTGCTGCACGCGGGCGCGACGTTGCTTTTCGGTGCTCTGCTGCTCAGGGTCGGGGTCCCCGGCGCGACCGCGGCGCTCGCCTCGCTTTTCTTTGCGGTCGCGCCCGTGCACGTCGAGGCGGTTACGAGCCTGGTCGGCCGGGGCGAGACGCTGGCCGCGGTCCTGGCGCTCGCCTTTCTTCACGTCGCGCTCGGCGGCTTGGGACCACCGCGGCGTTCGCGCCGCCTCGCGCTCGCGCTCTTCTTCTACGGCCTGGCCGTGCTGACGAAGGAGAGCGCGGCCGTCGCCCCCGCGTTGCTCTTCCTGCTCCTGGCCTGGCGGGAGCCGGGCGGCCTCTGGACGCGATTCCGCACCGCGCTCGGGAAGGGTCTGCCTGCCTTCGTCGGCGCCGGCGCCGTGCTCGCCGGAACCTTTGCTCTCCGTTCGTGGGTGCTCGGCGGCGTGCTTCGCGCGCGCGACACCGGGATCTTTGAAGTCGAGAACCCGCTCGCCGCTCTCGGCGCCTGGCGCCGTGTGTTGAACGCGTCCCTGCTGCTTATGAGATACGCCGGCCGCACGCTCTTTCCGCTCCATCTGTCCGCCGACGAGTCGGCCTGGTCGATCCGCATGGTCTCCGGTCGCTCGCCTGAAGGAATTGCCGCGGCCGCTCTTCTCGCCGTCGCCGCCGTCCTCGCGCTCCGCCGGTTTTCGAGCGGCTCGTCGACGGCGCTCGGCGTGCTCTTTTTCGGGACGGCCTTTCTCCCGACGGCGAACGTCCTGTACCCGATCGGCACGATCTTCGGCGAGCGCACGGCCTACCTTCCGTCCGCGGGGCTGTTTCTGGTCCTGGCGTCCGTCTGCTCGGGGGGGATGGACAACCTGCGGAATCTCGGCCCCCGGGCGCGCGCGGCGGCCGCCCTGATCGCGATCGCGTTCGCCGCGAGAACGGTGCTGCGCAACCCGGTCTGGTGGAGTGATTCCGCGATCTTCGCGAACTCCGTCCGCACGTCGCCCGAGAGCGCGAAGACCCACTACAACCAGGGCTACGTGTCGGTTGAGACCGGCCGGCCCCGCGAAGCGCTCGCCGAGTATTCGCGCGCCGTCTCGCTCTACGACGGCTACTGGGACGCCTGGGCGGGCAAGGGCCGCTCGGAAAAAGACCTGGGGCTGCTGCCGGAAGCGGAGACCTCCTATCGCCACGCGCTCGCGGTCAACCATTCCTACGAAAACGGGTTTTTCGGCCTGGGTGTCGTTCTGGAGGCGCAGGGGCGGCAGGCCGAGGCCGCGGCGAATTACCGGCGAGGGCTCGCGAGCAACCCGGGCTCGCTCCCGCTCGCTTACCGGCTCGCAATCGTCCTTTCGCGAGAGACCTCTTCCGAAGCCGCCGCAGCGTGGAAGCGGGCGCTCGAGCTCGGCCCCCGCTCCGCCGCCGTGCACGCCGACCGGGCGGACTGGCTGCTCCGGTCGCGCCGCGTCGTGGAAGCGACGCAGGAAGCCCGTGCGGCGCTCCGGCTCGATCCGAACGCGGCATCGGCTCTGCGCGTTCTGGCGCGCATCGCCGCCTCATCCGACCGGACGTTCGCGCAGGCGCTCGCTTTGGAAAAGGCGTGGCGCGCGTCGGGCGACGCCGACGACCTGCGCTCACTGGAAAAGATCGCGCGGGAAAGCCCCGCCTACCGAGGGCGCTTCGAGCGGCTGAGCCAGGCAAGCGCCCGCGCCCGCGCCCGCGGCTGAGCCGATTACTTCTCCGATTCCTCCCGGACCGCCGTGCGCTCCTCCTTTGCGGCGCGTCTCCGGTTGGCGGCGCGTACCGCGACCCGTGGATGACGCTTGTGGTACAGGCGCAGGATCGCGCGCGCGATGAGCGCCGAGACCACGCCCAATCCAATCGCCAGGATGGTCGTGCCGACGAGAAACGACAGAAGGCGGGGCCAGAGCGCGCGGTGCCCGAAGATCACGTGGAGCGTGTGCACCGGGTGAAAGATCCAGGTGAAGTCGCTGTGCAGGAGCGGCTCCAGGTTCAGGCGGGGGACGATCCGACGGTCGTAGCGGAGGATCCAGCGGCCCAGACTGAAACCGAGCGGGAACACGACGCCCCAGGTCGGGACATTTCCCGCAAGGGTGCCGAGGACGGCGTCGAGCTTATTCAACCGGAAGAGGACAGCCAGGGCCAGCGCGAGGACGAGATGCACACCGACGAACGGCGAGAAGCCGATCGCGACGCCGAGCCCGATGGCCGCCGCGACCCTTTCGGGCGACTCCTCGCGGCCGAGAAGGTCGAGCACGAGGACGCGCCAGCGCCGGCGCAGCCTCCAGCGATGAACTTTTCTGCGCCGGAAGGCGCGGCTCATCGGAAGTTTCACGGGCGCGTCTCGAAGTGGTCGTATCCCGCTCGGGAAAGGTCGATCTCGCCGGAGGCATCGCGCAGGACCGCGCCGAATCCCGTTTCGACCCGGCCGATTCGCGTGAGAGGGACTCCTCCGCCCAGAGCCGACACGGCCGAAGCGGCGGTTTCCGGGACCGCGAACAGGATTTCGTAGTCGTCTCCGCCCGAGAGGATCCACTCGAGCGGATCCACGCCCCGGCGCCGGGCGGCCGCCGCGACGGATGCCGCAACCGGGATTCGCTCGCGCTCCAGGACGACCCGGACTCCAGACGCTGAAGCGATGCGCGCGGCATCGACGCCGAGCCCGTCGGAGACGTCGATCGCCGCATGGGCGAGCCGCTCCCTAGAGAGCGCGAGACCCAGAGCGACTCGCGGCTCCGGGTCGTGGTAGGCGTCGAGGAGCTCTCGGGCTTCCGGGAACTCAGTCGCCCCGACGCCGGCCTGGGCGAATCGCAGACCCGCCGCGGCGCGCCCGGTGGCCCCCGACAGGTAGAGGAGATCGCCGGCGACCGCCCCGGACCGGGTGAGAGGCGCGCCCTCGACGTCGCCCCAGAGCGTCACGGAAACGAACACGCACGGCGCGCGGGAGAGGTCGCCTCCCGCGAGCCCGGCGCCATGTTCGCGCCCGCGGGAAATCGCGCCGCGGCAGACGGCGAGCGCGAATTCCTCATCGCGGTCGGGAGGAAGGGCGATCGAGAGCAGAAAGGAGCGGGGTCGGGCGCCCATCGCGGCGGCATCCGACAGATTCACGGACACCGCACGGCGTCCGAGGCGCTCGGGATCTTCGCCGGGCAGGAAATCGACGCCCTCGACCAGCATGTCCGTGGTCGCGATGACGTCGCCTGGCGCGCGGCGCAGCACCGCCGCGTCGTCACCGGGTCCGAGCAGGAGCGCCGCGTCGGGCGGCAGCATCTGCCGAAGGCGCTCCACGAACCGGTCCTCCGCGCGCGCCCTCATGCGGGCGCATTATTCATGAACCCGCCGCGGCGGCCCGCGTCAGGGATTCGGCCGCACGGGGGGACGGGAGGGCGGAGTGACCGGGATCTCTCGAGGGGGCGCTCCCGCGGCGGGAGGGGCGTTTCGCGGTTCCCGCGGAAACAGGGCGATGTCGAGCACCTGGTCCACGTTGTCGACGTATTCGAACTGCATACCGTGGAGGATCCGGGGGTTCACCTGGATGACGTCGCGGCGGTTCAACCTCGGCAGGATGATCGTCTTGATGTTCGCCTGACGGGCGGCCAGCACCTTTTCCTTGACCCCTCCGATCGGCAGCACTTCCCCGCGCAGGGTGATCTCTCCCGTCATCGCGACGTCGCGCCGGGCGAGCCTCTGGGTAAAGGCGGAGATCATCGCGGTGGCCATCGTGATTCCGGCGGAGGGGCCGTCTTTCGGGATCGAGCCCTCCGGAACGTGCACGTGGACGTCGTGTGTCTCGAAAAAGTCGTCGGGGATTCCGAGGTCCGAGGCGTGCGCGCGGGCGTACGACATCGCCGCCTGCGCCGATTCCTTCATCACGTCGCCGAGCTGACCGGTCAGGCGCAGACCTCCCTTGCCGCGGACGGCGAGCGCCTCGATGAACAGGATGTCTCCGCCGACGGACGTCCACGCGAGGCCTGTCGAAACCCCGATCTCGTCCTTCTTGAGGAGTTCGTCGGCGAAATGCTTGACGGGTCCGAGCATCTTCTCGACCGACGCGGCCGTGATGCGATACCGGCGGTTCTTCCCCTTGGCCACCGCGACGGCGACCTTGCGGCAGACCGAGCCGATTTCCCGTTCGAGATTCCTGAGCCCCGCCTCTCGCGTGTAGCCCTCGATGATCTTTTCGACGCCCGAGTCGGTGAACTCGAGGTTCCCTTCGCCGATGCCGTTCTCCTCGAGCTGCTTGGGAATGAGATGGCGCCGCGCGATCGTGCGCTTTTCTTCCATCGTGTACCCGGAGAGCCGGATGACCTCCATGCGGTCGAGAAAAGCGGGCTGGATCGGATCCAGGATGTTCGCCGTCGCGATGAAGAGCACCTTCGAGAGGTCGTACGGCACGCTCAGGTAATGATCACGAAAGGAGAAGTTCTGCTCGGGGTCGAGCACTTCGAGGAGCGCCGACGAGGGGTCTCCCCTGTAGTCCGCCCCGATCTTGTCGATCTCGTCGAGCATGAATACGGGGTTCGAGGTCCCCGCCTGGTGGATCCCCTGGACGATGCGCCCGGGCATTGCGCCGACGTACGTGCGCCGATGACCGCGGATCTCGGCCTCGTCCCGGACGCCGCCGAGAGAGAGCCGGACAAACTTGCGGTCGAGCGCGCGGGCGATGGAGCGCCCGAGAGAGGTCTTTCCGACGCCCGGAGGCCCGACGAAGCACAGGATCGGTCCCTTGAGCGTTTTCTTCAACGCGTGAACCGCCAGATACTCGATGATCCGTTCCTTGACCTTCTCGATGTCGTAGTGGTCCTCGTCCAGGATCTCCCGGGCGCGGTCGATGTCGGCGGAGTCTTCCGACATGTTGCCCCACGGGAGACCTGTCAGCCAGTCGAGGTACGTGCGGATAATTGCCGTCTCCGCGGAATCCGGGTGGCTTCTCTCGAGCCGCTTGATCTGCTTTTCGATCTCCCCGGCCGCTTCCGGCGTGATCTTCTTTTCGGCGACGAGCTTTCGGAACTGCGCGACGTCTTCCGACATCTCCTCGCCCTCGCCGAGCTCCTGCTGGATCGCGCGCAGCTGCTGGCGGAGGTAGTACTCGCGCTGAGACTTGTCCATCTCCCCGCGCGCCTGGGACGAGATCTCCTGC
Source organism: Thermoanaerobaculia bacterium (assembly GCA_038229875.1). Lineage (GTDB taxonomy): Bacteria > Acidobacteriota > Thermoanaerobaculia > UBA5066 > Gp7-AA6 > JALYUA01. Next base: position 3,173 of record JBBROA010000145.1, on the reverse strand, counting down.
TGCATGGTCAGGACCGTGATCTCTTTGCTCAGGCTGTCATTGACCAGCCGCAGCCGCTCGATCGGATCGGTTGACTCGAGCACCTTCTGCGCGTCCTCGAGCTTCAGGTCCAGGTTCGAGGCCGCGAGGTCCGCGAGGCGCGCCGGGTCGTCCAGGTTCGCCGCGATCACCATGACCTCCGGCGAAATGTTCTTCCCGAGAGAGACCGATTTCTCCAGGTTCTGTTTGACGCTGCGCAGGAGCGCTTCCTGTTCGGGGGGAAGGATCTTGGGGGTCGGAGGCTCTTCGAGCTTCGTGATTTTCGCCTTGAGGTAGGGCTCCTCGGACAGGAACGAGTCCACTCGCGCGCGGGAAAGCCCCTGTACGAGCAGACGGATCCGGCCGTCGGGAAGCTTCAACATCCGCATGATCGCGGCCACCGTCCCGACCGGGAAGAGCTCTTCCGGGCGCGGCGTCTCACTCTGCGCGTCGCGCTGCGCGACGAGCATGATGATGCGCTGCTCAGCCAGGGCCGCGTCGACCGCCGTGATCGACTTCTCCCGCGAAACCGAGAGCGGGAGAATGATGAACGGGAACACCACCACGTCCTTCAGAGGCAGGACGGGGAGGATGTCCGGTATCGGAAGCTCGTGCTCCCTCTCGGCTGCGACTTCTTTTTCTTCCGTTTCAGGCATGGTTCAGACGTTCCGTTCTGTCCTCTGTCGGGGACTCGTGGTTACGGCAGTTGAAAATCGGGAAACGGACCCGCTCATTCCCGCCGCTCCTCCTCGGCGAGGACGGGAATCTCGGTTTCCTTCTCTCTCTGGTCGGGGACGTGAGGAAGCACGATCTCGAGAAGACCTTCCCGGAGCACGGTCTTCGCCTGGTGCGTGTTCACCGCGCGGGGCAGCGCGACAGATTTGACGAAGCCTCCGAAGTAGCGCTCCATGCAGAAGAATCGGATGCCTTCGCGCGACCGCGTGCGGCCTCTCTTGGTGCCCCGGACGGTCAGCACGCGCCCTCTCACCGTGACGCGCACGTCTTCGGCATCGACGCCCGGCACCTCGATTAAGATCCGAAGCCTCTGTCCGTCGTCCATCACGTCGACGTTCGGATCCCACGAGGTCGCGGTCGCCGCGGTGCCCTGGTTGCTTTCGACGAACGTCGCGAAGAGGCGGTTCAACTCGCTCTGGAGGCGGGAGAGCTCGACCATGGGGCCGTAGAACTTTCCGGAACGTCTCATACGATCGGTGTCTCCTATCCGGAGGTTTTCGTTTCCGCGCGGCCGATCAGGTCCTTCAGCTCGTGAAGGAACTCATCCACGTCTTCGAACTTCCGGTAGACCGAGGCAAAGCGGACGTAGGCGACCTTGTCGAGCTCCCGGAGGCGCTCCATCACGACGGATCCGATCTGGCTCGTCGCGATCTCGCGCTCCTCCGAATCGTGCAGGCGCGTCTCGATTTCGTCCACGATCGCGTCGAGCTTCGCAGGCGCGACGGGTCTTTTCTCGACTGCCTTCACGAGCCCGCCGCGAAGCTTCTTGCGGTCGAAGCTCTCTCGCCGCCCGTCGTTCTTCACCACCATATAGGGGATCTCTTCGATCGTTTCGTAGGAGGTGAATCGGCGGCCGCAGGAGACGCACTCCCGCCGGCGCCGGATTACTTCTCCGTCGCGTCCTTCGCGGGAGTCCACGACCCGGTCGTCTCCTCCCCCGCAGAAAGGGCAACGCATTGCCCCAAGAGTATCGCGTGCCGCCCCCGGCGGCCATCTCAGCGCCGGGGACCGTCCGGAGGCGGCGGCACGCGAGCGCCCGCGTCGGCAACGGTGGTCTCGGCTGCCGGAGCGGCGAGAAGGAATACGAGTCCGATCAGCGTGATGGGAACGAACGAGATCGCGTGCGCGACGAGAGCCACGGCAGACGCCGTCGCGACGTTCACCCCGTAGAAGTAGGTCAGCGCGAACTGGACGGCGACGTGGTACGAGCCGAGCCCCCCCGGGGTCGGGACCATCAGGCCGAGCACCGCGAACGTCGTGACGACGAAAGCGGCGGAGAAGGGCAGCGGCAGATGGAACGCGCGGAAGAGTGCCGCGACCTGAACGTTGATCACGAACCACATCGCGAGAGATCCCGCCGCGACCAGGACGAAGAGCGCCGGGTCCCGCAGTGTGGCGAAGCCGTCGATGAACGATCCCGCGAAGGAACGCAGCCTCGGCTGCATCCGTATCGGGAGGCGGCGCCAGATGAGGTCGAGCAGCGCTTCGGTTCGTGCTCGCTGGAACACCGCGAAGACGACGACGCCGACGGCTCCGACCATGAACACCGCGGGGAACGCGAGCTGTCCGAGCCCGCCGGCGCGGGGAAGGCCGGCGGCCATCGCGATGGCAAAGAAGACGACCACCGACACGCCGTCTAAAACCCGCTCGAGCACGATCGAGGCGAGAAGCGGTGAAAACGGCAGGCTTCGCGACCGCGCGAGGAACGCCGGCCGCAGGACCTCGCCCACCTTTCCGGGGAGATTGTTGGCGGCAAATCCGACGGAGGTCGCGGCAAACGCGGGAAGGAACGGGACGCGCGCCAGCGGGCGCAGCAGCCATGTCCAGCGGATGGCGCGCAGCCCGAACGTCGAGATGGCGATCGCCGTCGCGCCGAAGACCCATCCGGGGGAGACGGCCGCCAGCGCGGCGCCGAGCTCTTTGAAACGGACCTGTCGGAGAAAAAGGAAGAGCAGCACCCCCGCGAGAAGGAGGGACAGGGCCACCTGCGCCGTGCGCGATTTCCAGAAAGGACGCACGCGCCCTTACGCCCCGGCCATGGCGCGGCGCGCCGCTCTGGAAGCGGGGACCGACGGAAAACGCGAGGGTTCGGTCATAGGTTGGCCGCCAAGTTTTAGCATTTCATAACCGCTTTTGCCTAAAAAAATGAGGCGAATATCTTCGAACACTTGACTTTCCGCAGAAATTTGGCCATTCTTTTCTTACTTTTTCGGGAGGAGAGCGAATGAAGACGGCGCCCCGGCATCTGGCGCTTCTGGCGGGAGCCGGTCTGCTCATGTCCGCACTGGCGGCCGCGCAGCCGATCGGAGTCATCGACGAGCCCACGGCGGGGCAGCGGGTCTCCGGCGTCGTTCGCGTCGCAGGGTGGGTTCTCGACTTCAACAAGGTCGACCGGATCGATCTGTTCGTCGACGGCAACT
>JBBROA010000144.1:0-9166 GCA_038229875.1 Thermoanaerobaculia bacterium | reverse complement strand
CGTACCGGATGCGCCGTCCGATCGATGCCGTCGATCCGATCCGTATCGCCGCATTCGGGCTCCTCGATCGCCCGCGCGAGCTGTGCGAAGCGCTCGTCTACCTGGCGCTCGCGGAGGATGCGGCGGGTCGACGTGGCGACGCGCAGGGAGTTGTCGCAAGACTGTCGGAGATCGAGAGACGACTTCCCGCGTGTTCGGAGGCCAACGTCGACGCTCCTGCGCGCGCGGATTTCCTGGCGCGTTTCGGGCGTCCTCTTTTTGCCGTTGCGGTGTCCGCCGCGCCGAGGCCCCAGGCGCCGGCGGTGACGCCGCAACCGCCGGTGCAACTGCCCGTGTCAGAGGGCGCTCCGTCGATCGCGGCGGCTGAGCCTCCGGCCGCGAAAACGGAGCCGCCGCCTTCGACCGCGAAGACGGAGCCGCCGGCTCCGAACTCTCCCAACCGCACCGACGCCGGAGAAAGCGCCGAGGCGCCTCCCGAACCGGCGGCGATGCTCGATGCACCTCCGCGTGTCCGTAGAACAGTGCCGATCGTCTACCCGCGTTTTGCTCGCGACGCCCGGATCTCGGGCATCGTCGTCGTGCGCGTGCTCGTGTCGGAGGCCGGCCGGGCGCAGCGGATCGAAGTCGTCGGGGGCCCTCGCCCTCTCGCGGACGCAGCGGTCGTGTCCGTCAACCGGTGGACCTTCGAACCGGGCCGGAGCGGGGGGCGAGAGGTCGCGGCGTGGTTGACCGTGGAGATTCCGTTCAACCTGCTGAATCCATGACCCCGCGGGCAGCTCCCTCTCCGCGCACGCCCGCCAGAGGAGGGCGTCTGACTCTCCCGCCCGCCGATTCGAGCGTATGCTCAATGGCGGACGATGCATTCCCTCGGAGCTCTCGGGCGGCGTCGGAATCGGTCACGAGTCCACGCATTCGTCGCCTCCGCGCTCGCGAATGGCTGGCGCGCCGCGCTGCCCTGCGCGATCGCGCTCTTCTCTGTCTCTTGTTTCGGCGATCCTCCGACTTCTCCCAAGACGGAGCCCTCGCCGATCCCGACCGCGATCCCGTCGAGCCCGACGGCCGGAGCGCTGACCCCGACCGCGACCGCTTCGGCCACTTCGACCGCGACGCCACTGTCGGGAACTCCCACACCCGGCGCGGCCTCGCCCACACCCGCCTCGAGCCCCACGGCGATCCCGACGGGAACACCGACCCTGACGGCGACCGCTTCGCCCGCACCGACGAGCACTGAGACGCCGGCCGGTCCGACCGCGACGCCGTCGGTCACGCCGCCGATCTCCCCGACTCCGACGCCCACTTCGACTCTCACCGCGACGGCAACCGCGGTGCCGACGATGACGCCGACCCGCACTCCGACCATCACGCCCACCCCGACCATCACTCAAACTCCGACCGCGACGCCCACGGGCACGGTCCACCAGCCCACGGCGACACGGACGCCCACGAACACGCCGACCGCGACGGCCACTTCGACCGCAACCCCCACGTCCACGCCGACCCAGACGCCGACGAATACGCCGACGGCGACGGCCACTTCGACCGCGCCTCCAACGTCCACGCCGACGCAGACGCGCACGAACACGCCGACCGCGACGGCCACTTCGACGGCGACCCCGACGCCCACGCCGACGCAGACGCCGATCCCGCCGACGAGCACGCCCGTTCCGCCGACCGCGACTCCCTCGCCGACGTTCACGCCCACCGCGACCCTCACGCCGCTTCTGCCGACAGTGACCCTGACATTGCCGCCCGTGTTCACGACAACTCCCACCCCGACGCCGACTCCCACTAGCACTCCAACACCGTAGCGACCCGCGGTCGGCGCTGCCCCTTCGAGCGCCAAATTCCGGACGCGCGCGGTCCGGGTCTTGCTAAGGAACCGTCGTGATCCCCGGGTCTCTCGCCAGGCTCTCACTGAGAAGCGCCGTCTTTGTGGCGCTGCTTATCGCGGCTGGATGCTTCAAGGACCCGCCGACGGCGCCGTCCACCGTCGCATCTCCGAGTCCGGTTCCCGCCGCCACCCTGACGCCCGTTCTCGACGCTCCGACGGCGACGCAAACGGCGACGTCCTCGCCCCTTGTCACTCAGACGGTGACGGTCACCCCACCAGCGTTCACAGCAACGCTGACGCCGACCGCTCGTGCGACAGAAACGCCCGCGCCAACGAGAACGGCCACTCCCGTTGCGACGGGCACGCCCGCGCCCACCGTGACGGCAACGGCTTCTATGACCCCGGTCCCTTCCGCGACGCCGACCGGAACATTCATTGCGCCGACGGCGACGCCGTCCCTTACTCCTCGGACGCCGACGCCGACGCCGACGCCGACGCCGACGCCGACGCCGACGCCGACGCCGATCTCGCCGACGATCACTCCGGCACCGCCGACGATGACTCCGATACCACCGACGAATACCCCCGTCCCGCCAACGAATACTTCGGTTCCGCGCACCAGCACGCCCTTCCCGCCGACGAGCACTCCTGTGCCGCCGACGAATACGGCCGTTGCGCCAACCGCGACTTCGTCGCCGTCATTCACACCCACCCTGACCCGTACGCAGATTCTTCCGACCGTGACCCTGACGCTGCCGCCCGTATTCACGCCGACGCGGACCGCGACGCGCACCTTCACACCCACACCCACGAGAACGAGGCGGCCGTAACGGAGAAAGACCGGAGACCCGTTGTCGCTCCTTGGAGCGTCGACCCGCGGTTCACCCTTGGGCGCACCGCCCGGTTTCAAGCCGTGGCGGCCTTCTTGCTCGTCGCCGCCCACGCCGCCCCGAGGAGGCACGCGAGCATGGCGGGAATGGCGGGGGAGGGGTAAGCGGAGTCCATCAGTCCGTGAATCGTCAGGGAAAGCAGCGCGCCGATTCCGCCCAGGATGAGAGCGCTCTCCTCACGGTGCCGTTGATCGCGGAAGGCCTTCAGCAGCAGGAAGAAGAACGAGGCCACCGTAAGGACCGCCAGCACGGACCCGACGGCGCCGCCCGTCACGAGCACCTGAAGGGGGTCCGACCTCGCGCTTTCGATGCGGCCGCCGAGCTCTCTCGGCTGGACCCGGCGGATCGCCTCGGGGAATGCGCCGAGACCCGATCCGAATATCGGGAATTCCTGCCAGGCGTGGTACGCGCTGCGCCACAGCGTCACCTTCGCGCTGGTGTTCAGCCCTACGGGGTCTGACTCCAGAAATCGGACGAGGGGGCGCGCGCCCGCAAGCGTCGCGAAGAAGATCAGCGCTGCGAGGGCGCCCAGAAGAGCGCCGACGGCTCGCCGGCGCGGAAAATGAACCCGGCGGTGGAAAACAGCCGTCGCGAGCACGGCCAGGGTCGTCGTCGCCGCCGCGAGAATGCCGACCTTCGATCCCGTTTCCGCGATTCCGAAGGCGACGAGGGCCCAGACCAGAAACCGGCCCGCCAGCGGAAGCGACCGGGCCTCGAAGCGCTCGGCGCCGCTGACGGACGCAGCCGCGACCCGGCCGCGGTTAGTCAGGATTTCCGCCCAGACCGCTCCGAAGGCGAGCGCCAGGGCGATTTCGAGGTAGGGCGCGACTTTGCCGAGCCCGGCCGGAAGGGCCGGAGCGCCAGGACCCAGGTGCCCCCCGACGACCGCAAGGAGAACCTGGAGTATTGCCGTCGAAAAAAAACAGAGGGCGAAGAGCCGGCGGCGCTCCCGGTTGCGCAGCAGGTTGATCGCGGCAAAGAACAACCCCAGACAGGCGAGAAGGAGGAGGAGGGTCGATACCGTTGCGGCGGGGGCCAGCGAAATCCTCGGATCCGGGGCGTGGCGCCCGAAAAGGTCCAAAATTTGCGCAGTTTCATGGTAAATTCGCACGTTCACAGGTGCGAGAGATCTCAGGATGCCCTCCGGCATCGGCAGGATCTGAAGGGTTCCGAGGGCTGCTATGCCGATCAAGGCTCCAAAGGGAACCGCGAGGCGCCCCGGTGAGCGCAATCGGGTGCGAGCCAGCAGAGTCGCCCCGGCGATAACATCGGTCAGGAGCTCGAGGATCAGGTCGGAAGGTAAGGCAGCACTCCGCCCCGAGGCGCCAGGCCCGCTCCATCCATACAGAAAAGGGCCGGCAAAGACGATGAGAAGCAAGAGAGAAAAGGCGAGAACGTCCAGCCGGCCGAACTCCGGGGAGAAAGACTCGCGCGCCAGGGCGCGCAGTTTCAGCAGACTTTTCAGTATCATGTCCGATGCACGACGCGTGGATGATGCCATTTCTCGAAGGCGTCGGGCGAGATTGCGGTCCGCCGTGGCGGCGGGCAGCCGAGGAAAGGTGCATAGGCGTCATGTTTTCGAATGAGAGCCGGCGGATGGAGAGGTCCGCCCCCGCCGGGCGCCACAAAGGGCGAGGGCAGGCCGCCATCCCAAGCATGAAACTTCTTCCCCACCGCCTCTGGCGCAAGTGGTTGACCGTGAGCGCATTGCTGGTTCCCGCCGTCGGACTGGGCCAGCTATCGACCGACGCGGTCCCCCGCCAGAGGACTGTTCCGACGCGGACCGAGGTTAAAGAGGAGGTGGAAAACCGGCGCTTCCGCCTCGGGCCGTTTCGCCTCATTCCCATTTTCCGGCTTTCCAACGCGGGGTACGACAGCAATGTGTTCGGCCGTCCCAAGGGGCAGGAGATCGGCGACTACACGGCCACGGCGACCGCGGGTGTCCGCTGGTTCGTTCCCGTCGGCACGAAGATCTACGTAACGGGCCAGGCGCTTCCCGGATACACCTGGTACAAGGATTTGACCGATCAACGCACCTTCCAAGGCGTCTACCAGACGAGCTTCCTCGGATTCTTCAACCGCGCCTCGCTCGAGATCGGCGGCTTCAACTCCAAGGGCTTGAGTTACGTGTCTTCCGAGACGGAGACTCGCGTCGTCCAGACCACCCTGGACGGATCCGCGAGACTCGAGGTTGACGTCGCCTCGAACCTCTCACTGTTCGGCGGTGCGGAGGTCGCGAGGCTTCGATACGGGCTCGTCGGGTCGCGCGCCAACTCTTCCGGCATCGACATCAATCAGTTCCAGCGAGCGGAGGGCGCGGCGCGGGGCGGCGTTCGGTACCGGATCTCGCCGGCATGGGATGTTTCCGCGGCCTACGAGAAGACCCAGACCAGATTCGTGGACGTTCCCTCGCTCCGGGACAATCAAAGCGACGGTTACGTGCTGGGCCTTCATTACGACAGACCCCGGTTCTTCATGAATCTCTCGGGAGGGTATCGTCAGGGGAAGCCCTACAACGGCTCCTCATTCGCTCCCTATTCCACCGCGACCGGCTCGTATTTCGCGTCGTACTTCCTGACCCGCAGAGTCGAGCTCAAGGCATATGGCCTGCGCCGCGTCTCTTACGGGTTGATCGCGTCTCAGTTCCTGGAGAGCCGGTACGGGGGTGGGATCAACGTCCAGGTGCATCCCAAGATCCTGCTGCAGGGGTTCGGGGAATCCGGAACAAACGACTTTTCCGCTGCGACGAGCGCGGGGATCTCGACACCGGGCCGGGTCGATAAGGTCAACAACTACGGCGGAGGATTCTCCTGGAACGCTTACCGCAAGATGGTGCTGACGGCGACCGTTACGGAGTCCAATTACAAATCGACGGCTCCCGGCCTCGACCGCTCCGTCGTCCGCTTTACGACAGGGATTTCCTTCGACGGGCAGTTCTCCCGATGAGGTCTTGCCTGCGAATTCTTTTCGCGCTGCCGCTGTTGCTTCTCTTGCCGCAACGGGCGGGTGCGCAGGTTGCACAGGGGACCTCGGGAGGACAGGTTTCGGGGTCGGTTCCGATTCCGCCGTCTGGCGGAGAGGTTTCCGAGTACCCGATCGGACCGAAGGACCTACTGGAGATACGGGTTCTGGAGATACCGGAGTTGAACGTGGACCGGCGAGTGACCGATGGCGGCGCGATCACCCTCCCTCTGCTCGGGGACTTTGCCGTGGGCGGGATGACGCCGAGCCAGGCCCGCAACAAGCTCGAGACACTGCTCAAGCAGAAATACGTCAACCGGGCCAATGTTTCGGTGATCGTCAAGGAATCCGCCAGCCGTCCCGTCTCCGTCGTTGGAGCGGTCAGGACGCCGGGTTCCTTGCCCACCTCCGGGCGGTGGACCCTTTTGCAGGCGCTCTCCGCCGCCGGGGGAGTCACAGAGTCGGCCGGAAAGAAGATCTACGTCCTCCGCAAGGCGGACAACGGCCTGTCCGACGTGCTGGAGATCGAAACCGAGGAGCTTTACCGCAACTCGAATCCTATGTGGAATATCCCGATCGTCCCGGGCGACGTCGTCAACGTGGCCCCGCGGCGCACGGTCCGGATCTTCGTCATCGGGGAGCTCAAGAGCCCCGGCGCCATCGAGTTTTCCAGCGACGATCGGATTTCCCTTCTTTCCGTCGTCGCGAAGGCCGGTGGACTCACCGACCGGGCCTCGAGCAAGATTCGGATCAAAAGGCGCGGCCCCGATGGGAAGGATATGGAGATCGTCGCGGACTACAAACGGATCCTTTCCGGCAAGGACCGCGACCCGATCCTCGAGGCGAACGACGTTGTCTACATCAAGGAGTCTTTTCTCTGATGTCTCAGCTTCCGCCTCCCCCCGATCTCTGGCGTGAAACGGCCCCCGAGGCCGCCGCGGCCGAGTTGCACTTGTCCGAATACTGGTCGATTTTGAAGAAGCGCCGGCGCCTCATCGCCCTGTGCGTTTTTCTCGCTCTGACTCTCGCGGTCGTCTCCGCGTTTCTGACAAAACCAATGTACAGGGCGACGGTCGTGATCGACGTCGAAAAAGACAAGGCGTCCCTCCTCGATGCGGGCACGAACGACCGATTCCTGTTTGACACCGCGTATCTCGCGACCCAGACCCAGCTCATGAAGAGTCGAGAGATCGGCGAGCGAGTGGTCCGCAAACTGAAACTGCTCGAAAATCACGATTTGAATCCCACGCGCCGCGGGCTGATTTCCGGGACTAAGGACAAGCCCGCAGCGTCCGCGCAGGACGTGATCACGGGGCTCGCCCAGGTGGTCAGCGGCAATGTCGAAGTGGTGCCGGTCAGCGGTACAAACATCCTCCGGCTCTCTTACAAGGGGCCCTCCGCACAGCTGGCCGCCGACGTCACCAATGCCGTCGCGGAGGCTTACATCGAGTGGAGCGTCGAAGCGAAGTTCAACGTGGTCGGGCTCGCATCCGAGTTCCTGAAGACGCAGATCGATCAGTTGAAGAAGGAGCTCGACGTCAAGCAGCAGCAGCTTCTCGCGTACGGCCGGCAGAAAGACATCATTTCCGAGAACCCTTCGACCAACGCGCCGCTTCAGAATCTCCAGGCCTTCAATACGGATTACGCCGCGGCCGTCGGCGACCGCGTCGCCAAGGAAGCGCGCTACCACGAGATGAGAAACGCGCGGCCGGAGTCGATCGCCGACACCCTCTCTAACGGGCTGGTGACTTCGCTCCGCGGTGATCTCGGCCGGCTCGAGCGCGATTACGCCGAGAAGTTGAACCTCTATAAGCCGGAGTGGCCGGCGATGCAGCAGCTCAAGGTGCAGATCGAAAAGAGCCGTGAGCATCTCAACGGCGTCATCCAGGAGACTGTCGCCAAGGCGCGGGACAACGCCCGAAACGACTATGAAACTGCGTTGCGGCGTGAGGGGAGCCTGAAGGCGGTGCTCGGCCCGCAGAAGACCGAAGTGATGAACGCCAACAGCAACGCGGTCGAGTACAACAACTTGCGGCTGCAGGTGGAAGCGAAGCGGCAGCAGCTCGACAGCCTCTTGAAGCAGGAGGCGCAGACCGAGATGACGTCGCGGCTGCGCGGCGAGCGCGTTTCGAGCGCGCGGATCGTCGACCGCGCCCTCCCCGACTGGTCTCCATTCAAGCCCTCCTACAAGAGGAACATCCTTCTGGCGCTTCTCGCGGGAACTTTTCTGGGCTCCGGCCTGGCGCTCTTCCTCTCGTACATGGATCGGAGCCTTCGGACAGTAGAGGACGTCACGAAGCACCTTCAGCTTCCCGCTCTCGGGGTTATCCCCGCGCTGCGCACCGCTTCGGCGCGCTCCTACGGTTATGCCCTCAAGCTGAAGCGGAAGAAGGACGCCGACGGCGCTTCCGACCCCTTCTTGATCGAGCTGCTGCCGCATCTGCAGCCGCGCTCGCCGATTGCCGAACGGTACCGGGCCTTCCGCGCTGCTCTTCTTCTGTCACGGGCGGGCGGTCTCAAGTCGATCGTCGTCACGTCCTGCTTCCCGAAAGAGGGAAAGACTTCGACATCCGTCAACCTGGCGGTCGTGCTCGCTCAGCTCGGCAAGCGAGTCGTCCTCGTCGACGCGGACCTCCACCGTCCGCGTCTTCACGAGGTTTTCCGTGTCTCCAACCGCGTCGGGCTCGTCTCGATTCTTGCGGAAGGGCTCGAGCCTTCGCGTGCGATTCTGAAGACCGACGTTCCGGACGTTTTTCTGATTCCGTCCGGACCTTCAACCCCGAACCCGTCCGGGCTCCTCTCCTCGGACGCCATGTCGAAGTTCCTGGCGCAGGCAGGCTTGAACTTCGACTACGTCATCGTCGACGCGCCGCCCGTCGCGCCCGTCGCGGACGCGCTCCTGATCGGAAACCAGACGGACGGGACCGTCATCTGCGTCAAGGGCGGAAAGACTCCACGCGACCAGGTCGCGCGAGTTCGCGACAAGCTTCTCTGGGCCAACGTCCCGATCCTGGGCGTGCTGATCAGCAACCTTCCGCAGGGAAGCGGCGACGAGTACGAGCAGGCCTATCGGTACGACGACGCGTACGGCTACCCCGCACCCGAGCCGGCGGAAGAGAAGCGATTGATCACGGCGGCCCGGAGGGTCTGACGGCGGCGGGCGGCTCCTCACGGGACGCCGGTCCGGGTGCCTCGACTCGCCTCTTTCTGACGACGCGATGATCGAAATGCATTTTCACTGTCTGCCGGGGCTCGACGACGGGCCGTCGGATTGGGACGAATCGGTTGCGCTCTGCCGCGCGGCGGCGTCCGAGGGGACGACCACCATCGTTGCCACCCCCCATGTGCTCCGGGACCACTGGCTGAATGACGATCCGGCGATTCGGGACAAGGCCGTCATGAAACTGAACTCGATGCTTGCCGGGGAGCCGACGGTCGTCGCGGGATGCGAGTATTTCTTCTCGTCGGACGCCGTCGAACTGGT
>JBBROA010000143.1:0-9395 GCA_038229875.1 Thermoanaerobaculia bacterium | reverse complement strand
TCGCATCCGTGGGCATGCGCGCTCGTGGATCTTTCCCGCGGGAATGGTGAAGGAGCTCGCCCCGAGAGAAGTCTCCCGACCAGAGGGAGGGAGGAGGCTCTCGGGGCGGGAGCCGCAGCGAACGAAGGGACGAGGACAGCGGTCGAGCCCACAAGGCGAGCCGCTGGCCGGCGCGTGAGCGCGTCCCGCAGTGAGCGGAGGCGACGGTCAGTTTTCCGGCAAACCGCTCTCGATATAGAAGCGCCGCTCGCGCGGGCTCTCCAGATATTTCTTCAGGTCCTGGAGGCTCGACTCCCAGCCGGACCCCACCTCGGCCCGGTACCGCTCGTACTCGGATCCGCCATCCGGCACCTGGAACCGGACGGTGACGACGCATCCCGGCCCGGCGTCGTGATCCGCGAACGTCAGGACCATGCCGAGGCCTTCGAGAGGCTCGCCGACCGCAGGCTCGTAGGAGATGTCGCGCACGACGAGGCGCCGCCCCATCTCGAAATCCACGATCTTGCCGAGCACCGTCGCCTCCGTTCGCCCCCGCAGATCGGTGAACCCGATGGCCCAGTTCCCCCCGGGCCGCAACCCCACGAGCGCCCCCTCGCACCACCAGGAGAGCAGCTCCGAGACGCGCGTGAACGCGTCGAACGCTTCCGAAGCGCGCGCGTCGATTCCGATCGACCGAACCACAGGCTCACTCACCCCGACATCTTAGCGACGCAGGGCGAAACAGAGAAGCCGCATCGAGAGGAAGGCCCGCTTGATTCCGGGACGGTCACGGGGGCTTCGATGACGCGCACAGCAACGTCGGCTCGGTCACTAACCTGCGCGCCCCTCGACCCACCCTCCCGCCGAGCGCGGGGAGAGGAAGCTGGCGCTGTTACCTCAGTGGCGAATACGCTCGCCCCGACAGGAGTCTCCTGACCGAAGGGAAGGAGGAGCCTCTCGGGGCGGGAGCGTGAGCGAACGCAGTGAGCGGAAGCGACGTGGGCGACGGATGGGCGACGTTTTATACTCCCGGCGAGATGCCCGCCCCCACCCTCGAGGACCTTCGCGGAGCCCTTGCCCGCGCCCTCGCGGATGCGGCGCAGTCGCTCTACGGGGTCACGATCGAGCGTGTCGTCGTCGAGCGGCCTCCGAAGGTCGCACTCGGGGACCTGGCCTCGCCGGTTGCGTTCGATCTCGCGAAGGCGCTCAAGAAATCCCCCCGGGCGATCGCCACCGAGATTGCCGCCGCCGCCGTGCTGCCTTCCGGAATCCGGGGATTGCGAGTCGAGGGGGGCGGTTATGTGAACGCGTCTTTTGCGCGCCCGGAGTTCGTCGCATCGCTCGCCGACGTCGCTCCGGCGGCTGCCCCCCGCGCGGGTAAGACCGTCGTCGAGCACACGAACATCAACCCGAACAAGACGGCGCACATCGGCCATCTTCGCAATGCCGTGCTCGGGGACGTCCTCGTGCGGACGATGCGGTTCTTAGGCGGCGAGGTCGAGGTCCAGAACTACCTCGACGACACCGGCGTCCAGGTGGCCGACGTCGTCGCCGGCATGCTGCACATCGGAGGAGTCCGGACGGAAGCGCAAGCGCGGATGGTCATCGAGGAGGCGCGCCTGCCCGGGGGCGATGCCAACCCGAAGGGCTTCGCGTATCTCTGCTGGGACCTGTACGCCGAGGTCGGCCGGACCTACGAGGCGCGACCCGAGACGAAGGAGTGGCGATCCGAGGTGCTTCACGCCATCGAAGGCGGCGACAACGAGGTCGCCCGGATAGCCGCCGCGGTCGCGCACGCGGTCTCTTCGGCGCACCTCGCCACGATGGGCCGCATCGGCATCGCCTACGACCTGCTCCCGCGGGAGAGCGACATCCTGAAGAAGAACTTCTGGTCGCGCGCGTTCGAGATGCTCCGCGGCTCGGGCGCCGTCATCCTCGAGACCGAAGGCAAGCAGGCCGGGTGCTGGGTCCTTCGGCTTTCCGAGTCAGAAGGGTTCGCCGGGATGGAAGAGCCGGACAAGATCCTGGTCCGCTCGAACGGCACCGTTACGTACACCGCGAAAGACATCGCATACCAGCTCTGGAAATTCGGGCTGCTGGGGATCGACTTCGACTATGTCCCGTTTCCGCCTTCGTGGAACTCCGGGACCGTTCACGAGGACGAGGTGCCCGAGTCCGTGCGGCGGCATGCCGTGTGGAGAACGGCGCACGAAGGGGGACGCGCCGATGCACCCTCGTTCGGAAAGGCGCAGCGCGTCGTCAACGTCATCGACGTGCGTCAGTCGTATCCGCAGAAAGTGGTCCGGGAAGGCCTTCGCGTGCTCGGCTTCACCTCGGAAGCCGACCGGAGCGCCCATTTCTCCTACGAGATCGTCGCCCTCTCGCCGGGGGCGGCGCGTGAGCTCGCCAACCGCTTCGGTGAGGAGTACCGCCTCTCGGCGGAAGACGAAAAGAAGCCCTATGTCGAGATGTCCGGCCGCAAGGGTCTCGGGGTCAAGGCGGACGACCTGGTCGAGCTGCTCCTCGAGCGCTCGCGCGCCGAGGTCCAGAAGCGGCGCGGCGAAGGCGAAGGTGCCGAGGCCGAGGCGGACGGGCGCGCGATCGCGATCGGTGCGCTCCGCTACTTCCTGCTCAAGTTCGGGCGCAACAAGGTCATCGCGTTCGACTTCGACGAGGCGCTCAACTTCGAAGGGGACACCGGGCCTTACCTCCAGTACTCGCTCGTGCGCGCCGGCAACATCTTCCGGAAGCTCGAGGAGAAGGGCATCGCCGCGGCCTCTCCGGAAGGCGAGTGGGAGGACGATCTGTGGGCCCTCCTCCTGGATGCCGCGTCGCTGCCGGAAGTCGCCGAACGGGCGGTCGAGACGCTGGAGCTTTCGACGGTGGCCCGCCACGCCTTCACGCTGGCGCAGAGCTTCAACCAGTTCTACCACCGCCATCCGATCCTCCAGGAGCCGGACGCCGGGATCCGAAACCGCCGCATCGCGGTAGCCCGGATCTTCCGCCGCGAGATGGCCCGAGCCCTGGACCTGCTGGGGATCCCGGAACCGGGGAGAATGTGACTGAAACCCTCCCTGGCGGCGCCCCGCGCGCGGCGCGGAAAATCGCCGCGCTGAAAATCAGGTAAGTAAAGCCTCTTTGGTCCCAACCACCACGAACCACGAACCACGAACCACGAACCACGAAGCTCGAACGCAGCACCGAGCGTATGTTTACCCGATGCAGAAGATCAATCTCCCGCAGAAACTCGCCCTGTTCGACGACCACTTCCACCCGCGGATCGTCGCCGACCTGAACGAGAACCACGTCAAGCTCGTTAAGGTTCTCGGCGAGTTCGTCTGGCACTCGCACGAGGCCGAGGACGAGATGTTTTTGGTCGTCAAGGGGCGCCTCCGTATCTGCTTTCGAGACGGAGACGTCGAGCTGGCCGAAAACGAGTTTCTCGTGGTCCCAAAGGGCGTCGAGCACAAGCCGATGGCGGAGGAGGAGGCGCACGTGCTCCTGATCGAGCCGAAAACGACCGTCAACACCGGGAACGCGCCGGGGGAACGGACCGTCGCCGCGCCTCTGAGGATCTGATGGCGAACCGGCTGGAGCGCTGGGAAGACAACGCGGACGGGGCGTTCTACGTCGATCGGACGTGCATCGACTGCGACGCCTGCCGCCGCATCGCGCCCGCCGTCTTCGCCGAGGCCCCCGACCACTCTTTCGTGGCGCGTCAGCCCGCGGACGAGGCCGGGCGGCGCCGCGCGCTGATGGCTCTGGTCGCCTGCCCCACCGGGTCGATCGGGACGTCGCCAAAAGAAGACGCCAGCGCCGGAATCGAAGCGTTTCCCGAGACCGTCGACGAGAACGTCTCTTTCTGCGGATTCACGTCCAAGGATTCCTTCGGAGCCTGGAGCTACTTCATCGAGCGGCCGGAGGGAAACGTCCTCGTCGATTCACCCCGCGCGGTGGCGCACCTCCTCAAGGACTTCGAACGGCGGGGCGGCGTGTCGACGATGTTTCTGACACACCGCGACGACGTCGCGGACCACGCGGCATTCCGCCAGCGGTTCTCATGCGAGCGGGTGCTCCACGCGGAGGACCGTTCCGAAGGCACCGCCGGCATCGAGCGGTTTCTCTCAGGCGCGGAACCCGTCGCGCTGGCCGACGACCTCCTCGCGATCCCGACCCCCGGACACACGCGGGGGCACGCGGTGCTCCTGTACCGGAACAAATTTCTGTTCACGGGGGACCATCTCGCGTGGTCGAGGCGGCGGAAGGGTCTCGTGGCCTTCCGCGACGCGTGCTGGTACTCGTGGAAGGAGCAGACGCGCTCGATGGAGCGCCTTCTCGACTACACCTTCGAGTGCGTGCTGCCGGGCCACGGAGAGTGGCACCGGGCAGAATCTCCCGCCGTCATGCGTCGCGAGCTCGAACGCTGCATCGCGTGGATGAAGACGGTCTGAACCTCTAGCCCTCTCCGGGGCCCTCTTCTTTTTCCAGCACGACCTCGAGCCCCCGCGAGACGACGCCGGCGGGAACGACCCTTCCCACGCCCAGGCGGGCGAGCTCCGCGCGGACGCGCGACGTCGCCTCCGCCGGCGAAAGAAAAACGACGAAGCCTCCTCCCCCGGCGCCGCAGGCCTTGCCGCCCCACGCTCCGGCGACGATCGAAGCGGCGATCGCGCGCTCGATGACCGGCGTCGAGACGACGGGCGCGAGCCTCCGGCGGGCTTCCCATTCGCTGGCGAGAGCGGATCCCATCGCCTCGAAGTCGCGCCGCGCCGCCGCGACCGCCATCGCGACGGCCGCGCGCCGGACGCCTTCGATCTCGCGGGTCACGTCCGCATCTCCCTCGAGCCGGGCGCGCAACACTTCCCAGTTGTTCATCCCGGATGAGTGCGCGGCCCCGGTATCGAAGAGGGTCAGGTGCCGCTCCCACTCGGCGGGCTCCACGTCTTCCCTCGTCGCGCGCGTCGCGCCCGGCAGGAACTCGATCGTATGGAGCCCGCCTCCGAGAGCCGGATAGTAGTCCTGCACCCCGGCGGGCTTGCCGAGAACCCGCGTTTCGACGTCCCGCACGAAATCCACCCGGTCGACGCCCGCCAGGTCGCGGGGCGCGAACCGCTCGAGCGCTCCCATGAGCGCGACGGTCAGAGCCGAAGATCCGCCGAGGCCGGAACCGATCGGAACGGAAGTCTGAAGCTCGATCTCGAGAGGCTCCAGGATCAGAAGAGCGTCGAGGAGAGAGCCGACGAGAGCCGCGCGCGGGTCGGCGAGAAGACCATCCGATTCCGCCGACCGGCAGTCAAACGCGCCGTCCGAAGCGAACACCCGGAAGACGCCGTCCGAGCGCCGAACCCGGCACGAAGCGAAGAGATCGATCGCGATGTTGATCGTGAAGGTACCGGGATGCAGAACATGAAGAGGCCAGAGGTCGAGAGTTCCGCCGGCCAGATCGACGCGCGCAGGTGCCGAAGCGAAAATCCTCATGGACGCGAGAAGCTATCAGCTACAGCGTCCGGCGCCTCGGGGTACTGGCCGCTCCAATCAGCCGCACAGTGAGATCGGCTCAATCGACCAGTTGACGAGGACGCATCAACTACCTGCGGGCCCCCTCACCCGACCCTCTCTCCCGGCGCGCGGGGAGAGGAAGGCGGCGTTCTCACCTCAATGGCGAATACGCTCGCCCCGAGAGGAGTCTCCTGACCGAAGGGAAGGAGGAGCCTCTCGGGGCGGGAGCCGAAGCGAACGGAGGGACGAGGCCAGCGGTCGAGCCGACAGGCGAGCCGCTGACCGGTCCCGCAATGAGCGGAGGCGACGGTTAGTATCCGACCCGGCTCGCCCGGAGGAACCCGGACTGGGGAAAGCCGATCCCCTCGACCGTCAGGGTTTGTCCGGCGGACTTCGATGTCAGGGCAGGATCCCGCGACATGAGCCGCCAGACCTCCCCGTTGTCGGCGCAGAAGGCAGGCACGTGGTGGGATTCCGGAAGGGGGCAAAGTCCGGCTTCGAGGCGGGCTTCGCAGTCGAGGCAGACGAGGGTTCCCGTCATCCGGCGGGAGACGAGATTCTGGTTCCGGCCGTACGAGGAAGCACGGTCAGAGAGGGCCGCCAGGGTGATCCCCCCGGGAGACAGACTCGCCTCGTTCGGAGCTTCCGGCGTGAGCCGCGGGACCGACACGTCGGCCACCAGGGGGATCAGGAGGAACAGGACGACCGCGGCAGTCGCGAGCAGCGGGTACTCGAACCGCTTCGGCCGGACGTCACCCTGGTGGAGGCGCTGTCGCAGCCGGTTGGGGGCCGGGGAGCGCTCCATCCGGGACCTGAGCACGTGTGCGAGTCCCCGGGCGGACCGGGCGCGCGCCTCGCAGGAGGGGCAATCCGTAAGATGGCGGGAGAGGGCGTCGGCTTCCGCTCTGGAAATCTCCCGCTCGAGGTGGGCGTAGAGAAGGAAGCGGGCCTGTGCGCAGTTCATGGTGCCGGACAGGGCAACGAGCCTCCGGCAGGCTAAATTCCTGCCTGCGCTGCAGCGGACTCAGGCTCGGCCCGGTCCGAGGCCCCTTTTTGCTTACCTCCGACCCCTCGCCCTTCAGACCGCTCTTCAGGCCACCGGGCTCTTCGGCCGTGTCCGCATCTTCGTCGGCTCGGCGCCGCGAATGTACCCGTGCTGCCGGGCGTATTTCAGGAGCGCTTTCTCGAGCAGCTTGCGTCCGCGGTAGAGCCGGGACATGACCGTCCCGACCGGGCAGTCGAGGATGTCCGCGATCTCTTTGTAGGAGAAGTCCTCGAGGTCCGCCAGGAGGACCACCATTCGGTAGTCGTACGGCAGGGACTCGAGCGCCTTCTTGACGTCCTCGTCCATCACCCCGGTGAAATACTCGGACTCGGGGTCGGGAGCCTGCTCGGAGTTGTCCCGGCGGACGATCCGCTCGAAGGAGTCTTCAATCTCCGCGAAATCGACGCTGCGGGGCTCGAGCTTCTTCTTGCGGTAGTTGTTGATGAATGTGTTCTTCAGGATCTTGAACAGCCAGGCCTTGAGGTTCGTCCCCTCTTCGAACTTGTCGTAATACTTGTACGCCTTGAAGTACGTCTCCTGAACCAGATCCTCGGCATCCTCCGCGCTCCGGGTCATCCGGTACGCGGTGTTGTAGAGCGAGTCGAGATACGGCATCACGAGGGAATCAAAGTCCCAGGCCGAAACACCGGGCTGGTCCGCTTTCAATTGCACGTTTACCTTTTCCATGACTTCCTGTATTTCAATATCCTTGCCCGCGACCGGAAATTCGGCTCTTCGAGGGGTTCGCCCGGTAAGCTTCTTCGCTTCTACGGATTACGCCCCCGGAGTGTTGAGGGGCGGCAGAAAGAAGTACGCCGTGGCCGCCTGAATAGTTTCCGATGGGTGTCACTCTGTCCTCCCACGGGGACGGTGTGGCCTCCGATGGAACCGGCGGCGGGAAGGGGAAAGAGGCTCCGGCGGGGCCGCCGGAGCCTTTGAAATCTACTTATTCTGGATCAGGAAGCAGATGAGAAGGGCGTAGAGCACCAGAGACTCGATCAGAACCAGCCCGAGAAGGGTCATCCCGCGGATGTCCTTGGCAGCGCCCGGATTCCGGGACATGCCCTCGGAAGCCGCCGCGGTGGCCCGGCCCTGGGCCGTGGCGCCGGCCGCCGCCGCGATCGCCAGCAGGAACGCCGCACCGATCACGCCCCATCGGACCCCCGAAGGCGCCGTCGCGACCGTCGTTCCAGCCTCCTGCGCGAACGCGGGGAGCGCCGAAACGAGGGACACCGCGCAGAACAGAATCGTCTTCTTCACCATCCGCAAATCTCCTTCTTTGAAGCGCCCGCCGGCGCCGTGATCGAGGAAGTTATCATGAGCTGTCGGCCTGGAAGCATCGAGCTTCGTGCGTCAAATTTGGGGTCTCCGGGTCGATTTCGGCGGTCTCAGTGCTCCTCGTGAGCGGTCGCGCCCGCGACGTAGACGGCGGAGAGAAGAGCGAAAACATAGGCCTGAAGCGCGGCCGTGAAGAGGCCGAGCGCCATCATCGGCCACGGAACTCCGATCGGGACCAGGCTCGCGAAGACCCCCGTGGTCGTGTGCTCGCCGTAAATGTTCATGAAGAGCCGCAGGGAGAGCGAGAGGATCCGCGCGAACGTGCCGATGATCTCGATGACGAAGAAGAGCGGCGCGATCAGGAGCAGCGGCCCGGTGAAATGCTTCAGGTAGGCTAGAAGGCCGTGCTCCTGGATCCCCTTCCAGTTGAAGTAGACGAACGAGATGACGGCCAGGGCAACCGTTG
The DNA here is from genome assembly GCA_038229875.1 of Thermoanaerobaculia bacterium. Classification (GTDB taxonomy): domain Bacteria; phylum Acidobacteriota; class Thermoanaerobaculia; order UBA5066; family Gp7-AA6; genus JALYUA01. Next base: position 1,128 of record JBBROA010000143.1, on the reverse strand, counting down.
TCGAAAGCGACCCCGTCGGGGGCTGGAGAAAGAAGAAGAGCCCGAAGAGGTTGGCTACCCCGATGAAGATCGCGAACGTCCCGATGATGGGGACGTATTTCTCTCCCCCGTGTCCGATCACGTCCTCGCACATGCTCCGCAGCCCGGAGACCAGCATCTCGAAGAAGCTCTGGGTCTTGGAGGGCTTCTCGCGGTTGTACCTTTTCGCCAGGAGCGGGAAGACGACGGCGAAGATCAGCAGGAGCAACAGGGTCATGATCGCGGCATCCGGGATCCACGCTTCCTTCCCGTCCGGGAAGAAGAACGCGGCCTGCCCCCGCGAGAGCTTCTCGACGGGCGGTTCCCCCAGGATGCGCTTCAAGAGCCCGTTGACCGGGCCGTACAGAATCGAGTGATGCTCTTCCAAACGATTCCCCTCACTTAATCGGGCCGGCCGACCAGAGCTCCGGGACGATCGACAGGACCACGATGGACAGCCCGACAGCGCCCGCGATCGGGTCGAAACCCTTCCAGCGAAACAGAACGACGGCGAAGAGTAGCAGACTCAGGGCGGTGACGAAAAGCAGCGGCGCAATCGTACGAAATCCCGCCGGATTCTGGCGGGGAACGAGCCGGAGGGTCAATCTTTCCAGGGCCAGGAAGCTCAGGATGACGACCGCCGCCGCAATTGCCAGGGAAACCCCGGCGCGCCACCCGAAGGCGAATCCCGCGAGGATTCCAAGGATGCCGAGCACGAATGCGCGTCGGCGAACGCGGGAGATCAGGGCGTCGATGTCGGACATGTCAGCTCTCAGCTGTCAGCTCTCAGCTCTCAGCTCTCTTGCCTTTCGGCAGTCTGCCTCAGCGGTTCAGCCTTCCGGCCAGTCGGAAAAAGTTCACGAAAGCGGCCGCAAGGCCGAGCGCACCGCTTATCCAGGCCGGCGTGTCGCCCCATCCCATCCGGCCGCCGACCCATCGGCCCAGAAACCAGCCGAGAAGCGGTCCCGCCAGGAAGAGAAGGCCCGCGGAGGTTCCCTCGCCAATGGCCGAGGCTCGGGAATGACCCGGGGGCTCCGGGGAGCTCATGGATTCATGGATCCGTGGGGCGGAACGAGACGGACTGGCGAGCGAACACCTGACAGCTCCCTC
>JBBROA010000142.1:0-9396 GCA_038229875.1 Thermoanaerobaculia bacterium | reverse complement strand
GACGATGCCGCTGGTTTCGACGATCAACTTCGATCCGGCCGAGCCGGCGATTGCCAACGGAGCGATCGTGCCGCTGGCGAGCGACCCGAGCCTTCAGATCTCGACGTTCCTGGGATCCTCGCTCGGCAACACGGCCCACGTCGTCATAGACGTCACCGGCTACTTCCAGTAAGGCAGGACACACTCGTGCGCCGTCGCTGCCACGAGGCCGGATGAGACGAGTGTCGGGAGCGTCGAACCTCCGGCGCTCTTCTCTTCCGGCGCCGGCCGAGCGGTCGACGCCGCGTGGGCTTTCGCGGCCGGTTCTCGCGCTTCTCGCCTGCGTGCTTCTTCCGGCGGCATCGCGCCTGTTCGCGCAGGTGTCCGCCGACATCGCGGTGCAGGTGAGCGCCGTCGCGGCGAAAGACCCCTCTCCTCGCATCACCCTGAGCTGGCCTTCGACCCCGGCGGGCGCGGCGATCGCGGTGTACCGCAAGGCGCCCGCGTCGGCGGTCTGGAATGCGCCGATCGCCTCCCTGACCGCGGGGACGACGGGATATCTCGACACGGCCGTCGTGGTCGGGACCGTCTATGAGTACTGGGTCTCGAGCGGCGGTGCGGCGGGATATGTCGCGTCCGGCATCGAAGTCCCGCTCGTCGAGAGCCGGGGGAAAGTGGTCCTGATCGTCGACTCGACGTACGCGGCCAGCCTCACGGCGGAGCTGAGCCGCCTCATGTCCGACCTCGCCGGCGACGGATGGGTGATCCTCCGGCATGACGTCTCTCGCGCCGAGAGCGTCGCAAACGTGAAAGCGCGGATCCAACTCGATTACAGCCAGGATCCGGGCAATGTGAAGGCGGTCTTTCTCTTCGGCCACGTTCCGGTGCCCTACGCGGGGGCGATCGCGCCGGACGGCCACGGCGACCACTACGGCGCGTGGCCGGCGGACCTTTTCTACGGCGACATGGATGGAATCTGGACGGACTCGGTCGACTACACCAGCACCGTGGCCGGGCGGCAGCACAACGCGGCCGGAGACGGCAAATACGATCAGAGTTCCGCGCCTTCCACCATCGAGCTTCAGGTCGGGCGGGTGGATCTGGCGGACATGCCGTCGTTCGCGCCGAAATCCGAGCTCGACCTGCTTCGGCAGTACTTGAACAAGGATCACAATTTCCGCCACCGCCTGGTGACGGCGCAGCGCCGCGGCCTGATCGACGACAACTTCGGGTACTTCGGCGGCGAGGCGTTTGCCGCGAGCGGATGGAGGAATTTCTCCGGGTTTTTCGGAGCTGCCGGCGTGCAGGAACTGGACTGGTTCGGAACGCTCGCGACGCAGAGCTACCTCTGGGCGTACGGCTGCGGCGGCGGGTGGTACCAGGGAGCGGGCGGAGTCGGCACAACCGGGTACTTCGCTTCGGTGGACACCCAGGCCATCTTCACGATGTTGTTCGGCAGCTACTTCGGCGACTGGGACACGACGGACAATTTCCTCCGCGCGCCGCTCGCGACGACGACCTACGGTTTGACGAGCGCCTGGGCGGGGCGGCCGCACTGGTTCTTCCACCACATGGGCATGGGGGAGACGATCGGGTATTCGGCGCGCGTGACCCAGAACAACTCGGGCACCTACTCGGGCGGCTACGGACCGGAGATCCACATCGCGCTGATGGGGGATCCCACTCTCCGGATGCACGTCGTCGCGCCCCCGGCGGCATTGAACGTCGTCCCGACTCCGGGTCCGGGGACGATTCTCCTGCAGTGGTCGGGGTCGCCCGACGCGGTCCTGGGCTACAACGTGTACCGCGCCCCGGGCCCTCAGGGACCGCTGACCCGCATCAACGGCGCGCTCGTGACGTCGACGTCATTTACGACCGCGGCCTCCGGCGGCGAAACCTGGGCCGTCCGGGCCGTGAAACTCGAGAGCGGCGCGAGCGGCTCCTACTTCAACGCGAGCCAGGCGGCGTTCGTCAACACGGCGCCACCTCCGACTTTCTTTTACACGGTCGTGCCGTGCAGGATCCTCGACACCCGGCTGGCAAATGGCCCCCTTGGCGGCCCGGCGCTTCCCGCCGGCGGCTCGCGGACGTTCGTCGCGGCCGGGCAGTGCGGGATCCCCGCGGACGCGAGGTCGATCGCCGGCAATCTCTCGGTCACGAACTCCACCGCTTCCGGCTATCTCACCGCGTACGCGGGCGGGCTGTCGCTTCCGCCGACCTCGACGATCAACTACCGAAGCGGGCAGACGCGCGCCAACAACGCTGTCCTTTCCCTGGGGCTCTCCGGCGATTTCGTGCTGCGAACCGGCCAGAGCACGGGAACGGTGGACGTCATCGTCGACGTGACGGGGTACTTCCGCTAGCCGACGCGGCAAGAGAGAGCTGCAGGCGCGGTGCCACGTCGGGGGATCCGGCCGAGGGATCTGAGGGATCGGGTGGCGCCCGGGAGTTCCGGTGAGTATCCTTCCCTTCCGGTCTTACTTTGAAGCAGATTTTCAGGAACGCCCTGACATGGCTCTGTCTTCTCGCCGCGGCCCCTCACGCCGGCGGCGAAGCGGCGGCGCGGCGCCCCTCCGCTCCCCGCGTTCTTCTGATCGGGGTCGATGGCGCGGACCTCGTGGTGATCGATCGCCTGATCGCGGCGGGCCGGCTCCCGACCTTCGCTCGTCTCGAACGTGAAGGAGCCTTCGGACTCCTCCGGTCGCGGGAGCCTCTCCTTTCCCCCATCGTGTGGACGACGATCGCGACCGGGCGAAAGGCCGAGGAGCATGGCGTGCTCGATTTTGTTGAGTTCGGCCGCGATGGCGCCGCGACGCCGATCACCAGTGCCCGGCGGCGGGTGCCCGCGCTCTGGAACATCCTCGGCCAATTTGGCCGCACGTCCGGATTCGTCGGGTGGTACGCCTCGTACCCGGCGGAGCGCGTGGCCGGCTTCGAGGTCTCCGACCGGCTCGGGTTCCACCAGGTCCGAAGTGCGCGCGCCGTCGCGGGCGCCACCTTTCCAGAGTCTCTGGCCGCGGAGCTGAGGGAGCAGTTTGGAGAGCCCGCGGTCGATCTGCAGGCGACGCGCCGGCGCTTTCTGGCCGACCCCGCGGCCGAGCTCTCGCCAGACGGCGCGGCGCGCCTGGACCAGCTGGCGCGAATCCACGCGACCAGCGAGTTCTACCGCCGCGTTCTTCCTCATCTTCAGGCGCGGTTTGCAACCGATCTGCTCGCCGTCTACTTCGAGGGCGTGGATGCCTGCCAGCACCTCTTCATGGAAGACGCTCCGCCGCGGCTTCCGGGTGTGTCGGACGCCGACTTCCGCGCCTTCTCCGTCACGGTGGACCGTTACTACGAGTATCAGGACGAGGTGCTCGCGGATCTCCTCCGCCTCGCCGGCCCCGGCACCGTCACGATCGTCGTCTCCGACCATGGGTTCAAGAGCGGTGCCGAACGACCACGAACTTCCGGACGGGCGGACACCGGCCGGGCCCCGCTGTGGCACCGGCTCCATGGCGTCGTTTTCCTGCATGGCGGCCCGGCCGTGCCGGCGCACATCCCGGGGGCTTCCATTCTCGACGTCGCCCCCACGGTGCTCGCGCTGCTCCGGGTGCCGCAATCGCGCGAGCTCGCGGGACGCCCGCTGTCTGAGGGTTTTCGGGCGGGCGCGCTTCGTGAGGTTCCTTCCGTCGCGCGGTACCGAGCCCTTCCGAAAGCCCGGCCGGCGCCTTCGGGAGGGGAGGACCCGGAGGCCGTTCAGAAGTTGATGGCACTCGGGTACCTCTCGGGAAACGGGCGTGGCGCGGCTCACGACGCGGACGGGAGGACGGCGGCGTCCTTCGTGAACGAGGCGACGGCGCTTTCGGGTTCGGGCGACCTGGACGGAGCTCTTCGCGCGTTCGGAAAAGCCGTCGCCCTCGATCCGAAAAACGTCAATGGGCTGCTCGCCGCGGCCGCGATTTACTTAAGACGGGGCGAAGCCGAGCGCGCCCGCCCTCTGATCGAGCGCGCGTCGGCGGCGGAACCGGACAGCTTCTGGGTTCACGTGCAGCGAGCGTCCTGGGCCGTCGAGACCGGCCGGTTTCCGGAGGCCGAGAGCGAGCTTGCCGCCGCGGGGAAAGCCGACGACCGACTCCCGATCCTCTATTTCGCGAAGGCCCGGCTCGCGCAGGCGCGCGGGGATGGCGCGACGGCGCTCCAGGAGCTCGCGCGGGCGCGATCACTCACCGACGCGGACGATCTGAATGCCGAGATCCTGCTGCTGCAGGCGGAGGCGCATGCGATTCTCGGCCGCTTCGCGGAGGCGCATCGGGATCTCGATCAGGCGGCCCGCATCGCGTCTGCCGCGTCTCTCTCCGCGGCGCGGGGAGAGCTCGCGTTACGGGAAAAGGACTACGGCGCCGCGGCGAGACACTTTGCCAGAGCGCTCCGCTCGTCTCCGCAAAGTTCGCCGCTGGAGCGAAAGCTGGGATCCGCCCTGGCGAGCGGCGGTTCGCCCGCGGAAGCGGAGGCCGCGTTCCGGAGGGCCATTTCCTCGGCGAGGACCGACCCGGAACGGGAGAATGCGTACGGGGACCTCTCCCTCCTTCTTCAGAGCGAACGGAAGGAGGCGGAGGCGCTCGCCACGCTGCGGCAGGCCGTCGACCGCCTGCCGCGCTCGCACGTTCTTTTCGGAATGCTGGGAGCCGCGGAGGGAAGGAAGGGCAACATCGATGGGGCGATCGCCGCCTACGAACGATCCATCGCGCTGAAGCCGACGGCGCTCGCCTGCAAGACCCTGGCGGCGCTCCTGGTGGGGAAAAAAGGCTCTCGGGACCGGGCCCTCTCCCTGTGGAAAGAATCGCTCGAGATCGATCCTAACCAGTCGGATGTTCGAGACTTTTTGCGCCAGTTCGGGGGCGGAGATATTCCCCCTTCCTGATTTCGACGTTGTCATTGACACCTCTCGAATCCCGATATAGCGTGGCTCGGCCAACCGTTAAGACATCCATCGACTCGCGGTTCCCTCGTCGAGAGTCCCGCTAAGCCACCATCCTTCAAAAAGGGGCATGCGTTGCACAGCAAACGAACCCTCATGCTCGTCCCGGCCGCTATTTTTGCCGTCGTTCTCGGTGTCCACGCCACGCATCGGGACGGTCCTCGCCGGAGAATCGATCGAGCGCCCGGCCCCGCCCTGATCGCCTCCGAGCCCGTCGCGGCCACGGCCGGGCCGCTGCTCGCCAGGCCCGCGGCTCCTCCCATGACAGTTGCGGGCCGCAAGCGCGTCGCCACTCGGCAGCGTGCGAAAGCCCCGGCCGCCGTGGCGGCCGTGAAGCCGCGCAGCACCGCGCTGCGTGACCGGTTCCGCGAGGAGATGGAATCGACTTCCCGCGCGCTGGAAGGCGAGGGCAATGTGGAGAACCGGGACGCTTTCGACCGGTGGTTCTACGGGCAGCGCGCTTATCCGGCGGTCGAGATCCCCGAAGGAGCGATTGCGAACGCGCTCGCACAGACGGCTGCCGCGAACGGCCGCCTCGACGGCAGACCCGACGACTCTCCCCCTCCCGGGACGCCGCCTCAGCCGACCTGGAATGCGCTCGGGCCGGCCACGATCCCTAACGGACAGACCGACACGTCCGTCGGCCCCGGCACGGCGGTGAGCGGACGACTGACGGCGGTGGCGGTCCACCCCACTCTGCCCGACGTCGTGTACGTCGGCGGTGCGCAGGGCGGCGTCTGGAAAACGACCAACGCGACCGCGGCCAGCCCGACGTGGACGCCCCTGACCGATCGTCAGGCCTCACTTGCAATGGGCGCCATTGCGGTCGACCCGGTGGATCCGAACATCGTCTATGCCGGAACGGGGGAGCCAAACGGATCCTGCGACTCGTACTACGGCCAGGGAGTCCTTCGCTCCGCCGACGGGGGGACTACGTGGACGCTGTTGACGGGCGGCGGAGGCAGCGTTCTCGGGAACACCGGCCCCTTCGTCGGAAAGACCGTGGCGAAGATCATCATCGATCCGTCGACGGCGGGATCGACCACGTCGACGACTCTCTGGGCGGCGACGACGAGCGGCTTCTACACGAGCGGCACGTTCGCCACGTGCAGCACCACGAGCGGCGCCGCCCGCGGCGTCTGGAAGTCGACAGACAGCGGCGCCACTTGGACGCTGCAGACGGCGGGCTCGGGTGCGCAGTCGATCAAGGACATGGCGATCGATCCGACCAATCACGACGTGCTCTACGCGGCCGTGCTCGCAAACGGAGTCTGGAAGTCGACAAACGCGTTCTCGGGCGCCCCGGCGACCTACACGCGCCTGGCGACCGGCTTTCCCAATAACGCGACCGTCTCGCCGACCTGGGGCCGCATCAGTCTCACGATCGGCGGAAGCGGCGCTCCGGGAACACTGTACGCGGCGATCTCGAGCTCCGGGTCCATCCTGTGGGGCGTGTACAAGACCACCAACGGGGGCACGAACTGGTCGCACCTGGACAACGGATTCAACGGCACGGCCAACGTGTCCGGGACGTCCGTGACGTGGGTCTCGGGTCCGACCTTCGTGACCGGAAGCGCCTGGGTGAACCGCAGGATCATCCTGAACAACAACGTCTCGGCGACGATCGCGAGCGTCACGAGCTCGACCGCTCTCGTCCTGAAGGCGTCGGCGCCGGCGGCCTCCGGAGCCACCTTCTCCGTCGGAACGTACCCGACCTACTGCGACGGGCAGTGCTTCTACGACATGACGATCGCGGCCGATCCTTCCGACGCGGCGGCGAACACGGTCTACGTCGGAGGCAACCCCAACTCCGGATTCGCGTCCGATCTCTCGGGCCTCGGACCGAGCCTGTCGCACTCGATCTGGCGCAGCGACGACGGGGGCGCCACCTGGCGCTCGGTGTCCCAGGGAGACGCGGCGAACGGCGGCGTCCACGGGGACGATCACGTCATCGAGTTCGACCGGACCGCCGCGACTTACCCGCGTCCCGTTTTCAACGGCAACGACGGTGGGATCTGGCGGACGGCGAACAAGGGCGCCTCCTGGACGACCCTGAACACCAACATCGCGATCACCCAGTTTTCCGGTGTCGCGACGCATCCGAGCAATCCGAACATCGTGCTCGGAGGAACACAGGACAACGGGACGAACCTCTTGAATTCGGCGCTGCAGACTCCTCCCGCCTGGTTCCACGCGGACTTCGGCGACGGGGGTCAGGCGGTGATCGACCAGGGCAATCCGAACCGGATGCTCCACACGTACTTCAACCAGGCCTTCAATTTCATGGGGCCATCGAAGAGCACGACCGGCGGCTCCGGCGGACCGGGAACGTGGGCCTTCGTCGGTTCCTATTACGGCGCCGCAGGGCAGTACTACAACGGCATCAACGCCACTGACCCGGTCTCCTTCTATGCACCTCTGACCTCGCATCCGGCGTTCACACCGAACGTCGTCTATTTCGGCACGAACAAGGTGTACCGCTCGGCGGATCCCCAGAGCCCGTGCTGCCCGACGGTCTCGACCTCGGGGTGCGGATTCCCCGCCGTCGTCTGCACCCTCCCGGCGTCGTGGAAGGCCGTGAGTCCGTCGCTCGTCAAGGCCGGAAACAATTACCTTTCGTGGATCGCGGCGCTGCCGAATCTCCTCGGTGGCAAAGAAGTCGTCTACACCGGGTCGTCTGACGGTCGGGTCGAGGTCTCCTCCACGGTCGAGGCCGTCGCGACGCCGACCTGGACCGTTCTCGACAAGGCGCCTCTGCCCAACCGAGCCGTCACCTCCATTGCCGTCTCTCCGGCCGACGCGACCGGCAACACCGCCTATGTCGCCTTCTCGGGTTTCAACGGGAACACGCCGACGACTCCGGGACACGTCTTCAAGACCGCGAACGGGCTTTCGACCGGGACGTGGACGGACATCTCCGGAGACCTTCCGGACGTTCCCGTGAACGCGATCGCCCTCGAACCGGCCTCGCCCGAGCGCGTCTACGTCGGGACCGACGTCGGGGTGTACCGCACTCTGAACGGCGGCGCCCACTGGTCTTATCTCTCGCAAGGTTTCCCGGTCGTCACGGTTTTCGGCCTGGAGAGGAACGCGAGCACGGGCCAGATCGTCGCGGCCACGCACGGACGCGGCATGTTTGCCTTGAACTCGAGCGACGTCACCCCGCCGGTCTGCGGAGGCACCGCCGTGACTCCCGCCCAGTTCAACGGGACCGCGACCGAGTCCGCGCCCAACGACACCGGCGTCGTTTCGATCGTGCTCCAGCCGGGCTCCACGAATCTGACTCTCACTTCGGTCAATCTCACGAATCCCACCTCGGCCACGTATGTCGTCAACACGGTGACGTGCGCCGCCGGGTCCGGTACGGTCGTGGCGACGGATGCGAACGGCAACACCTGCTCCCAGGTCATCAGTCTGCCGGGCGTGCCCTCCTCGACGGTCACGACGGGGGCTTCGACCTGCGCCAACTCCACTTTGAATCCCGCCTCCGTGCCGGACGCCGGCCCTGGAGCGACCTATGCCTGGACGATCACGGGCGGCACGATCACCGGCGGCGCCGGGACCCGTTCCATCACCTACACCGCCGGCGCTTCGGGCTCGGTCGTTCTCGGGGTGACGGTGACCGCGGCCGGTGGCTGTGCCTCGGTGGGCGGGGCGACCGTCACGATCAACACCGCCTGCGTGGTCAACGGCTACTTCACGGTCGCTCCGTGCCGGGTCGTGGACACCCGGAACGCGACGGGCACCTACGGCGGCCCCGCGCTGGCCGATGCGGCCTCGCGGACCTTCGTCCTGACGGGCCAGTGCAACATCCCGGTGGGGGCCACGGCGGTTTCCGCCAACCTCGCCGTCACCAACCAGACCAACGGTCCCGGCGTTCTGACGGTCTATTCCGGAGGCGCGTCCCGGCCCCTCGCCTCCACAATGAACTACAACCCGGGCCAGACTCGCGCGAACAATGCGATCATCAGGCTCGGGCCTTCCGGAGACGTCACCGTCTTCGTGAGCCAGGGCGCCGGCACAGTGGACTGGATCCTCGACGTCAACGGATATTTTCAGTAGGAGATGAAATGAACAGAAAAACGTTTCGCTCGTTTCTCGTCGGGGCCGGTCTCGCGGTCATCGCCTCGGCGGCTTCGGCGGCGGGGCCGTACCAGTTCTATTCGGTGACGCCGTGCCGCATCGTGGACACGCGCAATGCGACGGGGGTGACGGGGGGTCCTGCGTTGACGGGTCAGGGGACACGGAGCTTTCCGGTGACGGGCACCTGCGGGGTGCCGGCGACGGCCCAGGCGGCGGTGTTAAACGTGGTGGTTGTGGCGCCGACGGGCGGCGGGCACTTGAGGATCTGGCCGTACAACGCGACGATGCCGCTGGTTTCGACGATCAACTTCGATCCGGCCGAGCCGGCGATTGCCAACGGAGCGATCGTGCCGCTGGCGAGCGACCCGAGCCTT
>JBBROA010000141.1:0-9455 GCA_038229875.1 Thermoanaerobaculia bacterium | reverse complement strand
GGAGCAGAAGTTAAACGCGTACCTGGACCGCCGAGTGACGTTCAAGTACTTCTTCGTCCGCAAGGTCATGCTCGTCAAGTACTCCTACGCCTTCGTCGTGATGCCGGGCGGCGTCGGCACGATGGACGAGCTTTTTGAAGCGCTCACGCTGATCCAGACGAAAAAGATCGACAGTTTCCCGGTTGTGATCTTCGGCACCGAGTACTGGCAACCCCTCAGGACCCTGATGAAAGAAATGGTCGTCGCGGGCACCATCAGCCCGGTGGACCTCGACCTTCTTCTCTTCACGGATTCGATGGACGAAGGGATGGCGCACATCGAGAAGCACGCCATCGAGCAGTTCGGCCTTGTCCGACGAAAATATCCGCGAATCTCGCCGCTCTTAGGCGAGCACGCCATGCGTAGGCGGCGAACAACGGACGAGAACCCGGGCTCCTCTTAGCTCCCCTCCCGGACGGTCGCCTTCCGTTCGAGCTTGCCCCACCCGACGATCGGTCCCCGGACGGCGGTGAGCACGGAGCGCAGGGCGACGTAGCAGAGAAGCGGTCGATAGACGAGCCGCTGAAGGAAGAGCCAGGCGAGAAGGCGCCAGTCCTCCCGCTTTTCCAAAAGAAACGCGAGAGCGGAGGCGAGCACGTCGACGGCGAGAAAGAGCGCGTAGTAAAAAAGCACGGTCTTCCAGGAAGAATCCGGAGCGTCCGGATGCTGTTTTCCTTCGAGCGCCGCGATCGCGAGCGAAGCGACCATCACCAGGTCCATCACGGGCGCGATCAGCGGAAAGAGCACCTGAAACAGGAAAAGGTTCGGCAGGGCGAAAAGCCCCAATCCCCGGTAACGGGGCCGCAGGAATGTATCCAGATGCTTCCAGGCCGCCTGCAGAGTGCCGAACGTCCAGCGAAAACGCTGTTTGAGCAGTCCGGAGACCGTGTCGGGCGCTTCGGTCCACGCGATCGCCCGCTCTTCGTACCGCACCCGGTATCCCCGCCGCACGATCGCGAGAGTCAGGTCGGCGTCCTCCGCGAGGGTCTCGCCCGAAAACCCTCCGGCCTCGAGGACGAGGCTCCGGCGCCAGGCTCCGATCGCGCCCGGCACCACCGAGATGGAGTTCAGCACTTCGAACGCGCGCCTGTCGAGGTTCTGACTCGTTATGTATTCGAGGGCCTGGAGATTCGTGAGCAGGTTGACGCGGTTTCCGACTTTCGCGTTGCCGGCCACCGCAGCGACCGAAGGGTCCTGGAAGTGGCGTGCGAGCAGCCTGACGGCGTTCGGGCGGAACAGCGTATCGGCGTCGAGCGCGATCACGATCTCCGCGCCGGTCCGTTCGATGCCGTAGTTCAAGGCGGAGGCTTTGCCGGCGTTCGCGCAGGAAAAGAGGCGGACGCGGAGGTTGCCGCTGAAAGAGGCCTCGACGCGCGCGCGCGTCTGGTCGGTGGATCCGTCATCGACGACCACGATTTCAAAACCGGGCATGTCCGAAGCGAGCAACGCTTCAATCGTTCGGACGACGACCATCTCTTCGTTGTAGGCAGGCACGACCACCGCGACCGACGGAAGCGGGCCCGGGAAAGTTCTCCGCCGGCTCCGGAGCCACCCCGCGATTGCGAGGCCGCCGACGATCGACAGACGCCCCATCCCGAGAAGGATTCCCGCGATGAAGAGAAATCGAATGGTGGCGGCCCCCCACGAAAGAAGCAGGAAGGCCGCATCGTCGATAGCCGCTGACGCACGGCCGCGCTGCGGGATCCGCGGCATGACCGCATCGCGCGTCACCCCGATGAGGTCGGAGACCGGCACGAGCTCGAAGCGGCGCTGTCTCAGGGACTCGATGATCCGCGGCAGGGCCGCGACCGTCTGGGAGCGGTCCCCTCCGCCGTCGTGGAGGAGGACGACGTTCCCGTCGCCCCGGTCCGCTCCCTCGACGGTCGCGGCGACGATCCGATCGACACCGGGTGTTTTCCAGTCGCCGGGATCGATCTGCATCCCGATCGTGTAGTAGCCGCGACCGCTCGTGAACAGAAGGGGTCGGACCTGGGCGGGCGTTTCGGGCTCGACGTCTTCGGCATAGGGAGGCCGGAAAAGCACGGACCCCCGGCCGAGCCGGCTCTCGAACAGCCGCTCCGTCGCGTTGACTTCGAGCGACAGCTGGCGCTCCCGGATCATGGCGATGTTCGGATGCGTGAAGGTGTGATTGCCGATTTCGTGACCCTCGGCGTCTATGCGCGCGAGGAGCCCGGGGTAGCGGTCGGCGTTCAATCCGATGACGAAAAATGTGGCGGGCACGTGCTCCCGGCGAAGAATATCGAGGATCGCCGGTGTGGCGGAGGGGTCCGGTCCGTCATCGAACGTGAGCGCGATACGCCGCGTTGGGGGCGTTCCTCCCCAGCGCGTGATGACGTAGGGAGACGGGTAGGAGCGAAGCCGCTCCCCAACGATCAGACCGGAGCGGGGGTCGAAGTCCACCTCGCGTACGCCGTCGGCGGGCGTGGCCGTGACGCGAAGGACCTCTCCGACGCCCTCGTAGTCGATGTCGTATCCATAGTGGAGCGTGCGAAGGTCCATGGCGGTGTCGCGTCCGAGGGCCGCCCGCCGGGCGAAAACCTGCCAGATCGACGGGTCCTCGGACCCGAGCCGCCAGAGCGCGAATCCGCGGGGGCCGCGGCCGGACGCCTCGACGACCTGGTTGAACGCCGTCAAGGCGTTCAGGAACCAGACGCGCCGGAGCCGATTCTTCTCGTCGCGATACGAAAAGGAGGGGTTCAGGCTCTCAGGATCGAGCGCGATCTCGCCCTCGGAATCCCGGGCGATCCGCAGCGCCTCCTGAAATGAGACCTCCGTCGCGGCGCCGCCCCCGACCGGCCAGTCGTAACCGTAGTTCCCGATTGCGACCACCCACTTTTCCGGCGGCAGCTCCCGGAACCTCTGCGCCAGCGCGTTGCGATACCACCCCTGAGAAGCGACCGGGCCCGCATCCCCATCGCCGGTGTGCTCGTCGTACGCCATCAGGATCAGGAAGTCGTTCGACGTGGCCAGGCCCGCATAGTCGAAGTCGGTGTCGTCTAGCGGAACGGACTGGGAGACCTCCAGTCCACGGGTGTGGAACGCGGCGTACAGTTCCCGCATGAAAGCGAGGAGTTCCGGATGTCGTTCCCGCGGGACGGCTTCGAAGTCGACGGAGATTCCCGCAAAGCGCTGCCGCTCGACGAAGCGGAGCAGGCCCGCGACGGCGGCCGAGCGCGCGGCAGGGCTTGCGAGCATGGCTCCCAGGCGCGCCGACTCCCACTGCATCGTCTGAGAATTGAAGTTGTTGACGAGAGGCGCGATCGGAAGCCCGGGCCGCGCCTGTCGCAGGAAGGCGAGAACCGACGCCGTGGTCGTCGGATCGTCGGCGGAAAGCGCGCCTTGGGCGTCCGCCAGATGCAGCCATTCGGGAATGAGCTCGTCGATGCGGCCCACGTTCTCCTTCAGCGAGGAGAAGCTGGTGTCGTCCCAGTTGACGTAGAAACCGAGGAGGCGGGAAGGCGCGGCACGTCTTGGGCCGGCGGCCGTCTGCCCCGACGCGCGCACGGGAGTCGGTGTCGCGGCGATCTCCGCGCGCAATCTCTTTTTTTCACGGGCGAGACGAGCTTCGAGCGGCCGCTTTGGCTTCATGTCCGCGGGGGACGGGATCACGTGACGGGCAGCGGGGAGCGCTCGCGAGGACGGGAGGCCTAGGACCGGCAGCGCCGGGTTCACCAGGACCGCCGCGACGAGCGCACCGAAAATGGCCGACACGACCGCGGACGCGAGCCAGAGAACCCGCGTGAACCGCCGCCACCGCCGGTGACGCGGGTCGTAAAAGATCTGCTGCTCGCCGGTCATGTGCGAAAGGACGCGTCCGGGAAAGCCGGTTCTTCGAATTTGCGAACCGGCTATCGACTAGCCGCGCGGCGCCCGGTATCCGGGGCCGCGCAGGGCGCGTCCCGGCCTCTTTCCGGTCATCTCTCCCTTGTCGACGACGAGAACGCCGTTGACCGCAACGTAAGGGAATCCCTCGCTGTAGTGATTCGGCTCGACGAACGTCGAGAGGTCCCGCACCCTCTCCGGATCGAAGACGGCGAGGTCGGCCGCGAATCCCACCTTGACGAGGCCCCGATCGGGAAGCCCCGCGGCTTCGGCCGCGAAGGACGTCATTTTGCGGATGGCTTCCTCGAGCCTCAGCACCTTCTCTTCCCGCACGTAGTGCCCCAGGATCCGGGCGCTCGAGCCCCAGCCCCGCGGATGCGATCCTTCCTTCGACAGAATTCCGTCCGTCGCGTGCGCGCCGGAGTCCGTTCCGAAGGAGACCAGAGGATGCGCGAGCGCGGTCCGCACGTCCGCCTCGTCCATGATCGAGATGATGCAGGACGTGTTGGCGCGGTCCGCGACGACGATGTCGATCAGCGCGTCGCGCGGATCTTTCCGCTGGTCCTTCGCGATCTCCGCGATCGTCTTGCCCTCGAGCGGCTTCAAAGCCGTCGCGAGGACCGAAGCGACGAGGATGCCTTCGGGGCCCCCCGAACCGGCGTACTGGTTCTCCCAGTCGGCGGTCGCGCGGTCCATGTCCGCTTTGACGCGGTCGCGGGTGGCGGAATCGGCCAGGCGCTTCAAGAGCGCGTCGCGGCCCCCCTCCCGCACCCACGGTGGCAGGCAGGCGTCCAAGCCGTTGGAAGCGCGGGCGTAGGGGTACTGATTCGCGGCAACGTCCAGGCCCTGCGCGCGCGCCTCTTCGATCCGCTTCAGCACGGCGGGCATGCGGCCGAAGTTCGGGCGATACGCGGTTTTGAGGTGCCAGATCTGCGTCCGGATGCCCGCCTCCTTCGCGATGCGGAAGACCTCGTCGAGCGACGCGTCGATTCGCCCGGTTTCCGAACGCTGGTGCGTGAAGTAGGCGCCGCCATAGCGGGCCGCGACCCGCGCCAGCGCGATCAGTTCCTCGGTGGACGAGTAGATGTTCGGGATGTACTGGAGCGACGAGGAGACGCCGAGCGCCCCTTCCCGCATCGCCTGGTCGACGATGCGCTCCATCCGCGCGAGCTCGTCGGGCGTCGCGGGACGATTCTCTTTTCCGACGATCATGGACCGCACGGTCCCGGACCCGACGAAGGTCGCCATGTTGATCGCGGTGCCGCGCCGCTCGAGCGATCGGAAGTAGCCGTCGAGAGTCTTCCAGTCCGGCCAGACGCCGTACTTCTCCCAGGTGTCGCGGTCTTCCTGGAGGGCGGCCGCGTCTTTCGGGGCGATGGAATCGCCTTCGCCGGTGACTTCCGTGGTGATCCCCTGGGTGATCTTGGAGGCCGCGCGGGGGTCGACGAGCACGTTGTACTCCGACTGCCCCAGCAGGTCGATGAAGCCCGGAGCGATGACGAGCCCGCGCGCGTCGATGCGCCGCCGCGCCGGGCGCCCCGCGAGCTTTCCTACGGCCGCGATCCGTCCCGCCCGGACGCCGACGTCCGCGGAAAAGACCGGTGCGCCCGTGCCATCGGCCACGCGGCCGTTTTCGAAGACGAGATCGAACGCAACCACGTTCGGCGCGGCGGTACGAGGCCTCGAGACGGCAATGGACGCGGCTGCGAGAGCCGCGACCCCAAAGAAAAGTTTTCGCATGGGGCGAGTCTATGATTCTCCGGTGCGTGCCGCATCCGGGGCTCCGTTGAGATCGCCCGCCCTTCGCGCGCCCCCCGGGGGCCCGTGAGGCCGGCCGGTCCTGCCGACGGCGCCGGGGAGCTTCTCGAGGCGCTCGTCGCGATCCCGTCCGTAACCGGAGCGGAAGCCGACGTGGTCGCGTTCATCGAGCGCCGCCTCCGAGCCGGGGGCTGGGAATGCGAGTCGATCGCGGTCTCTCCCGGCCGGCGGAACCTGTTCGCGTCGCGAGGCCCCGTTCCGCGGGTGGTCCTTTCCACTCACGCCGATACCGTTCCGCCGTTTTTCGAGCCGCGAAAGGAAAACGGAGTCCTGTTCGCGCGGGGCGCCTGCGACGCGAAGGGAAGCCTCGCCGCAATGATCCTCGCGCTGGAGCAACTCCCTGCGGGAAGCCGCGACACGGGACTACTGCTGCTGGTGGGCGAAGAGCGGGGCTCGGACGGCGCCCTCGCGGCCAATGCGCAGCCTCGCGCGGCCGAGTTTCTCGTCGGCGGAGAGCCGACCGGCAACCGCTTCGTGGGCGGGTCGAAGGGGTGTCTGAGAATCGCGATCGAAACGCGCGGCGTCGCCGCCCACTCGTCGCTTTCCGCCTCGGCGGGAGCGCGGTCAGCCGTCGATCCGCTTCTCGACTTCCTGGCGGAGATCCGCGCGATTGTGGTTCCCGAGGATCCCGTGTTCGGAGACACCACCGTGAACGTGGGGGTCATCGCGGCCGGTACCGCTCCAAACGTCGTCGCGGAGCACGGCCGCGCGGAAATCCTGGTGCGCACCGGAGCGGCCACCAGTGCCGTCCTCTCGCACTTCGAGAAGGCGGCCCGGGGCCGGGGCGAGATCACGGTTCCCTATCGCTCCGAAAAGATCGCGTTTCGCACGCCCCGGGGAGCGCCGGCGGGCGAGATCGTTTCCTTCGCCTGCGACCTGCCGCTGCTCGACCGGTGGGGCATCCCTCTGCTCGTCGGGCCCGGCGAGATCGCTCATGCGCACGCCGCGGACGAGCGGGTGGAGCTCGCCTCCGTAGAAGAGGCAGCCGGCCTTTACAGGGCGCTGATCGCGGGCCTGTTGCGCGAGGGACGGGAATTTCTGGAGCCCTCGGGGTGATGCAGTCTTCGCCGTCTGGGACGGCGAGGCGGGGCGGTTCACTCTCCGTTCACTCGCTCTTTCTTAGGCTGCAGACCGAAGGAGGGCTCGATGAACAGAGGCAATTTCATAGCGGTCCTCCTCGCGGGCCTCATCTCGCTCTCTCTCCTCGAGGCGCAGGCAATTTCGCCGGTCGCCCGGCCGCGCACGCCCGGCGTCTCGCCGCGACCCGCCACGACCCGCACGGCCGTTACGGTCAGAACCCCCGCGGTGCGCGTCAGAGCGCACGGAGTTCCGATTTCGGGCCGGGTCTCCGGTCTCGACCCCGGAAAGAAAATCCTTTCCGTCCGCGACGCCGCGGGGCGTGAGACCTCCCTCGTCTGGACCTCGGCGACCAAGATCAGCGGGGGAGACCTGAAGATCGGGGAGTCGGTGATGCTCCGGTATCTCGACAAGGACACGCGGCATATTGCGATGACGATTCGTATCGCGGCGCCTCCGTCGCCTTCGCTCACTGCGGGAGCTGCCGTCCGCTGACCGTCGCCTCCGCTCACTACGGGCCATGCCGTCGCGCCGCGAACGGCACCGGCGAGCGGCTCGCCCGTCGGCTCGCCCGCTCGCCTTGTCCCTTCGTTCGCGGCGGCTCCCGCATCGAGAGGCTCCTCCCTCCCTTCGGTCAGGAGACTCCTCTCGATGCGGGCTTAACCACCATTGTGGCGCAGGCGCAGCTCCGCTCCCTCTCCCCGCGCGCCGGGGGAGAGGGTTGGGGTGAGGGGCGGAAATAACCTGGAAGGCGGTGGGATGAATTGATCTCGCTTACCGCGTCTTGCGCTCGGGGAAGTCGGTTGGGGGTGAGGCGGCCCGCGGGCGGTCGGCGCTTCGGCCGTTTCCCGGATTGTGCCGATACCTGGCTCGGAGTCTTACGACGCCGCGGCGGTGATCGGCGCCGCGGCGATTTCGGGCTCGCACGCCGGGAGGACGGCTCGGAAGATCGCTCCGCCGCCCGGGTGGTCTTCGACTTCGATTCTTCCCTGGTGCGCGCGGACGACCTGCTCGACGATGGCGAGGCCGAGGCCCGAGCCCTCCGGGTTCTCCGCGCGCGCCGAATCGAGCCTCACGAACCGGTCGAAGATCCTCGCCCGTTCTTCCGGCACGATCCCCGGGCCGCGGTCGCGGACTTCCATGAACGCCTCGCGGCCGTCGGAGCCTGAAGCGATCTCGACGACGCTTCCGCGCGAGGAATAGAGAACGGCGTTCGAGATCAGATTGGAGGCCAGGCGCTGGAGTCCGGCCGGATCGCCGGTCACCCAGGCCGGCGCGATGCGGCGAAATGCGCAGCGCACGCCGCGAGGCCCCCCCAGGGGCTCCGTCGCCTCGACCGCCTGCTCGACCAGCTCGCCCAGGTCGAGGGGGGCGCGGCGCGACGGCGCGGCCGCGTCGCCGCGCGCGAGCAGCAGCAGGGCGTCGACTTCCCGCGCAAGACCGCGCGAGACCCGCTCGATCGTCTCGAGCGACTCCCTTCGCTCCTCAGGGGTCGCGTCCGGTCGGAGCGCCTCCTGCGCCTCGCCGACGAGGACCGCTGTCGGGGTCTTCAGCTCGTGCGCCGCGTCCGCGATCAGCCGTTTCTGCGCCCGGAACGCGAGCTCGAGCCGCTCCAGAAGAGAGTTGATCACTGCGGCGAGGCGCCGGAACTCCTCGCCTCGTCCCTTCCGGACGCGAACGCGTTTGGAGAGGTCCGTCGCCTCGACCGCTTCGGCTGTTGCGGTCACCTCCTCGACCGTCTTCAGCGCGCGCGCGACGACGCCGGCGAGAATCCCGGCGGTCCCGAGAAATCCCAGGAGAACGAACCCGGCGAGAGCGCGGTCGAGCCGCCCGAGACTCCGCAGGTTCGGACCGATCCACCGGAACAGGACCAGTGTCGCGCCGTGCGCCTTTCCCTGCAGATGCGTGACCAAGAACCGGCACATCCTGTTCTGTCCGCTGTACGGCTCGACCGCGGAGTAGGGAACTTCCGGGCGGTCGCGGTAGGGGCTGATTCCGCCCGGGAGCCGGGTCTTCAGCAGGTTGCCGGATGCGGCGACCGGCGTGTCCTCGCGGAAGAGAATCGCGGAATGATTCGAGAGACGGAATTCGAACGCATTGACCTCGAGACCGGCCTTCAGGGTGTCGCGCTTGGACTCCTCCAGGCCTTCGAGCTCGAAGCTCGAGCCGAGCGCCACCGCGAGTGTGTAGAGCTCCTCGTCGATGTCCGCGTATGTCTTCGCTCGGACCGAGGTGCGCGCGCCCCACGCGAGAAGCGACAGAAAGAGCGCGCAGAGAAGCGCCCCGGAGATCGCGAGCCGCGTCCGCGCGCGTTCGAAATGGAAGGGAAACTTCACCGGAGCCGGTACCCCATCCCCCGGACGGTCTCGATGCGCGACGGCTTCCCCGGCGAGTCGATCTTCTTTCTCAGCCGTCCGATCAGGACGTCGATCGTGTTGCTCATGGGCTCCTCGCGCTCGCCCCATGCCTGTTCGAGGATCTCCTCGCGCGACAGGATGCCCCCGGGCCGGCGCATCAGGCTCTCCAGGATCGTAAACTCCCGCGCGGTGAGCGAGAGCGGATTTCCGTCGCGCTCCGCCGTCCGTTTTCCGGGATGCAGCCGGAGATCTCCGAGGGAAAGCTCGGTCGAGGGGCGCTCGGTATTGCGACGGAGGAGCGCGCGGGCGCGCGCCGCGAGG
>JBBROA010000140.1:0-9567 GCA_038229875.1 Thermoanaerobaculia bacterium | reverse complement strand
GTTCGGCACGATCGTCGCGTTTCGAAAATTTCTGGAGACCGATCGTTCGCGATGGCTGACACTTTCGGCCGTCTCCTTCGCGCTCGCGGGCGCGACGAAGGAGAACGCCTACATGACGGGCGTTCTCTTCGTTCTCTTCGGCGTGTGGGTCTTTTTCGAACGCGCTCTCGCGAGGCCGGTCGCGGTTTCCGACGGAAGTCCGCCGTCGACGCCGACCGGCACCGCCGCCGCCGTGCGCGCGACCATCGCCTGGACGCGGCCGCGGCTGGTTCCCATTTTGATCGCCGCCACCGTCTTCATGTGCATCTGGTCGCTTCTCTACACGGCGTTCGGACGTTACCCGGGCGACTGGCTCGCGATCCCGAAAGCCGTCAAGTACTGGATGGGACAGCACGCCATCGCGCGGATCCCGGGCCCCTGGTACTACTACTTCCCGCAGCTCGCGATGTACGAGACCGGGATCCTCGCGGCGGCACTGCTCCTCCTCCGGAGGCGCGAGATCCGCCGCGACCCGTTCATCCGCTCGGTCGCGTGCGCGATGGTCTCTCTGGGAGTCGCGGCGCTCGTCTCGGAGTTCGTCGTGGGGCCCGCGGCGAAGTGGATCGTTCTGGCGGTCGTCACCGCCGGAGGCGTCGGGGCCCTCGCGCTGCTCAGCCGCCGGTTCCCGGATGCGGATCGGGCCGAACCTCTCCTCCGCTTCGTCGTCTACTGGGCCCTCGCGTCTCTGGCCATCTACGGCTGGGCGCGCGAGAAAGTGCCCTGGCTCACCGTGCACCCGCTGCTCCCCGTGACGATCCTCGCGGCGATCGGTCTCGCGGACCTCTGGCGGGATCGAGCCCGGAGCGGCCCGCGCCTCGGGCTCGCGGCCGTCGCGCTTCTCGTGGCCGTAAACGCCACCGGGATGTACCTCGCGTGCTTCCGGTACGGCGCGCACGACATCGCGAAGGACCCGGGACATGCCGAGATGCTGGCGTACGTCCAGACCTCCCGGGATCTCGTCCGCGCCCTCAACTCCGTCGAGAAGGCGAAGGCCCGCGTGGCGCCGGGCCAGCCCGTCATCACCGTCACCGGGGAAGCCTCCTGGCCGCTGACCTGGTACCTGCGCGACGTGCAGACGCGCTGGCTGACGCGGGTCGAAGACACCTCGACGCCGATCATCGTCGCGGACTGGGACGCCGAGGGAGGCCTGCAGAAGCAGCTCGCGGCGAACTACACGGCGACGCGCGTGCCGATTCGCGCCTGGTGGTTTCCAGGGAAGGTGGCGGCCGCCGGCAATACCCCGGCCCGGCCCACCGCAGGCGACCTGATCCGCTACTGGCTCTTCCACGAGATCTGGAGCCCGATCGGCTCCCAGGACACGACGTTCTACGTCCGCAAGGACTTAAACGAAGGCACGGGACCGCTTCCCGTCGTGAACATCGTCCTGAAGGACTCGACCGCCCGCGACTACAACGGCGAGGCCGGCTCTATTCCGCCGCTCAAGACCTGGGGCGCGGCCGGGTCCGGGCCCGGTGAGCTCGGAGAGCCGCGGGGAATCGCGGTCGACCGGCAGGGACGGCTCTACGTGGCCGACACCAAGAACAGCCGGGTCCAGGTCTTCGACGCCGACGGCAAGTTCGTGCGGCAGTTCGGCTCGAAGGGCGCCGGGCCCGGGGAGTTCAACGAGCCGTGCGGCATCGCGGTCGATTCCGACGGAGACGTCTGGGTCGCCGACACCTGGAACGCGCGGATCGCACGGTTCTCGGCCGTGGACGGCAAGTTCATGGGCGCGATCGGCGGCCCCGAGAACGCGTTCTTCGGGCCGCGTGCGGTCGTCGTGTCGCGCGGATTCGTGTACGTCGCGGACACGGGGAACAAGAAGGTCGTCCGCTTTGATCGCGACGGAAAGCGCCTGAACGACTTCGGCGGCGACGGAAGCGGGACGGGCGAATTCGTAGAGCCCGTGGGCCTCGCGGCCGACGCTTCGGGGAACGTGTACGTCGCCGACACCGGCAACCACCGCATCCAGGTTTTCGACCCCGAGGGCAAGTTCCTTCGCCAGTTTCCGGTATCCGGCTGGAAGGATTTCTACACCGAGCCGTACCTGGCTCTCGCCGGCGACATCCTCCTGGTGACCGACGCATGGGGCGGCCGCGTGGCGGCGTACGATTCGAAGGGCGTCATGAGGAGGTCGTGGAAGGCCGACAAGGACTT
The DNA here is from genome assembly GCA_038229875.1 of Thermoanaerobaculia bacterium. Taxonomy (GTDB): domain Bacteria; phylum Acidobacteriota; class Thermoanaerobaculia; order UBA5066; family Gp7-AA6; genus JALYUA01. The sequence continues at coordinate 7,374 of JBBROA010000140.1, read as the reverse complement.
CAAGCAGCCGACCGGCATCGCGGTCGACGCCTACGGCCGCGTGACGGTCACGGACCGGGGAACGAACCGGATCTTCTCCTGGGCGCTACCGTCCGTTCTCCCGTGATCGGCAGGGGTCTCTGAGCGTTTCGACGTCTTCCGTGGCCGCGTCTCCGGCCGGCGATACCCGGGCGGGCGCGGCCAGGGCCGAATGGATCCTTTTCTTCGCCGCGCTCGCGCTCTATGCGGCGACCCGGTTCATCGGGATCTCGCGCTACCCGATCTTCTTCTTCTGCGACGAGGCCCTCCAGGGCAATCTCGCGTGGCAGCTTCTGCACAACCGCTTCCGGGATCACACCGGAACGTTTCTTCCGCCGTATTTCTTGAACGACCGGCGATGGGCGGTCAGCCTCTCGGTGTATCTGCACCTGCTGCCCGTGGCGCTCTTCGGGAAGACTGTCGCGGTCATCCGCGCTACGTCGGCCGCCGTGTCCGTCCTCGGCGCCGCCGCCGCGGCCGGAGTGCTCAAGGAAATGCGCGTCCGGTTCTGGTGGGCCGCCCCTCTGATCCTCGCGCCGATCCCGCTCTTCTTCGTGCACGCGCGGCTCGGATTCGAGACCTCGATGATGGCGTCCTTCTACTTCTGCTTCCTCTGGGCGTACTTCGTGTACAGGGCGCGCGATCCCCGCTGGATCTACGCCGCGCTCGCGTTCGGAGCGGCCACGTTCTACTCCTACACGGCCGGCCAGGGCGTCATGCTCGTGACCGGCGTCGCGCTCCTGCTTTCGGACCTCAAGTACCACCTCCGGCAGAAGAAGACCCTTCTCGCGGGAGCACTCCTGTTCTCGCTGTTGATGGCGGCCCCTTACGTCCGCTACCGGCGGCTCCATCCGGGCGTCGTCCAGGAGCAGCTCGCGGTCCTCGATTCCTACTGGACGCACCCGATCCCGCTGACGGAGAAGCTGAAGCACTTCGGCCGCAACTACGCGGCGGGTCTCGATCCGCGTTATTGGTTCCGGCCGAATGGCTCCGAGATGGCGCGCCATCGGATGGACACGCTGCCGTTCCTGCCCGTGTTCCTCGCTCCGCTGATGCTCGTCGGGTTCGGCATCTGCCTCTGGAAGGCGCCGCGTTCGGCTCTCCATCGCGCGGTGCTGATCTCTCCGCTCGGTGTTCCCTTCTCCGCCGCGGCGGCGGAGCTGCAGATCCTCCGGCTGATGGCGATGGTCGTGCCGGCGACTCTGCTGTCCGCGATTGCGATCGACCAGGTCCTGCGCTGGCTGGCGCGCCTGCGCCTCCCCTACGCCGCCACGTCGCTCGCCTGCGCGGCCGGCCTCGCGGTCGCGAGCGGAAAGCTGACGAGAGACGCGCTCGTCGAGGGTCCCACCTGGTTCCACGACTACGGCCTCTACGGCATGCAGTGGGGAGCGCCGCAGATTTTCGACGCGATCCGGCAGGACGCGAGCTCGCAGCGCGGGACGTTTCTGCTTTCCTCCGCGTGGTCGAACAACCCGCAGGAGTTCGTTCAATTCTTCATGACCGCGGCCGAACAGCCCCGAATTCGCATCGCGGACATCCGGGCGTGGGAACAGCAGGAGCAACCGCTCGCGGGCAACGAGATCTTCATCATGACTCCCGAGGAGTACAGGCTCGCGACCGAAAGCTCGAAGTTCACGGTCGCGCCGCCGCTCCGCACGATCCCGTACCCGGACGGAACCCCGGGCTTCCGGTTCGTGAAGGTGCGCTACGTCGAAAACGTACGCGGGATCTTTGAAGCGGAGAAGGTGGCGCGCGCCGTTCTCCAGGAAGACACGGTTGCCGCCGGGCCGCAAACGTGGAAGGTGAGCCATTCGAGGATGGACATGGGATCTCTCGAAGCGCTCTTCGACGGCCGCGCCGAAACGATCATCCGCGGCCTCGAGGCGAACCCGTTCATCCTGATCATCCGATTCCCGACTCCCCGACCGGTCACCTCCGTCGCGCTCACACTCGGCGCGATGGACCAGACTCGGGTCCTTCTGAAAGCGATCTCTCCCTCAGGGGAGGAAAAAATCGCGACCGTGACCGTCTCGAACCGGCCGGCCCTCCCCTGGACCGAAGTCCGCCTCCCGGGCGGGGCCTTTCTTGCGGCCGGAGTCCGCGTCGAGATCACGGATGGGAGCGGCTCGGATCCGAGCCACATCGAGATCGGGGAGATGAGGCTGAAGTAGCGGGTCAGAAGTATCGGACAGGACGCGTTCGGCGTTCGGCGTTCGGCGTTCGGCGTTGAGCGGGAGACGCGTGACTCAACGGGGGTGGCGTGCGGCCGCCACTCGCTTCAGCTGTTCGGCGCGGCGCATCTCCCCCTTCAGGTCGAAGAGATAACGGAAGACGCGCTGGATCGTCCCGAGCATCTTGAGCGGCCGGTGGATGCTCTGCCCCGCTTCGCGCGGGAAATGCCGCACGATGACCTCCGAGACCTTCCAGCCCGCGATGCGGCAGCGGGCGTAAATCTCGTCCCCGACGAAATTGATGCGGTGGCGGATCTCGATCCGGCGGGCGACGTCCCGGCGGAACGCCCGGCAGCCGCCGTTGATGTCGTGAAGCGGAGAGTCGAGCAGCAGGTGGGAGAAAGTGTTCAAGCCCTTGGAGAGAACGAGCCGCGCCACCGGGTCGTGCCGCTTCTTTTTCCAGCCGAAGACGACGTCGGCGCCGGCGTCGATCGCCTCGAGGAATCTCGGAGCGTCCGCCATCGTGTGCTGGCCGTCTCCGTCCACGACCATGACGACCTCTCCCGGCGTGTTCCGGAGGGCGGTCTCGGTCGCCACCGCGTAGCCCTTGTTGCCGTCGTGGTGAAAGACCGAGATGCGCGGGTCCTCGCGGGCGAGCCCGTCGGCAATCTCGCCGGTCCGGTCGCGGCTTCCGTCGTCGACGACCAGAATCCTCCAGTCGAGACCCGGGACCGCGGACAGGGACGAAACGGCTTCGGCAACGGTCTTCGCGATCAGCTCTTCCTCGTTGTAGGCGAGGAATGCAACGCCGAGTCGGGGCTGCTTCTCAGTCGACATATCTCCCTTTTTGGCCTGCGGTCAGGGCACATCCACCGCACCGCCGGAAAGGCCGCCACCCGCGATTTCTTTTTTCCTTCAGTGGAACAGGCGCAAACGCCGATTCGAGATCGTCACTTGAGTGTAGCAAAGGGGGGCAGTGACGGGGTCCCGTCAACCGGAACGGGCTGTTGCTTCAGCGATAACGGATTCCTCCGCCTGGTGCTCTCTCCAGTGGCGAAACGCGACGGAGAGGATCGCGACGACCGGAATCGAGAGGAAGACACCCGTCAATCCTGCCAACTCCGCGCCGCACAGGATCGCCAGGATGACCGCCAGCGGATGGAGGTGAATTCCCCTCCCGATGATGCGCGGGTACACCACGTAGTCTTCGACGAGGCGCAGGATCGCGAGAAAGGCGAAGACCCCCACTGCCTGGCCGGGCGAGCGGAAGAGGGCGAAGATCACCGCGAGCGCCCCGACGGCGAGCGGCCCCGCGAGCGGGATGAACTCGAGCAGCCCCGCGATGATCCCGAGGACCACGGCGTACGGAACTCCGATCAGGGCGAAACCGACCGTGCAGGCCGCGCCCACGATCAGGCAGGCGATCAGCTGCGCCCGCACGTACGAGGCGAGCGCGCTGTTGACGTCCTCGAAGAACTCCCGCCCGCGCCACCGCATGCGGCCTCGGGGGAAGAGTCTCAGGGCCGACTGCCGGAAGGAATCCGCGTCCTTCAGCAGGAAGAGGGCGAGGATGGGAACGAGCACCAGCCAGGGCAGGTAACCGAGCATCCGGCCGATCCAGGGAAAAATGCCGCTCTTGAACGCCGCGGCCCCGCTCTCATAGCCCTGCTCGATCGCCCCGTTGATCGCGTCGCGGGCCCCCCGGGGAAAGTGCCCTCGCTCGTAGCTCTGCCACGAGTGCAGGCGCGCCTGCGCGCGCGCGATGTAACCGGGAAGCTCCTTCGTGAGCTCCGCGAACTGGGCGGTGACGACCGGCAGCAGCAGCCAGACGGCCAGCGCGAGCGTCCCGAAGAGGAGAAGATAAACGATCCCGATCGCGGCCGGAAGGGGCAGCGTGCGCGTGCGGAGGCTCCCCCCGATCCGGAAGGTCCGGCGGAAGAAACCGACGACCGGCGCCAGAAGGTAGGCGAAAAAGACCGCCAGGATCACCAGCAGCAGGACGCCCTCGAGCCGGTAGAGGATCCAGAGCGCGCCGACGATGCAGAGCACCAGCACGAGGATGTGAAACGCGGCGCGGACGATCGGCTGCGGCGGCGGCGGCGGTTCCACGGGGGCGTCGCGCTCGAGGGCCGTCAGGAGGGGCCTCCCCGAGCGAGGTTACGAAAACAGGCCGCTCGATCAATGCCCATAGATGATCCACCCCGCGGCCACCACCCAGCCGACGACGATGAACAGGATCCAGGGATCGTCGATCAGAAGCGCTTGCGTCGGATTGCCACCGCCCCCGCGGCGGTAGACGAGCCGGACGTACCGGGCGACTCCGAGGACAACGAACGGGATCGTCGGGGCGAACGAGCGTCCGCCATGGATCTCGCGGGTGGAAGGCATCACGCTGTAGGCGGCATAGCTCGCGACTGTCGTGAGCGCCGTCACGATGAAGAGAAAGTCGAGCCCCTCGGCGCCGTAGGAAGCCAGCACGGCCCGATGCTCCGAGGAAGACTGCGCGTTGCGCCCCGCGTGCTGCAGCTCCCACTGACGCTTTCCGGCGACGAGAAAGAGAGCCAGGAGATACGCACACCCCATCAGGAACGGCGACGGGGGAAGCCCCGCGAGGGCCGCGCCGGCGAGCGCGCGGAGCGGCAGCCCCGCCGCGACGATCAACGCCTCCAGAAACGGCACGCGTTTCAACCAAAGAGAGTAAGCGGTCATGAGCCCCACGTAGAGGGCGCACCAGCTCCCGAACGCCGGTGAAAGAAGAAATCCCGCCGCGAGGCCCGCGGAGCCCGCGACCGCGGCCGCCCCGAGCGCGAGAGGAGCTCCGAGCGTTCCTGCCGCCAGGGGCCGGTGGCGCTTGACGGGATGCGCGCGGTCGCGCTCCCGGTCCATGACGTCGTTGACGAGGTAGATGGCGCTCGTCAGCGCGCAGAACACCGCCAGTCCGGCGGTCGCGAGCTCCCAACCGCGAGCGGACGACAGCGCCCCACCGAAGAGGAACGGGAGCGGAAGCACGAGGTTTTTGACCCATTGCGCCGGGCGGGCGGAGACGAGGAGCGCGGGAAAAGCGCCGCGCGAGGAGGGCGCGGACAGAGCCGCGGCCGGACGCGATTCGCCTTCCGATCTTGCGGCCATGGGTGCTTCATTGTAGGCCACGGGATCCAGACGCCGCGGCACCCAATCGCTCAGGAGTCTTCGGTCTGCCTCGCGGTTCGCGGCCGGGGCTTCGCCGGAGCCGCCTTCCGGGGACGCCGCCCCTCCGCGATCGCGAGGTCTTCCTTCTGAAGCGTCTTGTTGATCGCGAATCCCGCCTTCGCGCCCTCCGCCGCCGCGACCACGACGAGCTGCACGTCCTCCGAGGCGTCGCCCGCGACGTACAGGCCGGGCACGCAGCTCCCTTCGAAGCGGTCCGTTCGAACGGTACCGCGATCGTTGAACTCGCATCCGAGGCGTTCCGCCAGATGCGAGCGCTGATGCTGCCCGGTCTTGAAGAACATCGCGCCGCGCTCGAGCGGCTCGCCCGACGCGAAGACGATACGACGCAGCCGGCCGTCTTCGCCCTCGAGGCGCACGATGCGCTCTTCCCGGATCGGAATGCCGAGCCTCGCGAGCCTCGAGCGGTCCCGCGGCAGGAGGGTCGCCGCGCCGCCGGTGCAGAGCGCGACGTCGGCGCTCCAGGTCTTGAGCGACAGCGCCAGGCCATAGGCGTCGCGGTCCGTCCCGTATGCGGCGAGCGGCAGATCCTTCGATTCCCAGCCGTCGCAATAGGGACAGTGAAAGAGGCTGCGCCCGTACATCTCCGCCGCGCCCTCGAAATCCGGCAGGCGGTCTACGACGCCGCTCGCGAGCAGCAGCTTCCGGGCCGACACGACGCGCCCGTCACCGAGAGTGATCCGGAAACCGTCCGATGTCACGGCAGCGTCGGTCACCTCGCGAAGGATCATCTCGACACCGTACTGCTCCAGCTGTTCGCGTCCGATGCGCAGCAGCTCCGCCGGCTCGATTCCATCGCGCGTCAGGAATCCGTGGAGCGCGTGAGAGGCGAAGTTGCGGGGCTTCCCCAGATCGCAAATGAGAACGCGCCGCCGGCAGCGCCCGAGGATCAGTGCCGCCGAGAGCCCGGCCGGACCTCCGCCGACGATGACGGCGTCGTAGGCGGACGCCGAAGCGGTATTTACAGTCAACGCATCACCGCCGGATCACCGTCGCTCCATCTGCAGAGCGCGTGCCACCGGAAAGGGCCGCAGTCAGCGGCTACAATCGTCGCGGAGGGGGCCCCTTGCAGCAACCCGGAACGTTCATCGAGGGCAAGTACGAGATCCTCGGAAAGATCCGCGAGGGTGGCATGGGCGCCATCTACAAAGTCCGCCATCGGCTCTTAGACGAGATCCGGGTCATCAAGGTGATGCGACCGCAGGTGCTCTCGGACCCGGAGCTCCGGCAACGGTTCGCGGAAGAGGCGAAGACGGCGACGCGCCTGAAGCACCCGAACATCTGCACGATCCACGATTTCGCGCTCGACGAGGACGGAACGGCGTACCTCGTCATGGAGTTCATCGACGGCGTCACCCTCGCAGAGATGGAGCACAAGCCCGCGCCCCTCGGGATGACTCTGGAGGTCATGCACCAGGCTCTGCTCGCCCTCGCGTACCTGCACCGCCGCAACGTCGTGCATCGCGACATCGCGCCGGACAACCTGATGCTGACGTCCGACCAGGACGGGATGCCGCTCGTCAAGCTGATCGACCTCGGCATTTCGAAGACCCTCGGCCAGCAGGGCGAGGACCGGACCTTGACCGGCGTCTTCCTGGGGAAGCTGAAGTACGCCTCGCCCGAGCAGTTCGGAGCGCTCGCCCCCGGCGAAAAGATCGACGGGAGAAGCGATCTCTACTGCCTCGGCATTGTCCTGTACGAGCTCCTCACAGGCATGCGCCCCGTCGTCGGCGAAACTCCCGCGCAGCTGCTGCGCGCGCACCTCTTTTCGCCGCCGCTGCCGTTTTCGGAATCCGACCCGGAAGCGCGGGTCCCGCCCGAGCTGCGCGCCATCATTCTGAAGGCTCTCGAGAAAAAGAGGGACGACCGCTACGCCTCGGCCGAGGAATTCGACCGCGACATCGTCCAGCTCAAACAGGCAATGGATTCGGCGGCCGAGTCTGCGACCACCGTCGCCTTCTTCGCGAAGGCGCGCGGG
>JBBROA010000139.1:0-9683 GCA_038229875.1 Thermoanaerobaculia bacterium | reverse complement strand
GGCTTTTTTCTCATTCTGCACGGCCTTCAGAACCAGAACGCGCCTCTCGTCCTCGCGGCGGCCGCCCTTTGCGGAAGCTGCGTGGCCTTCCTGCGCTTCAACTTTCCTCCCTCGTCCATTTTCATGGGAGACACGGGAATCCATTTCCTGGGATACACGCTCGCCGCCCTGACCCTGCTCGACGCGGCGCAGCCGAGGACCACTCTGATGGCGGCGCTCGTCGGGCCCGCGCTCGTGCTGCTCCTCCCGATCTTCGACACGGCGCTCGTCGCGTTGAATCGATTCTCGTCCGGGCGGTCCGTCACGGCCGGCGCCGCGGACCACAGCAGTCACCGCCTCGTCTCGCTCGGGTTGACCGAGCGCCAGACCGCGCTCGTCCTCTACGCCGTGTCGCTCGGTAGCGGGATCGTCTCGCTCCTGGCGCCCCGCGTGTCCCTCTGGATTCTCGTCGTCTCCGCGACGTCTCTGCTGCTCGCGGTCTATTACTTCGGCTCGTTTCTGTCGCGGGTCCCGATCTACACGCGCGGTCCGGAAGCCATCGAAGAGGCCCGGCGCCGCAAGATGGCGATCTTCAACGCCTTCATTCCCCACAAATGGCCCCTCCTCGACCTTCTCGCCGACTTCGCCCTCGTCATCGTTGCGCACGTGGCGGCGTACCTTCTGCGATTCGAGGGGAAGATCGACGGAAGCAATCTCGTATGCCTGACGCGCTCTCTGCCGATCATGCTGGCGGCGCGCCTGGTGTGCTTTCAGGTCTTCGGCCTCTACCGGCGCGCGACGACGCATTTTTCGATTCCCGACGTTGTCGTGGCGGCCAAGGCCGTCGTCACCGGATCTCTGGCGACCGTGACGCTCATCGTCATCCTCTACAAGTTCGAGGGATTCTCCCGGGCGGTGATGATCATCGACGGGGCGCTGACGTTCGGACTCGTCGTCGCGGGCCACGCGTCGGTCTCTTTCTTTTCGGAGATGCTGCGCGGCCGCAGCCGGGGAACGGTGCGCACTCTGATCGTCGGGGCGGGCGACCTCGGTTCCGCCGCCGCCCGCCTCCTGCGCCGCGATCCCGCCATGCACCGGACGATCGTCGCCTACCTCGACGACGATCCGCGGAAGATCGGACGCCAGCTCCACGGCATCGTGGTGGCGGGCCCGATCGGGAGGCTGGAAGAGATCATCCGCCGGGACGACATCAACGAGGTCGTGATCGCCTCGTCGCGGCTCGAGGACGGGCGACAGAAGGAGATCCGGAACCTCTGCGAGGGCCTCGGCCTGACGGTGCGGCGCGCGACGATCGAATGACGGTCCGCTGTCAGCTGTCAGCTGTCAGCTCTCAGTTCTTCCCTGTTCTGAGCCGTCTCGCCGGAGCACGCGCGCGTAGACGGCCTCGAGGTCGTCGAACAGGCGCGGGAGCCCGTGGAATCGGATCGCGTACTCGCGGCCGGCCCCGGAGAGACGAGCCCGCAGGTCCGCGTCGCCGGCGAGACGAAGAACGGCGTCCGCAAATTCGCCTTCGGCCTCGGAAGCGCAGAGGAGTCCGCGGGGTGAGTCGGATTCCACGAAGCTTCGGGAGTCCACGCCTCCGCGCAGCTCGCGCGTGACGAGATCGCGCACCCCCCCGACGTCGGTCGAGACGATCGGCCTGGCAGCGGCCATCGCCTCGATCAGGGAAAGCGGCGTCCCTTCGTTGCGGCTGGTGAGGGCTACCAGGTCGAGCCCCGCGTAAACCGAGGGGAGGTCGGTCCGAACGCCGGGAAAGCGGACCCGGCTTGCGATCCCGAGCTCCGCCGCCATTGCCTGGAGCTCCGGAAGACCCTCTCCCCCGCCCACGACGACGAACATCGCGCGGGGCAGAGCGCCCACGACTCGCCGCGCGACGCGGAGGAACATCTCGTAGTTCTTCTGGGGCGCCACCCGGCCGATCATGCCGACGACGAAGTCGCCGTCCTCCGCTCCGACGGCGCGCCGGAAAGACAGGTCCCGCGCGCAGGGCGCGAATGCGTCGAGGTCCACCGCGTTCGGGACGATGAAGACCTTCCCGGCGGGCGCGAGCCGAAACTCGTCGACGATCTCGCGCCTCTGGTCCGGGGACAGCACCACGACCGCGTCCGTCACGCCGTCATGGGAAATCCACCGTTCGAGGCTCCCCAGCGCGGCCGCCTTCCAGGGAGAGAAGTGGCGGGAAATCATGTTGCCGTGAAACGTGTGCACGGCGCGGATCGGGGCGCCGCCGGAGGCGACGATCCGGCGGTTGGCGATTCGCACGGCGAGGCGGCCGACGAAGCCCGCTTTCGAGTGGTGCGTGTGGACGACGTGGGGCCGGAACTCGCGGACGAGCCGCAGGACCTCCCGGAACGCGCGGGCGTCCGCCGCGGGACGCGGGTCCCTCTGGAGATCCGGGATCGACGCAACGGCGACTCCGTTCTCGGCGGCAAACTCCGACAGGTCGTCTTCGCCGGGGGCAAGCCGGCCGGCGGCGAGGCGCGTTTCGAAACCGCGCGAGGAAAGCCCGCGCGCGAGCCAGACCACGTGGCGGGACGGCCCGCCCGCGTTCAGGCGCGTGATGATCCGGAGGATGCGGATCGCCGTCATCGCGGGCGCGGACGCATCAGCAGGTCAAACGCGGAGACGGTCAGGTCCGAGTCCGGAAGATCGCGGAAGGAAGCGGCGAGCTTTGCCCGGGGAGTCGGCGGCGCGCCCCATCGTTCGATCCCGGAGACCTCGACCGAAAGACCCGCGGACTCACACGCCGCGAGGATCTCCGGCAGTCGCAGCCGGTTCGTGTAGAAGCCGGACTTCGCGAACAGGTCCGATTCCCAGCGCCGCTCTGCGAAACGGAGATTGTCGAGGCGGCCGCTGAGGTGGTCGGTGAGGTCGACCCGGTGCGAGGCGACCCCGTCGCGATGAAGGATCCGGGCAAGCTCCCGCATGGTGGGCTCGAACTCCGCCCGCCGGACGTGCTCGAGCACGGCGTGAGAAAACGCGAAGTGGACGGAGCGCGGCGGAAGCTCGCGGAGAGAGGCGAGCCCCCCGGTGAGGTACCGGGCGCCCGCCGCGCGCAGGACGTCCGCCAGGGTGCGGCAGCCCTCCAGAAGCGGCGTCGGGAGCGCGTCGGCGGCCAGGCGAGCGGCCATGTTCCGATAGGGAGGCAGAGCGTCGGCGGCGAACGCGCCGGTGTCCACGAGAATCGCCTCGGTAAAGCCGAACGCGGGGGCGATGAGCGCGGTGAACAGGGTGTTGCCGGGGCCGAGCTCCAGACACCCGAATCGATCGCCCCCACGCTCCGGCCGCGCGCGGGAGAAGTGCTCGCGGAAGACGCGGAGCGCGTACTCAGGGTCCTCCATCGGGCCGAGGTCGAAGCAGGAAACGGCGCGCCAGAAACGGTATGGGACGGGCAGCCGCGACAGCGCGATCTTCGCGGCGATCTTCGCCTGCCACGGGATCCACGTCTTCGGGCTCACGCGCGCCCCGGTTTCGCCGCCTCACGGTCGCATCGAAAGTGCCAGTAGGGCGGCGACTCGGAGACGGACACTTGCGCAAACGTGTCTTCGAGTCCCCGGATCTGCGCTCGCGTGAACCTCTGCTCGATCGGGGTGAAGAAGCGGTCGTAGGCGTCCTGCCGGATCCGGCCGGCGCTCATCCCCGCGTAATACTCGTAGAGCGGCACGAACCGGCCCAGTCCGAGCGGCGCGACGATCCGGCCGAACGCCACGAACGGGAGGTACACGCCGGCGGTCAGAATCCAGCTCGCCACCGCGCGAGCGCGCCGGCTCCGGACGCGCGAGAGGACCCGCCGGAGGCGATCGGCGCCGGCGAAGATCGCGCGGAAGTGCCACGGTCGGTTGTCGAGCGCGTAATAGAGGTACACGAGGAGCTTCGGCGCGAAGCGGGCGAGCCGGCGCACCGCTTCCAGCGCGCCCGTCGGCAGGTGGTGGAGCACGCCGAGCGAGAAGAGCAGGTCCGCGAAATCATTCCGGAACGGCAGCGCCCGCAGGTCGGCCTGGAAGAACAGGCAGTTGTCAGATTCGCGCAGGTTGCGGCGGGCAACGAAGATCGCCTCCGAAAAGTCGACGAGCACCACCTCACGGCACCGCGGCGCCAGAAAGAAGCTCCAGCGTCCGATCCCGCAGCCGACGTCGCATGCGCGAATGCCGGCGAGCTCCGAGGGCTCGAAGAGGTCGAAATACCGCCGGAACTCCCGCTCGTGCTCGGGGAGCATCCGGTCGAACCGCTGCCACTGCTCGCCGAACGTGAACCGGACGCCCGCGGCGCGGGGATCGGACACGCCGGCTAAGAGGATGACGTCGTCGCGGATCGAAAACCGTTGCTCCCCGACGCGGAGCTCGCCCTCGGAAACTTCGACGTCCCGCGTGCCGAAAAGGTCCTGGAGTGTGGCGAGATGCCCGTCGTAATAGCCGTCGGTCAAGCGGTCCTCTGGACGGCGGCCGCGCCTTCCTTCGAGGACTCTTCGAGCCACGCCTGGAACATGAGGATGTCCCAGAGAAAAAAGTGCCAGTTGCGCGAACCGGCCACGTGCTCGGCCCACTTCTGGCGAATGAGCCCCGGCTCGAAGAAGCCGTCATCGCGAAGGCGGCGTTCATCCAGAAGGTTCTCGGCCCAGCCGCGCAGCGGACCGCGGAGCCACACGTCGATCGGCAGCCCGAACCCCATCTTGGGGCGGTCAAAGAGGGCGCGCGGGACATACTTCTCCAGCACCTGCCGAAGAATCCATTTCCCCTGGCGGCCGCGAAATTTCCATCGCGTCGGGAGGCTCCACGCGAAGCGGAAAACCTCGGGATCGAGAAAGGGCGCCCGGGACTCGAGGCTCACGGCCATGCTGGCCCGATCGACCTTCACGAGGATGTCGTCCGGCAGATAGGTGATCGTGTCGAGATACATCATGCGGTCGAGGATTCCCATTCCGTCGAGACGCTCGGGCGCCGTCATGGGCGTCTCCGGCTCACGGCTCGAGAGGACCAGGCTCTCGGGCGCTTTCGCGAGCGACATCAGGCGCAGATACAGCAGCTCCGGGCGCGCGACGGCAAGCACGTCGGCCAGCTTCTGGAGCTTGTCGGGGAGAAATGAGATGCGGCGGCGGGCGGGCAGCAGCTTCTGGAGGGAGGAGACCGCATGCCCATCGCGGAAAACTGCGACGCGGCGAATCGCTCCGGCCACTCCGGAGCGAAGCCGGTGCGGCGCCCACCCCATCGCCTTCCAGATCGAGCGGCCGAGCGCGTACCGGCTGTAGCCGCCGAAGAGCTCGTCGCCTCCATCACCGGAGAGGCTCACGGTGACGTCGCGCCGCGCCAGGGCCGACACGAGATACGTCGGGATCTGCGACGGGTCCGACAGCGGCTCGTCGTACATCGCCGGGAGCTTGGGGATGACGGCCATCGCGTCCGCGGGAGTGACCATCAGGCCGGTGTGGTGGGTTCCCAGGTGGCGGGCCACGGCCGCCGCCTCCCTGGTCTCGTCGTACTCGGGCTCCTCGAAGCCGATTGAGAACGTTCGCACGGGGCGGGCGCTCTGCGCCTGCATCATCGAAACGATCAGGGACGAGTCGATCCCGCCCGAGAGAAAGGCCCCGAGCGGCACGTCGGACACCATCCTCAGGCCGATGACCCGGTGGAGCATCGCGTCGAGGTCGCGGACCGCCTCCTGCCGCGAACCGGAGTAGCGCTCCGCGAGCCCCGCCTCCGCCGATTTTCGCGCGGACCAGTAACGCACGGGAGCAACCTCGCGGCGTCCGGGCGTCACGACGACGCGGCACCCCGCGGCGAGCTTGGAGATGCCTCGAAAAATGCTGTGCGGCGCCGGCACGTAGCCAAAACGCGAGTAGAGCGCGAGCGCGTCCCGGTCCACCTCGGGATGAAACGCGGGGTGCGCCCGGAGGGCCTTGATCTCGGAGCCGAAGAGGAAGGTCTCGCCCATCCATCCGAAATACATCGGCTTCTCGCCGAAGCGGTCGCGGGCGAGATGGAGCGCGCGCTCGCGGCGGTCCCAGAGAGCGACCGCGAACATCCCGTTGCACCTCTCGAAGGCGCTTTCCGGGCCCCACTCCGCGGCCGCGGCGAGCAGGACCTCCGTGTCAGAGTGACCGCGAAAGGCATGTCCCAGCGCCTCGAGCTCTCGCCGAAGCTCCTGGAAGTTGTAGATCTCCCCGTTCAACATCAGCACAAAGCGCCCGTCTGGCGAGACCATCGGCTGGTGCCCCGCCGGGGTCAGGTCGATGATCGAAAGCCGGCGGAACCCGAAGGCGATTCCCGCCTCGGCGTCGGCCCACGTTCCTTCGTCGTCGGGTCCCCGGTGCCGCACGCAGTCGCTCATGCGGCTGACGCGCGCCCGCATGTCCGCAGCGGACCCGCCGCCCGGGTGGAGGAAGCCGGTCAGACCGCACATCGCTTACGCCGTCCGAGCCGGGGCGGGAAGCTCCCGGCCGAACACGAATTCGTTGCAGCCGTGCAGCCCGCCGCAGGTCTTCAGTTTCACCAGCCGGAAGCCGCGCGACTGAAACAAGTCGAAAATTTCCTCGGGCTTCGCCACCTCGAAAGGATAACCGCCGATCCAGTCGATGTAGTCGTGCCAACGGCTCATTCCGCGGCTCTTGTGGTACTCGGTCCACGAGCGCACGTATCCGCCCAGCTCAAACCGCGAGAGCCGGTATGCCAGGCGCGCGGCTTCGCGCGGCGCAAGGATCCCCGCGGCAAACGGAACACGGAGCGCGCCCGGAAGCCGGTTGTACGTCCGCTTGACCCACTTCCAGAAATCGCTCGGAATGCCCTGATCGTTGTAGATCGAGATGAAGAGCCTCCCTCCGGGGGCGACCGCCAGGGCGGCGTTCCCGAGGGCGTCCCACATCCGGCCGGTGTGGTGGAGAACGCCCCACGAATACACGACGTCGAAGGTGCCGAGAGACTCGACATACTCCTCGTCGAGCGCCGAGCCGCTTTCAACCAGCCAGTCGGGATCGTCCGGGAAGTAGCGCCGCTTCAACTCCGCCGTGCAAGCGACCGACTCCGGGTCGTAGTCGAATGACCGCACTTTCGCGCCCAGACGTCGTGCTGCCAGGCTGAAGAGACCGCTGCCCGATCCCATGTCGAGAAAGCGTACGCCGGCGAAAGACGGCTGGTCGAGCATCGCGCAGAGGGACTTCTCCGCTTCGAGGATCCTCTCGTCGTTCAACACCGAGAGAAAGCGAGCCCAGTTGCGGCCGAAAGCAAACCGGTCGGGCCCGGACACCGGCGCGCCTCCCGTCGCAGCCGGGTTGCCGCGCGCGCTCAGGGAGCCGCCCCCGGAATCGCGGCGTTCGCAACGGCCGCGGCGGAATGGGAGTCGTCCGCGACGCCGCGGCCCGCGTCTGAAAACTGCCCGGCGGCCTCCTCGAGCCCCCGACGCTGCGCCGCGCGTGCGTAGACTTCGAGCGTCCGGCGCACCATCATCCGATCGCTGAACTCTTCTCGGATCCGCGTCTCGGCGGCAGTTCCGAGGCGCCGCCGCTTGGCGGGGTCGCGGGCGAGATCGAGGATCGACTTCGCCAGGCCGTTCACGTCTCCCGGCTCGAATAGAGAGCCCGCCGCGCCCTGATCCAGAAGCTCCGGCGTGCCGGCGACGCGGCTGCCGACGACCGGAAGCGCGTGCTGCATCGCTTCCATGACCGCGTTCGACATACCCTCCCCGCGGGAGGCGGAGACGTAGATATCAAAGGCCGGAAGGAGATCGCAGACGTCGTTCCGTTCCCCGAGGAACGAGATCCTGTCGGAGAGCCCGCGCTTCTGAATCTGCTCCGAAAGGGCGGCGCCAAAACCGCGATCGCCCCCGATGAAAAACGCGCGAGCCTCGACCCCGGCGTCGCGGACGCGGGCGAGGGCATCGATGAGGTCCTGATAGCCCTTGTACGGCCAGAGATTCGCCACTTTGACGATGGCGAGCTCGTCGGCGGCGAGCCCGAGGTCGCGCCGCGCGGCCGCGCGCTCCCGCCGGCAATCGCGGGAGAGGGGCTCGGCGCCGTTGGGAACTACCTCGATCGTGCGCGGCGGGAGCCGCAGGCGCGCGCGGAGGTGCTTCGCGACGCCCGCCGAATTGGCGAGGTTCACGTCCGCCCGCCGGCAGACGATCGCTTCGAACGCCTGTCCCACGTCGTAGTTCCACGTGGCGCTGCCCGCATAACGGTGGGACGCGATCACGACCGGGACGCCGGCGCTGCCGCGGAAAAGGCAGGCGGCCGCATTGCTCCGCGGGAGGAATGCCTGCACGATCACCGGACGAAGCCGACGCAGCACGACCGGAAGGCGCGAAAAAGAGCGGAGCGTCCTAGCGACTTTCGCGGGAAACGCGAGGCTGCCTCCCGCCGGCTTTTTCAAGAGCTCGACCTCCACGCCGATCTCCGCATAGTCCCTCCTCGCGGCTTCCCCGGCGTTTTCCGTCACAACCGTGACGGACTGGCCGGCGCGCCGAAGACCGCGGGCCAGGAGGTAGCACTGACGCTCGGCTCCGCCCCCTTCGAGATGCCCGATCAGGAGGACGATCCCGCGCGGCGTGGACGGCCGCGAACTGGCGGGAACCGGGAGGGACTCCATCGACGACTCTCGGCAGAGTAGCGTGCGAATCCGCCCGAATGCAAGCGGAGGGCGTCTGTTACGATCCCCGCACTCCCCGATGGCATCCGAATCGAATCCGGGCGTCCCCCCTCGCGAGTCCCCGGCCGTCCGCGGCCCGCACGTTCTCGCACGGAGGACCGGCGTCGTGGAGATCGCCTGGGCGGGTGCGGCCGCCGTCACGATCAGCCTCGCCGTGCTCGACCTCGTCGTCAACCACTCCGCCCTGGTCGCCATTTTCTTGTTTCTCTTCTGGACGGCGGTGTCGCGCATCCGCCCGCGCGAGATCGGGCGCCCGTGGAGGGCGCTCGAATCCGCGCTCCTCCCCGCGGCGTTCTTCCTGCGCGGCGCGCTCGCGATCGTCGCGTACACGGCCAAAGCGGCGCGCGGGCTCACGACGTACAACGTGGACGTCCGCAGCTTCATCTTCTGGGCCGGGCAGATCGCCGACGGCCTCCCGTCCCTCCTCGACATCCGCCCTTTTCACCTCGCGGGGACCTACGACGTCGGCTTCCACTATTTCCTGGCGGTCGTCCTGTGGCTGCCGGGCGGAAGTCTGCTGGCCGCGCAGGTGCTGGTGGTCCTCGCCGGAACTCTTTCGACCTGGCTCGTGTATCTGATCGCGCGGCCGCTCGTCGGGCGGTGGGCCGTCGCCTGCGGGATCGCGCTCGCGGTCGCTCCCAACGCCGTCTTTCTGGCGTCCGCCGATCTCATGAAGGACTGCCTTCTGACCTTCGCCTTCCTGCTGGCGATCCTGGCGGGGCAGCGGCTGTACGAGGGTCCCCGGGTCCGGCCGGTGTGGCTGATGGCGCTCGCGGCGTCTTTCGCCGTGACCCGATCCATCCGCGTCTATGCGGGCGCGCTTATCGAGTGCGGTCTCGTCGGATTTCCGCTGCTCGCCTGGTGGCGGGCGCGCCGCGCCGATTTTCCGGAGGCCGCCGGGCTCATATCGATACGGCGAATCGTGCTCGTCTTCGCGATCCTCGTCGCGACGGAGGGCGCGCTGTGGCTCGCCGACGAGCCTCCCATCGCCATCGAAATGGCGTCGATGGCGGGCTGGCTGAAACGGCCGGCGGCGCGCTCGGCCTTCGT
>JBBROA010000138.1:0-9727 GCA_038229875.1 Thermoanaerobaculia bacterium | reverse complement strand
TACCTGGCCGATCAGTCCTGGTACAACAACACGATCGTGGTCTCGCCGACGGATGCGAACACGGTGATCGCGGGCGGGACCCGGTATCTCCGCTCGACCGACGGGGGGAGCAACTTCAGCTCTGCGCTCGAGAACGGCACTCACGTCGACGTGCACGACTTGAGGTATCAGGGCTCGACGCTCTGGATCGCCAATGACGGCGGTGTCTGGACCAGCCCCGACAATGGGATCTCCTCGAACGACCGGAACAGCGGCCTCGTGACGCGGCAGTTCTATGCGCTCGCGATCGACCCCGTCAACCGCAACCGCATTCTCGCCGGCGCCCAGGACAACGGCACCAGCCAGCGGTCCGACGCCGGAACGACGAACTGGCGGTCGGTCATCGGCGCTGACGGTTTCGAGTGCGTGATCCATCCTCTCTCGCAGTCTCTGGCGTGGGGGAGCATCCAGCAGGGCCAGATCTTTCGCACTCGGAACGCGGGGGATCCGACCGCGCCATCCTTCCAGACCGTCACGCCACCGTACGAGATGGATGAGAAAACACCTTTTCTGACGCTGCTCCAGATCGACCCGCGGGCTTCGCAGACGATCTACACCGGCTCCTATCGGCTCTGGCGCTCACGCGACGGCGGCGATGTCTGGGTTCCGCTTCCGACGATCACGACGGACGGCTCCGCCTGGTCGAAGTCCACGACGGTGACGTCGGTCGCGCTCTCCCGAACCGATCCACTCATGCTCCTGGTCGGCAAGGAGCACGGCATTTACCGCTCCGGCGACGGCGGCCAGACCTGGACTTCTGCCTCCGGCGTTCCGGACAGGCTGGTCACGAATCTCGAGATCGATCCCACGAACGCCGGGATCGCGTACGCCACGTTCTCCGCGCAGACCCTTCCGAGCGTGTATCGCAGCCTCGACGGCGGGCTCACCTGGGCGCCAAGCTCCTCAGGACTTCCGGCGTTTCCGGCGCAGGTCGTGCGCGTCGATCCGACCGATGCCAACGTCGTGTTCGTGGGGATGGACGTCGGCGTTTTTCGCTCCGCGGACCGCGGCGCGACGTGGACCCGGTTTGGCGCCGGGCTTCCGAGTTCTTCCGTGCACGATCTTCAGATCCTGGAAGACGGCTCGATGCTGCGCGCCGCGACGCACGGCCGCGGAATCTGGGAGCTTCAGGTGCCCGCGACGGGCAACAATCCGCCGATGCCGGGCGTCATCGCCCCGGCTTCTCCGGTCACGGTCGCGCGGGGGGGGACGATTGCTTTCTCGGGGACCGTGTCGGACCCCGACCCCGGCGACGCGGCGTCCGGCTACTGGTTCTTCCCGGACACGTCCGAGACGGTCCCCCTGTCGGCTCCGGGAACATCTGTCGTGCACACGTTCCGGCGCGCGGGGACCTTTCCCGTCGCCCTTTTCGCGCGCGACTCGCGCGGCGCCGTCGGGTCGGCCACCGTCCTCGTTTCCGTAACGGACAGCGGAGATGCATGCGCGACGCCCGCAGTGATTCCGCCGAACGGGCCATTCCCCTACGCGGTCCTGGTCAGCACCGAGAGCGCGACAGTCGAGGCGAGCGATCCCGCTCCGGCATGCTCGTCGAGCTCGAGGTTCGCCTCGCTCTGGTTCGAATTCACGCCTGCGGCTGACGGCACGTACGAAATCTCGACGTGCGGCAACGGACCCGACACGGTCCTTTCCGTCTTCACGGGTCCGGTCTGCGGCCCGTACTCCGCCGTGGCGAGCGGGTGCAACGACGACGCTCCGACGTCCTCGGGCTGCGGCGTTCAGGCGTCTCTGGTGACGGTAAACGGCCGGGCAGGGCAGACGCTTCGGATCCAGGCGACCGGTTTCGACGCCACGAGCCTCGGAACTTTCTCGCTGTCGGTCCGGCCGGTCTCGATCTCCGCGTCCTCCCCGCGCGTGACCGGAGTCAGCGCCGGGGAAGGCCCCTCGCCGGGTGGCACTTCGGTGCTCATCACGGGAAGCGGCTTCGAGGCTGGAGCGGCGGTCTCCTTCGGGGGCATTCCCGCCACGGACGTCGTCGTCCTCGGGCCGACAATCCTCTCGGCGAGGACGCCAGCGCATGCGGCCGCCGAAGTCGACGTTTCGGTGACGTCCGGAGGCGGCACCGGGACCCTGTCGCACGCGTTCACGTTCACGGCGTACACGCCGATCGCCTGCGCGCCCGGCGACCTGACGCTCTGCATGAACGGCGGACGCTTCCGCGCGCAGGTGGTGTGGCGGGTGCCGACGCAGAACGCCGCGGGCCTGGCCTCGGCGGTCGCGCTGACCGGAGATACCGGCTACTTCTGGTTCTTCTCGTCGAACAACATCGAGCTGGTCGTCAAGGTCGTCGACGGCCGCGGCTTCAACGGCAAGTTCTGGGTGTTCTATGGCGCGCTCTCCAACGTCGAGTACACGTTGACTGTCACCGACGTCGTCACGGGAGCGGTTCGGGTGTACACCAACCCGAACGGGCAGCTCTCGAGCGTCGCGGACACCGCCGCGTTCTAGCCTTCGTACGCTTGCGTTTTCCGACGAGGAGGAACACGCTCGGCCGATGAGAACCACGCGCGCGGCGGGACTTCTGGCGCTCTGCCTCGCCGCCCCGGCAACGGTCCGCGGCGCAACCGAACTGCTGCTGACGGATAACCGCTGTCAGTTCTCGATCTGCCCGGATTCGCCGCCGTCTCCTCTCCTGCGGGCGGGCGAGCCCCATCGGTTTTATCTCGTCGCCGCGACCGCCCAGATCCCGGATGTCCTCTTCGCGGACACCGTCGCCCTCTCGTCAACGCCCCCGGTCGCCGGGCTGCCCGGATCCCACACCTTCGTTCCTGCGGATCGGGGAGTCTGGGGTTTCGACGTGGTTTTTCCCTCGGGCGGGACGCGGGCTCTCCGCGCGGTCACCACCTCCGGCGCATTTCTCGAAGTCGCGCTGCGGCTCGAAGTCCTTCCGTCGCGGGAGCAGCCCACGCTCGCGATCACGTCGTTCCCCGTGACGGGCGGGGAGGTCCGAGGGCTCGCTCCCGGGCCATTTGATGGAAAGGTCTGGTACACGGCGCCGGATACCCCGGTGATCGGCGCCGCCAGGCCCGGCAGCGTGGGTTCGCTCGACTCCGCCGGCGGCGTCGTCGAGTTTTCGCTTGCGGTGTCGTCTCCGGGAGGCATCGTCGCGGGATCCGACGGGAATCTCTGGTACGCCTCGGCGGGCAATGGGTTCACGACGTCCGGACAGATCGCGCGCATCACGCGGCTGGGAGTGACGACGCTCTTTCCGGTTCAGGCGGACCGGAGCGCTCCCCAGGACGTGGCGCTCGGTTTCGATGGGAACGTCTGGTTCACCGACGCCGCGGGCGCGGTCGGCCGCATCACGCCGGCGGGTCAGATCACGCGGTTTGCCGTTCCCACCCCGGGAGCCGTTCCGGTGCGAATCTGCCGCGGCGCGGACGGAGCCCTCTGGTTCTCCGAATACGGCGCCGGCCAGATCGGCCGCATCGATTCTGCCGGCAACGTCACCGAGTTCCGGCTCGCGGATCCGAAGAGTCGCCCCTGGGGAGTCGCCCTGGGGCCCGACGGCCGGGTGTGGTTCACGGAGCTCGGCTCTTCGCGGATCGGAAGCATCACGGCCAATGGATTCGTGCAGGAGCTCGAATTGCCGGCCGGCACATCCGGCTACGGGATCGGCAAGGCCCCGGACGGCGCGCTGTGGGCCGCCACTTCCGGCGGCCTCCTCCGAATCGTCCCGGGGGATCCCTTTCACGAACCAGTTCTGCAGCAATTTTCCCTGCCCTCGGGAACGGCGGCCGTCACGGTCACATCGGGCTCGGACGGGAACCTCTGGGTCGGTGCGAACGGCCGCGTCCTCCGCATCACGGTCGGCGTCTGCCCCCCGGGACCGGAGCTCTGCCTGGACGGCCGCTTTCGCGCCAGGGTGGACTGGAATTCCGGGGAGACATCCGGGGCGGCGACCCCGGTCGCGCTGACGCCGAACGCGGGCTACTACTGGTTCTTCTCTCCGAACAACGTCGAGCTGTTGTTGAAGATCGTTGACGGGCGGGCCGTCAACGGTTCCTATTGGGTTTTCGTGGGATCGCTGACGAACGTCGAGTTCACTCTCACGATCACCGACACAGGGACGGGCGCCGTGCGGACGTACCGCAATCCGCAGGGACGCCTTGCGAGCATCGCGGACGTCTCAGCCTTCTGATCCCGGGGGGTGGCGGGCTGATCCTGGGGGTGGCGGGCTTCGCCCTCCTGCGCCATGATCCCCGGGGATGACTGACCCTTCACCCTCCAAACTCAAGCCCCCGGCTGTCTACTACTACGGCACCTGCCTCGTCGATCTCTTTTACCCGGAGGCGGGCCTCTCCGGAATCCGGCTGCTGGAGCGGGAGGGGCTGCGGGTCATCTACCCGCGGGACCAGACCTGCTGCGGGCAGCCGGCCTACAACTCGGGGTATGTCTCGGAGGCCCGCGAAGTGGCCAGAGTCCAGATCGAGCGTTTCAGCCAGCCGTATCCGATCGTGGTTCCCTCCGGGTCGTGCGCCGCGATGATGAAGCGCCACTACCCCTCGCTCTTCGAAGGGGACCCGTTCCTTCCCCGGGCGGAGGAGTTTGCCGGGCGGATTCACGAGCTGACCTCTTTCCTCGTCCATGTGCTTCAGGTCCGGCTGGTCGATCTCGGTGAGCCGGTGCAGGTGACCTGGCACTCTTCCTGCCACGCGTTGCGGGAGATGGGGATCGTCGGCGAGCCAGCCGCACTCCTCGCCCAGCTCGCCCGGGTCGAGGTCGTTCCTCTCGCCCGCGAGAGCGAATGTTGCGGGTTCGGCGGCACCTTCGCCGTGCGGCACCCGGAGATCTCGGCGGCCATGGTCGAAGACAAGGCGGCGGACGTCGTGGCCACCGGCGCGCCGACGCTTCTTTCCGGAGACGGCGGGTGCCTGCTCAACATCGCGGGGCGGCTGGAAGCCACGGGCCAGCGCGTGCGCCCCCTCCACATCGCCGAATTCCTCTGGGAGCGCACCCGTGCGCGCTGAGCCTGGGCCGCACGGCTTCCGCGCCGCGGCGAGCTCCGCCCTGAAGGATCCAGGACTGCGCGCGAATTTCCGGCGCGCCATGGACGGTCTGATCTCCAAGCGCGCCGCGCAGTTCCCGGACCCGGCCGAATGGCGCGCGATGAGGAATCTCGGCGCGGCGATCCGCGCCCGTTCCGTCGCGAATCTCCCGGCTCTTCTCGAGCGCCTCGAGGCAAGTTGCACGAGACGAGGAATCGAGGTCCGCTGGGCGGAGACGATCGAGGAGGCAAACGGAGTCGTGCTCGAGATCCTCCGCTCCCACGGCGCCACGCACGTCGTCAAGGGCAAGTCCATGGTCTCCGAGGAGATGCATCTGAACGAATTCCTCGAGGAGCACGGGATCGAATCGCTCGAATCGGACCTCGGTGAATACATCATTCAACTCGACGGCGAGACGCCCTCGCACATCATCATGCCGGCGATCCACAAGAACCGGCAGCAGATCGCGCGGCTCCTCGGGGAGAAGATTCGCGGAGCGAGATACACCGAAGACGTCGACGAGCTCACCGGGATCGCGCGGCGGGTGCTCCGGAAGAAGTTCTTCGAAGCCGACGCCGGAATCTCGGGAGTCAACTTCGCGGTGGCGGAGACCGGTACGCTCTGTCTCGTCGAGAACGAGGGAAACGGCCGCATGTCGACCCACGTTCCGCCGGTGCACATCGCGTTGATGGGAATCGAAAAGGTGGTGGAGAACCTCGAGGACGTTCCGCCGCTCTACAGCCTGCTGACCCGGTCGGCTACGGGGCAGAGCATCACGACGTACTTCAACATGATCTCGGGGCCGCGGGGAGCAGGGGAGAAGGACGGACCGTTTTCCGTATATCTCGTGATCCTCGACAACGGCCGCTCGCGAATCTCGCAGGACCCGGAACTCTCGGCCACGCTGCGGTGCATCCGTTGCGGAGCGTGCATGAATCACTGCCCGGTGTACACGCGCGTCGGCGGTCATGCGTACGAGGCGACGTATCCGGGGCCGATCGGCAAGATCCTGACGCCCCAGACGGAGGGCGTTGGGGCCCGCCGCGACCTCGTCGAGGCGTCGAGCCTCTGCGGGGCCTGCGGCGAAGTCTGCCCCGTCGGCATCCCGATTCCCGAGCTGATCGTTCGCCTGCGCCGCGAAGCCGCGGAACCCGCGCCCGGCTCGACGGTCGCCGGCGCCGGGACGGGCAGGAGCCGGGCCGAGTCGTTCGCCTGGTGGCTCTGGGAACGGGCGCACCGCCGACCCGCGCTCTACCGGCTGCTCGGCTTCGCCGCCACGCGGCTCGGCCGGTTCGTGCCGGGCCGCCTCCCGGTGCTCGCGGCGTGGACGAGCGTTCGGACGACCCCGCGCCCGGCGTCGCGCTCGCTGCACGAGCTCGCGAAACGCGCAGGAGTGCCCCATGAATGAGGGGGCGCGCGAGCGCATACTGCGGCGGCTGTCCGCCGCGCGCCCTCCCGCCGCGCCTCCCTCCGATTTCGACGTGCTCGCGAAGAAAGAGTGGCCGCGCCCGGCGCGCTATCCGCGGCTGCGATTCCAGATGGAATCCGTCCGGGCCGAGTTTCTGGAGACGACCGAAGCCGCGTGGCCGGCCAGCGTGCGCAAGTTCCTGGCCACCGAGAAGCTGTCGACGATGCTCTACGGACCCGGCACGGCCGCGGCCGAGCGACTCGAAGCCGAGTGGCGCCTGTCGGAGGGCGGTCCGCGGCTCGTGCCCTACGACCGGCCGATCGAAACCGGCGATTCGAAGCGCCAGCTGTTCGACGAGATGGACGCCGGATTCACGACGACGCGGGGCGGCATCGCGGACACGGGAGGGCTGATCCTCTGGCCGACACCGCAGGAACCGCGGCTTCTCTCGCTCGTGCCGCCGGTCCACATCGCCCTTCTCGACACCCGAACGATCTACAACACTTTCTGGGAAGCGATGCGCTCGGAGGGCTGGGCTTCCGGAATGCCCGCCAACGCCCTGCTCGTCTCGGGTCCGAGTAAAACCGCCGACATCGAGCAGACTCTGGCGTACGGCGTGCACGGCCCGAAGCGGCTGATCGTGGTGGCGGTCCACCGGGAGACGTAAGGAACCATCGGGGTCGATCCCGGCATGCGGCGTATTGATCATCCGCTCCTGCGGGACCTGCGGCTGGAGACGCGCGGAGGCAAGGGCAGCCTTCTTCCTTCTTTCCCCGCGCTCGGGGTCGAGTCTCAAGGGTTCAGCCGGCGTTGCCGCCTCGGGCAAAGGCCGGCGAAGCGCCCGACGTCCTTTCCGACCTCGCCGGATCATACAAAGCTCAAGTCTGCTTCTGCGCCGTCCAACCGCCGTTGGATCAGAGGACATGCCCGTGCCGCTTCCAGAACCTCCGCACATAACCTTCGCGATCGCCGGGCCGAAGCGCTAGAAACTCGACCAGCTCTGACCTCGACACGAGCGGTCCGGCCAGGTCGAGCCATTCGCGGTATTTCTTGGGAAGCGCGAGGATTGCGTCGCGGACCTTCTCGTTTGTCCAGCCAGCAGAGATTTCGGCGGGCTGCTCAGCGAGCGCCCCGGGAGACTCGACGGCGATCGCCCGCGCGCCAGGTCTCGCCACCTCCGGGAAGCGAGCCGCCAGCGAGGCGAGGTCTTCCCGTTGGACATCCGGGGGAGAGAGGGCTCGCGATTGAGAGACGCGGCCGCCGAGCGCGGAACCGTGCCGCGCCTTGATCTCGTTCCAGATGAGGATGACCCGGCAGGCATCCGGACAGGCGGGCGCGCAGGGATCGTTAAATACCGTGATGTCCCTCGGTGGCGGACACTCCCAGCGTTGGAGGTCGGTCAGGCTCTTTCGACAGGAGCCCGGCTGGAGAAGGTCGGAGTCCCGGTCCCCATAGGTCCACAGCTTCCGCGGACCGCCGGGCGCGACTCGGTAGAAGAACTCCCTTCGCAGGCTCGAACCGGCTGCCCCGGCATCCGCATATGTCCAGATCTCCAGGTTTCGAAACAGGTCGCCGCACCCTTTCTCGCTGACGTTCTCAATCGAGCTCGGCTCTCCATGCGCGATCACCATGCGCCCCGCGTCGTGCCGCCACCCGTCGTAGGAAGAGTCCACGAGTCGCCGGAGCTCCTCGTACCTGCGCCGGTACCCGGGTCCGAGCGGAGATGCCAGGCCACCGTTCTCACGCCGTTTCCAGAACTCGTCCTTGAATAGGTCCCGATGCTCGTCGTTCACGAGAAGAAAAAGGCGCTCCTCGTCAGGGAAGATGATCGGCGCGACGTAATCCAGCAGCCAGGCGCGGTCTTCGTCGGACAATTTCTGAACGAGCGCGGAACGCTCGGCTTTGGTCAGAGCGGCGCCCCTCTGAGCCAGGGCTGACCCGAACATCGCGGTACCCGCAAGCACACCGCAAGCGATCTGCCGCTTCACTCGAGGGCTTACCGGACGATCGAAGAACATGCTTGAAAACCGCCGCTCCTAATTGTGCCCCCTCCGACTCAAACGGAAGGCTTGATCTCGATGGCCGCCGGACGCAAGGGGTCGGCGCGGCTGAACCCGGCGAGGCAGGTGAGAGACTCCACGGGGAGTGACAATGTCATCCATTCGATCAATCGTTCTGTCCGGCCTGCTGGCGTTCACGTCCTCGTTCTCGATGGGGCAAACACTCTTTCTGGGTACGGCGGGTGGCAGGGGCGGTCCGGTTTCGGTCACAGGGGTGGAAACATTTCTTCAAACCGGTTACGCCGCCGGTCGAGACGGAAGCGTCAACGTCGCCGGCTTTGACTGGTCGCACGCGCCTTGTCCGGGCGCAGTCAAAATCAAGTTCTTTCGCCCTCTGAGCGGCCAATTCCTGTTCGTCGACCAACGAGGTCCTTTCGACGTGACCGACACCCGGCAGGAGGTGCGCCTCGATCCGCCCGTCCTTGTCCACGCGGGGGATCTGGTTGCGATCACGAACGTCACGAGCTGCGGCGGACCCGTCACCGCGGCGCAGGTATCTCTCGGGCTACCGGGCATTTCCCCTCTGCCTCCCTACTACGCGATCCCCGGGGATGTCGTGACCAACATTCTCCCCGCCTCTCCAGTCCCGACCTCGGGGGAGGCAGTCTTTATTTATGCCGTCGACCGCGGCCTCGCACTCCTGAGCGGGAGGTTTCAGGTCACCATCTTCGCGATCAATTCCCGGACCGGGGGGGCTCGCGTCGGGGTATCCCTTGTCGCTCGGCGATCGCGCAGGATATTTTAGTTTTCCCGATTTGATCTACGACACGACCTTTCCTGAGGTTGTCGTCAAAATGGTGGATGCGACGGGATCGCCGACGCTGGGGGGCGGTTTCTGGTTCTTCCATTCGCCACTGACGGACCTGCACTACACCATTACCGTCGCGGATACGAAGTCTCTTGGTTCGTCCCGCACCTATTCCAGCAGCTCTGGAGGCCCGGGCCAACTCTGCGGAGCGGTGGACACAAGCGCTTTCGCAGGCCCACGGTGATCGCTTAGGTGTAAAGGCTCAAGAGGTTGTTCACCCGGGCGCAGCGGTGGGAAGCTGTTGGTGGAAGCCGGCAGCGAGCCAACGAGGAGGCCCGGATGAACCTGCATAGCAAAGCAAAGACGACCCCACAGAGTCGAGAGCTATTGGTTAGACGAGTAGTGGCCGAAGGCTGGAGCCGCCGGAAGGCGGCGGAAGCCTTCGGCCTGAGTGTTCGTCGGGTTG
>JBBROA010000137.1:0-9819 GCA_038229875.1 Thermoanaerobaculia bacterium | reverse complement strand
TGGAAGTGTCCCGCCACGGCCGGGAGGCAATTCAACACTTGGGCGCCGGACCCTTGTCGCCGCGCGCCACCGGGGACCGGGTATTTGTCGCGACGGGTATGTCTCGTGCAGGCTCCGCGCGCCGGGAGGAAATTGCTCCGCCGAATTCGCTTTTGCGACGAGAGATGATTGGACGCGGCAACAAATTGGTGAGAACATCGCAAGCGTTATTTGCAGGGACTCATTTCGGCTGGCCCCTCAAACCGCGACAGCCGCCCTCCGGGTCCGAATGGTCCGACAACATATGCTCAAAATCGCCTACAAACGCTAACCGCAATAAAAGGGCGGACTTCCGAAAAGGCCGCCCGCCGATGGAGTTTGTCGGCGTTCGTTGCAAATATTAGGCGATTGAAATGCCCCTCTCGCCGGGTTCGAATCGCGGCGTCCCGACCAATAGTTTCAAAGAGAAATCAGAATGAGGAGCGTGGACACTGTTCTTTTCCATGTGGCAGGCGCGCCACGCTGATTCGGTTCGGGACCGGGTGGTCGGAGGTTCAAATCGTCTCGCTCCGACACCGACCGTCCCCGGCGAGCCTTGTCAGGGGAGGAAGGCGCTGGTGTCCACGCCACCGCAGAGCTGTCCGGGAGTCCCCGGGCTGCTCGAATATGTTCGGCTCGTTCCTGTCACGGAATCGGTGACGGTCAACGTGTAGGACACGTCCGTGAGTGGCGCGTGGAAGAACCAGAAGCTGCCCCCGAGAGCGGGTGAGCTTGTGGCATCCAGCATCTTTATCGTGACCTCCGGGAGGTGTGAATCTCCAGTGAGGTGGGGCAGGGCGAAATATCCGGCTCTGTGGCCATTTTGGTTCGGAACTCCGAACGCAGTCACTCCGCTCCGGGGATCCGTGGCGATCATCGTGACGTGGAACCGCCCTCTGAGAAGAGGTAGGACGCCGGCGAAAAAGGCGGTGACAAAGACGGGACGTCCCAGCGTATACGTATGGATGTCGGCGCTCACGTCGCCAGGAACCGTCAAGGAACTCAAGGGCAACTGAGGGAAAGGTGACGGAGCGTCGGCAGCGTACGCCGGGCCGCCGCAGGTCGTCAGGTTGGTTATCGCGATGACGTCCCCTTTCAGAAGAGCGACGGCAGGGATCAGGTTAACCGTCTGCGTCACGGGCGGATACCGGGCCGAATATTGCATCGGCTGCGCCACATCGAAGGGTCCCCTCTCCGTCAAGAACGTGTAGCCGAGACCGGAGTTGAAGGGCCGGAAGAATTTGATCTTCACGGCCGCAGGACAAGGGGACGCGGACCATCCAAACGTGGCCAAGGTGAGGTCGCCGGCTACGCTTGCCGGGAGACCGAGCTGAAGCGTGGTCTGCTGAGCCGTTGGGCTGACACTTCCCCCGTAGTACCCCAGTTGAGGAACCACCCTACCCTCGGGACTTGAGCCAGCAAGGTCGACCCGAAAAAGATGAGAAAGGTGGCCAACGCGAGAGAGCGGAATCGACCGGACATGATCACCTCTGAACCCCTCTTGACCGAGCCGTCGGTGGGGGGTCCGGCGACTATTGCAGGACGAAACACGGCTCAGCCCATGATTCGGGACCGCTTGGTCGAAGTCCAGTCCTCTCGCCTCGGTCCCAATTCGTGCCGCCTGCGGCGCCCCCGCGGGCCAACTGGTGACCGTGACCGTGGCTGTCCGGACAAGAAAACGCCGGGAAAGCGTGATCCTCCCGCCTTCGGGTTAGATGTAGCTGGTACCGACCGATCCCTCCGTACCAGGGACGTAGCCCGTCAGCTCTCCAAGCAGGCCCGAAATCGCCCTCAGGGTCGAAACGCGCTCGTGTCTACCCCGCCGCAGAGCTGTCCGGGGCTGGCCGAAGCATTCGTGTACGTCCGCACGCTTCCATTCCGCAGGTCGGTCACCATGATCGTGTACTGGACGTCGGTGAGCGGCGAGTGAAAGAACCAGAAGGTGCCTCCCAGACTCGGTGTCCGGGTCGCATCGACCATCTTGACCATAACCTCCGGGAATGTGGGGTCGCCTGTGAAGTCCGGGAGGCTGAAATATGCCGCGGAGCCACTCAGAGTGAGGAGGATGGGCGAGCCAACAGTCTGGCGGCCAGTACGCGGATCGACGGCGACGAGGTCAACGCGGAATCTTCTCAGCAATTCTAGAGTGGGCCCGGTTCCGAAGGCGGCAACAAACACAGGGAGGCCATAGGGGGGATTGGGCAGAATGACGCTGGAGACCACGTCTCCGGGAACAGCGACAGAATAGGGTGGAGGGAGCGGGTTGGGACTGGGAATATAGCGAGCGAACGTGGGGCCGCCGCAGGACGTGAGATTGGTGATCGCGATGATATCCCCCGCACGAAGCTGCACGGGTGGATTGAAGATCACGGTCTGGGTCACCGGGGGACCGGCACCAGAAGACATCAACGGCTGAGTGACGTCGAAAGGTCCGCGTTCGGTCAGGAACAAGGCCCCCCGAGGATAGGGCACCGGTCGGAAAAACTTGATCTTCACGGCAGCGGGACAGGGTGAGTTCGACCATCCGAAGACTGCCGTGGTCACAGCACCGTCGACGTAGGCCGCCGCCCCGGCAAGCTGGAAAACCGTTTCGACCCCAGAGGGATTGACATTCCCCGCGTAACCAGGGTCCGTCCACCCGACCGAGACGGTCTGACCGAAGCCAGCGGACGAGGCGGCAAAAAAGAGTCCGACGGAGACGAGGCGGCGAAAGGCGTATGAGAAGTGGGGCAGCCCTCTCATTCCTGATATTCCGACACACGAAATCGGCATGTCACTGCGCAAACGCACTGGTGTCCACACCGCCACAGAGTTGACCCGGAGTTCCGGGGCCGTTGGTATATGTCCGTGTAGCCCCCGTGAATTGATCCCTGACCCTGAGCGTATAGGCCACGTCGGTCAAGGGAGAGTGAAAGAACCAGAAGTTGCCGCCAAGCGCCGGAGAACCCGTTGCATCGACCATCTTCACCGCGACCTCCGGGAACGTGGCGTCGCCGGTGAAGTCGGGAAGACTGAAGTAGCCGGACCTGTCGCTCAACAAGGTCGGAATACCCTTCGCCGTTGCACCCGTGCGGGGATTCGTGGCATCGAGGCTGACTGCGAACCGGCCGTTCAACAGCCCGAGGACGGGGCCGGTTCCTATCGCCACGACGTACACATACCGAAGTTCTCCTAACGTTCGCGGCGGGATCGAAGACGTTATGTCGCCCGGAACTGCAAAGGATCCTCCTGGTGGCAGTGGCATCGCGCCGGACCTGTCAAGGTATGTGGGACCCCCGCAACCTGTGAGATTCGTAATAGCAATAACGTCTCCAGCTTTCACAGCGACAGGCGGACTTAATGCCACCGTTTGAACCGCGAGGGATGCGATTCCTGTATTCGTCACCGGAGCGGTTACGTCGAAGGGACCCCGTTCAGTGACGAAGTCGAACGATGGCAGAAGTGGCAAGGACCTGAAAGGACTGACGGAAGAACGGAAGAACTTGATCTTTACCGCTGCCGGACAGGGCGATGCAGACCACCCGAACGATGCCGAGAATAGCCTTCCGTCGAGGTTCGCGGGAAACGTCAGTTCGAGTCTCGTTTGAACTTCCGGCGGATTGACGATTCCTACGCTGATCATCGGAAATGGTGACAAGCCGACCGCTACCGTCTGCGCGAGCGCGGTGGAAGAGCACGTAATCACAGCGAAAAGAATAAAGCCGTAAAGCCTTCTCAGGTGAGCCACGCGAGTCTCCTCGAAATTCAGGGTCGAAAGGCGTCGGTATCCGCACCGCCGCAAAGTTGACCGGGTACCGACGCTGAGTTCGTGTAAGTGCGAGCTCGTCCGGTAACCTGATCGGTCACCACGGGCGGTGCGATCTGTGTGACGTCCCCGGGGACGCTCACGTAGCCCGCGCTGCCACTGCCAGGCTGATGGCCAGTAGGCCCACCGCAAGCCGTCGCATTCGTAATCGCCACCGTGTCGTTGGGCTGCACAGCGACCACCGGCGAGAGCGAGACTGTCTGCGACGTCGTCGTGACGTCGAAGGGTCCACGCCGGGCGTACATCACAAATGTCCCGGTTTGCGCCCCACTCACCACCGGCCGAAAGAACTTCACCGTCGCCGCCGCAGGGCACGGCGCTGCAGACCACGTAAATGATGCAGTCGTCACCCGGCCAGCACTTTGTGCAGGATGGTTGAGATCCATCGCTGTGATTTGTGCGATCCCAAAGGCGAAATTACTCGTGCCGAGATTGCCAAGCGTTACTGGTTGCTCAGCGACGAGACAGGGGGCGAGAAGACCCAAGCCGACTACGACGCACAGTCGAAAGCGACGCAAGTTCATGAGACCGCCTAGGATGGAACCGCGTGACAAACCACATGAGTAGGATACCCCCGTTGGAACGCGGGCCGCCCCGTTTCCTTTGAGGCCTCGGTGTAGACGACAAGCCAGCCCGACAACCCGCACAGTTGCTCTCGGACCCGTGCGCTTCAGCGTCATCGGTTCCGTGTTCAACATCCTGAACACGGAGATCGCGACATCGCGTAACGGGATCCTCGGAACCGGCGGCATCACGGATCCTGGGAACCTGAATCCGCGATTCGATTTCAACAACGCCTACCAGCGGCCGCGCCGCTACGAAGCGGGCGTGCGGCTGTCGTTCTGATCTAGAACACGGATTCGTGCCGGCTGAGTTGGGGGAGCGCATCCCCTGCCTTTTTCATGTCCCGGAGCTGCCCTGTCCACTTTTCGGCAGGGGCTCGGGAGCCATGACCTGCGACTTCAGCGCCGGATGATCGTGGTGCCGCTCGCTGTGAATCTCGCCGGACGCGATCTGCTCGAGGAACCGCGCGAGCCCGGGGACGTTCCCCCGGAAGAGCTGTGGATGAAACCGGAGGAATGTGTCGAAGACGCGCTGAGGGTCGTAATCGGTCCGCAGACGCGCGATCACGTCTTCGAGCGAGCCGCCGCCGTTGCCGTACACGACGAAGTTGGGTGAAAGCGTTCCCGGGCCGGGAACGGAGAGGTCCGTCTTCAGCCAATGCGACGGCGCCCAGGCCGCCGACGGGGTCAGCACGTAGCTTCCGCATGCCTGGAGCTCGCAGATCGGAAGACCGAAGCTCTGACGCGCGGGAAGGAAGTAAAGGCTGGTCTGCCGGTAGATCTGGCGGATGTCCTCGATCGCATACTGTCCCCGCAGCGCGGTGTAAGGCGTGCCGGTGTCTTCGCAAGCCCGGATCTGGAGCGCGCGGTTTCCGTCGTCCGAGGGATCTTCGAAGTCGATGAGGGCGCGGAACTCCCGCTTTCGCTCCGGCCAGAGGCTGAGATCGTCGACGTCGAGGCCGACGACGGTGCACGGTTGGGGGTCCGGCGGGAAACCCACCTCGGTAACCACCGAAGCGCAGAGGTACCAGTCGAAACGTTCGAGGCCGAAGCCGCCCGGCGGCAGCCCCTTCTCGAGATTTCCCTCCCGAAGCCACCGCGGCATCGAAGGCCGGGTCCCGAGATAGGAGAGGTCGTAGAGCACGATCGGCTTCTCGGGAAGCAGCCGGCGAAGCTCTTCGATCTGCCAGACGCCTCGAAGGAAGGGGCGAGGCGCGCTGTCGACCACGACAATCACGTGACAGGCGCGGAGCCGGTCGACGAAACGCCGTTCCGACGGCACTTCCCGGATGAGCTTCCGGAGCTCGGTTCGGACGTTCTGGCGGCCGAGCCGGCGCAGCGCTTCGAGACCGGTATCGATCAGGTCGGGCTGGCCGCCCGCGCGGGTCACCATGCGCTCCAGTCCTTCGGACATCGGGCGCACAAACGAGTCATCGCGATTTCCGAGGATGGCGACCCGAACCGGCTTCATGGGGCGTGGGTTTCCTGTGTCGGGGACGAGTCGGCGAGAGCCGAAGTGCTCTCCCGAGACGGCCGGGCTACGAAGCCGGACGTGAATCGGAAGGCGGATTCTAGCCCAGGGTTCGCTGAATCAGAAATGCACTCGAGCCTGTATCCCGTTCCGCATCGGGGCGACCTCGAGTTCCACGGGGTGTGGCCGTTCGTCGGCCTGCCCCCGATGGCGCGCTGCGAGGAACCGGCCCGTGACGGTCCCCACGATGGCGCCCGTCGCGACGTCGCTCGCGAAATGAACGCGGTCGTTGACCCGATCGAACGCGACGACGGTGGCTGCCGTGTCTGCGAGCGCCGGGACGATCCATCCCGAGGACCTCGTCGCGACGACGGACAAGATGGCGAAGGCCTGGGTGCTGTGCGGATCGTCTCAATCCGGAAGATGGAAGACTCGACGCGAGAACCCGGCGCCCGCCCAGGCGCCGGCCAGTTGCGCGGCCACGAACCCGGGGGCATCGGCGGGTCGAATCCCTGAAAACGAATCGGTGAGGCTTCGCGCGAGTGTGACCGCGGGGTTGGCGAAGGAGGTGGAGGCGGTGAACCAGTAAGCCCCGGCGATGTAGCAGCCCACCGCGATCGCGACCGCGACCGTCCCAAGACGCGCGGCCCCGCGAATGACGATGACGAGTCCGAAGGTCGCGACCGTTTCAGCCAGCCACTGGGGAGCGCCGGTTCGGACGTGGCGGGATGCCGCGTAGAGCGGGAGTCCGAACATGAGATGAGCCGCCCCGGCTCCGGCGACGGCTCCGACCGACTGCGCCAGGACGTAGAACGGGACGTCGCTCCGGGGAAGCTCGTGAAAGGAGGCCTCCACGAGGCTGACGAGGGGATTGAAGTGCGCGCCGGAGACCGGCCCGAACGCGAGAATCAACGCGGCCAGGCCGGCGCCCGTGGCCGCCGAGTTCGCGAGAAGCGCAATGGCGGCGTTTCCCCCGGCGAGACGCTCGCCGGCGATTCCGGATCCCACGACCGCGATCAGGAGAAAGAAAGTCCCGACCCCTTCCGCCACAGAGCGAATCAGAATCGATCGCGAAGGCGCGGGGCGAGGCGCGCCGCTCGCAAGGCCGGAGGGCGATTCGACAAGATGCGTCATCGTGCGCTCGGGGCGGATTGGAGCCACTCCGCGATCCGGCGGTGGAGCTCGCGGGCGGTCTTCCGGAACGCTTCCTTCCTTTCCCCTTGGCTCCCCGGCGCTTCGGCCGGATCTTCGAGACTCCAGCGAAGGATTCCGCCGGCCGGAGGAGGGAGAGGACACGAGTCCGCGGCGCGGTCGCAGACGGTGATGATCCAGTCGAAAGGCCCAGGGAGGTCGTCGATGCCCTTCGGATGCTGGCCTTTCATGTCGATCCCGTAGATCTCGCGAACGACTTCTCGGGCCAGGGGGTGGATGGAAGCGCGCGGCTGACTCCCGGCGCTGAACACCGCGAAAGAGTTTCCTCCCATGTGACGGAGAAGCGCCTCCCCAATCTGCGAGCGCGCGGAATTTCCGGTGCAGAGAAACAGAACCCGCGCCGGCCCGCTCCGGGTGGCCGGCGCGTCCCCCGTTGTTTTCAACGGCTGCAGCACGCGGCGGCGGCGGGTAGATCGACGGCGTCGCGGTCCTCGATCACCGTGTAGACCTCCCAGCGGTTTCCGTCGGGATCCGTGAGCCAGAACTTGTCCTGAAGCGCGTAGCAGCAGTCTTCTCGTTTTTCTTCTTCGGAGACGACGCCGCGTTGCTTGATCTCCTCGCGCCAGCGGCGGACCTCCTCGGTCGAATCCACGCGGATTCCGAGGTGATTGAGAGCGCCCGCGCCAGCGGCCCCGCGAGGCCCGGACGCAGCGCGAGGTGGAGCTCCGGCTCGGAGTTGACGAACTTCGCGTAATCCGCTTTGTGTTTCTTCGGCTCCCCGAAAACCCCTCGATAGAAGTCGATCGATTTCGTGAGATCCGACACCACGAGCGAGACGTGGACGGAAGAACCCATGACGGAACCCTCCTGATACTGCATCGACAAAGTTCGATGCATAGTGGCGATTTTTTTAGACGGCCCGGGCGAGCGCCTCCGCGATGCCGGCAATCGCCGCGTCGTTGCGCGAGTAGTACATCCAACGGCCGCGCTTCTCCGCGCGGACCAGACCCGCGCGCCGCAGCAGAGCCATGTGGTGGGAAATCGCCGCCTGCGAAAGGCCCACCGCCTCTTCGATGTCGCAGGCGCACAAGCCGCGTTCCTCGCGGCCGATGAGGTCGCAGCAGGAGCGGCCTTTGGACTTCAGGAGGTCGAGGATCTTCAGACGGGTCGGGTCCCCGAGCGCTTTGCACACCGTGACGATGTCGACGTCCGGCTTCAAGCGGGCACCGCCAGGTGCATCAGGACGGCGCTCGAGGGACAGGCGGATCGGAACTCGACAGACGCCTTCAGGGGAACCGGGGCGAGCGTCCGATCCTCCTGGATGAAACCGAACCGCGGGAAGAATCCCGCCGCGGTCTCGGTCAGGAGATAGACGTCGTGCGCGCCGACGGAAGACGCCAGCCGCAGGGCCTCGCGGGCCAACCGCTCTCCGAGCCCCGACCCCCGGAGGGCCGCCGCGACGGCGAGCGACCTCAGGAGAGCGATGTCGCCGTAGAGCTCCAGAGCGACGCAGCCCGCCACGCGCCCATCCGCCCCGACCGCGACGAGCGCTTGGGGAAGCGTTTCGTCCAACCCGGCCGTGGGAAGGCCGGATCCCGACAGAAGATCTGCCACCGCCGGGTAATCCCGCGACGTCGCCGGGCGGATCTCAGGCATCGAGTCCATAAATCGAAATCTATCGAACTATAGGGACGTCCGTCAAGCCATCTTCTCCGGTAGAGAACGCGATCTTCGCCGGCGCGGCCCGGAATTGCCCGCGTGGCCCCGGAATTGCGAATGGGTCATTCATGCGAAAGCACCATTCATGAGCGTCGAGACGGGGGCCGCTTTCTCCGGCGGGCCGGACCGGGCCCGGCTGCTGGCCGAGAAGACGCGCGTCGAAAGGCGCGGGCGGATCCGTCAGTTCGTTTTCGGATCGATGGACGGGCTCCTGGTGCCTCTCGGGGTCGTCACCGGCGTGGCCGGGGGGACCGGCAGCACCAGGGCCGTCGTCATTGCGGGGCTCGCCGAGGCGTTCGCGGGAGCGCTCTCGATGGGCGCCGGCGAATACCTTTCCGGAAAGGCGGAAGCCCAGGTTCAACAGGCGGAGATCCGTGACGAGCGTCAGAGCATCCGGGAGAACCCCGCGTACGAGCTCCAGGAAATGGTGCTGCTCCTGGAGAACGAGGGCATCAAGACCTCGGACGCGCGGATCATCGCGGAGAAGCTCCAGACGAGCTCGCGCGCGTTCTCGACGACGATGGTTCAGAAGGAGCTCGGCCTGGATCCTGAGCCAAAGACGGTCCGGGTGGGCGAGGGAGCGACGATCGGCGTGTCGTACCTGGTCGGCTCGATCATTCCGCTGATGCCGTATTTCTTCCAACCCATCCGCACGGCGCTCCCCCTTTCGATCGGTCTCACGTTCCTGACCCTCATCGCCGTCGGCGTCGCGCGCGGACGCGTGGCGCGAATCAACGTCGTCAGCAGCGCCCTCGAGGTGCTCGCCGTCGGAGTCCTGACGGGCGGGGGAGGGTACCTGCTGGGGACGTACCTCCCGAGACTCTTCGGTTACTGATCGTGATCCTGATCGTCCCTCCCGTTCTCCACCGGAAGCAGATCTGCTCTTTTCCGCTCCCTCTCCCGATCGGAGAGAGGGTCGGGGTGAGGAGACAGGCGGGCAGGTGGCGACCCTAGCTGTAAAGGCTCAAGAGGTTGTTCACCCGGGCGCAGCGGTGGGAAGCTGTTGGTGGAAGCCGGCAGCGAGCCAACGAGGAGGCCCGGATGAACCTGCATAGCAAAGCAAAGACGACCCCACAGAGTCGAGAGCTATT
>JBBROA010000136.1:0-9900 GCA_038229875.1 Thermoanaerobaculia bacterium | reverse complement strand
TCGCCCATGAAGATCGACGACGGGGGAAAGTTGTAGCGCAGGAAGGCCACGCAGCTCCCGCAGAGAGCGGCGGCCGCGAGGACCAGAGGCGCGTTCTGATTCTGCAGGCCGTGGAGGAGGAGGAAAAAGCCGGCGATCGCCGCGATCCCTCCCGCGAGCCCGTCCATGTTGTCGAGAAGGTTTACCGCATTGACCACGATCAGGATCCAGCCGATCGAAATGAGCTGACTGGCGACGGGGTGCAGGCCGGGGATCCTCAGGCCGAAGGCGATCGGGACGAGCGAGGCCATCAGCTGCAGGAGAACCTTGGTTGCCGGCCGGAACTCGAGCAGGTCGTCGAGAAACCCGATGAGCGCGAACGCGAGGTTTCCCGCGAGAAGGATCTTCCAGCCCCAGAGAGTCAGGTCGTGCGCGCTCGCGATCAGTCCAACCCAGAAGCCGGCGAGAATCGCGATTCCCCCGAAGAGCGCTTTTCTCTGCGGTCCCGACTCCCACCGGTCCGCCCGGGGCCGGTGCAGGAATCCCGTGGCGAACGCGACTTTCCGCACAGCCGGCACCAGAGCGAAGGTCACGGTGAACGCGAGCGCGGCGGAAAGCGAGATGTAGGGCGCGGTGAGGTATTTCATCGGTCAGGAGGACCCGCGGCCGGGAGCAAATCGCGCGATGGAGGGACCGATGATAATGGAACCCTTCCCGATGCGACGGTCACCGCGGGAGATTTCCGAAGAGCAGCAGGACTCCGGCCACCGCGAGCGCCACGAGGAGGAGCGCGCGGGCGGAAAATCCAAGGTCCGGCACCGCGGGCGCTCCCTGAGGAGCCGTCGTGACCGACGGGGTCGCCGCAGGAAGGGGGGTTGCGGTGGCGGTCGGAGCGGCGACGGCCGTGGAGGTGGGCGAGGGCGGCAGGACCACCAGAACGACTCCGTTCATCGACGCCCCCCCGGGGAAGCTGTGCACGGAACAGTAATAAGGGTAAGAGCCGGGCGTCGTGAAAAGGTGAGAGAAGGCGGCCCCGCCGCTTCGGACCCCCGAGTTCCAGGTCTCAGGACCCGCGGTCGCGTCGCTCGTCGTCGAGTGGGGGCCGGCCGCCCAGACCCAGGTCACCGTTTCGCCGGGCGCCACCGTGACCGTCGAAGGGTTGAACGTGAGCGTGGGGCCGATGGTGACGGTCTGGTCGGCGAGAGCGGGCATCGCGCAGAAGAACGACGCGGCCAGAAGAAGACGCACCTTCCTTCGCACAAAATCCATGGGACCACCTCGGGTTTCCGGCAGCATACCGGCAAGTCGGTCCGCGGAAGGGGCTCCCGGGAATTCGGGACGGCCGCCGCTCAGACGGCGATGCGGGCGGCGAGCAGGGTGATGTTATCTTCACCGCCGCGCGCGTTGGCGAGCGCGACCAGCGAGCGGACCCCCTGCGCGAGATCGGGGCCGGAGAGCTCGCGGGCGAGATCCTCCTTCGCGCACTTTTCGGAGAGCCCGTCCGTGCACAGGGCGATCACGTCGCCGTCCTCGAGCTCGCACGCGTCGAGCGCGACCTCCACGGATTTCTTTCTGCCGACTGCCTGGAGGATCACGTTTCTGTAAGGCGAATGCTCCGCCTCTTCCTCGGTGAGGGCCCCCCCGGCGACGAGCGACTGGACGAACGACTGATCGCGCGTGACCTGACGGACCGTTCCGCCGCGCATGAGGTAGGCGCGCGAGTCGCCGACGTGCGCGAGGATCGCCCGGTGCCGGCACACGACCGCGGCGGTGAGCGTCGTCGCCATTCCGTCGAGCCGCGGGTCTTCGTGTGCTTTCTTCCACACGGCGCGGTTCACGCGCTCGACGGCTTCTCCAAACAGGCTTCGGCGCGGGCAGTCTCCCGCCGCCTCCATTTCGGCGGCGAGCTCGGACAGCGCGAGCGCAGACGCGACTTCCCCCGCGCGCCGCCCGCCGACGCCATCGCAAACCGCGAGAAGGATGCCGGGATCTCCAACGGAAAGGTCCTTCACGGCGAGATCGTCCACGTTTCGGCCCGCCGCCAGATCGACGATCGCCAGGTCATCCTCGTTGTTGGGGCGCCGCTGTCCCTTGTCCGTTATCCCGAAGGCGGTTATCCGCATTGTTTTCTCCTTGCTTCCGCGCGCGCCGTCGTTCCTCAAATTTTTCCCTGCGCGATCTCCACGTTTTCGATCACAATACCGATCAGCCGACGGCTCCTGTGCCGCCGCCGGCCGGGCGACGAATGTACCTCTACACGGCGCCCGTCTAACGTCTTTGTCGTTGGGCACTTTGCTTGCATGCATCCGCCCAGAAGATCGAGGTTCGAATTGATGACCACCCGCTCAGGTACGAGGAAGGAAGTCGGCATGAAGTCGGTCCGTCTTTTTGTTTCCCTGGTTGCCCTCTCCGTCTGCGCCCTTCCCGCCTTCGCTCAGGTTCCCGGTGCAATTCGAACGCTCGACGGCGGCGGCTCGCCTTCTCGCGTCTTCTCGGATCGAGACGACGTCTTCCTGACGGTCGCCGGCTCCGGCGCTCCGTGCCAGTCGACCGACTTCCTCTCCGACGGCACTTACTACTTTCAGGTGACCGACGCCTCCGCGCAGCACCTGCTCTCAACCGACGCCGCCTCCGCGCGCCGGTTCAAAGTCACCGGCGGCGTTCTCGATCCCAATCCGACGCCAGGCCCTCTTCCAACTTTGCCCCCTCCTGTCATCCAGACACACACCGCGGGTCCGACCTCCGCGTGCGGCTCGGGCTCCGTCTCGCTTTCGCCCTTCAACGACGTGGGCGCCGGGCAGGCGGGCTATCTCGTCTGGATCACTCCGGCGGCCCAGTTCGTCGGGCCGACCGACACGCCCGGCAACGACTGCGGCGCCGGGTGCTTCCACGGCTTTCGTCCCGAGTTTTCGCGCATCCTCGCCTTCCGGGTGGAGGACAAGCGCAATTGCCAGCCCACGTTCTGCGTCTCGGGCGTGAAGTTCGCCGACACGAACGGCAACGGCATCCGTGACGGGGGCGAGACGGGGATCGCCGGAGTCGAGATCCGCGCCGAGGGCGGTCCTGGCCCGGCGCTGACCGGTCTGACCGGCGCCGATGGCTCGTTCCAGATCTGCGGCCTCGCGGGCGGCGCGGGGTACCACATCACCGAGCGACCTCCGCTCGGGTTCAGTCAGACCGGACCCCTGAACCGGCGGATATCGCGCAGGCTCCTCGCGAGCGATTTCGGGTACTTCATCTCGGTCTGCGACGCGGATTTCACCGGCCTCGATTTCGCGAACCAGCTCATCCCGAACGCGATCGGCGGCATCAAGTTCGAAGATCTGAACGCCAACGGGGTTCGGGATCCGGGCGAGCCGTCTCTTGCGGGAGTCACCATCAGCCTCTTCCCCGGCACACCGGCCGCTCCGGGAGTGAGCCGGTCAGCGGTGACCGACGTCAACGGAAATTTCCTCTTCACCAACGTGACGCCTGGCCCGTACTTCCTGGTCGAAACGGCACCGACCGGATTTACGCAGACAACTCCGGCGAGCGGGTTCATCACCGTGACGTCCGTGTCCGGCGGCAGCTCGATCAACAACGTATTCGGCAACTTCCGCGGAATTCTGACCGGGACGATCTCGGGAACGAAGTTCCTCGACACGAATGGCAACGGCGTCCGCGATCCGGGAGAGGTCGGCCAGCCGAACGTGACATTCACGATTTCCGGACCGCTCGGCTTCACGCCGCGCACCGTCGTGACGGGCTCGGACGGGACGTTCACCTTCACCGGAGTTCCCTTTGGCACGTACACCGTCACGGAGACAGTTCCGGCGGGCTTCCGGCAGACGCTGCCGGCGGCTCCGGGGACCAGGCCGGCGACCCTGAACGTCACGACGCGCACCGTCGCAGGTCTCGTCTTCGGAAATCAGGCCCTCGTGACGCCCGCCTCAATCAGCGGCTCGAAGTTCATCGACGTCAACGGCAACGGTGTCCTCGATGCCGGCGAGCCGGGCGGCGCGGGTGTGACGATCCGGCTCTCGGGGCCGGGCGGCACGGGCACCGGCGTTCAAACAACGACGGCCGCGGACGGCAGCTTCACGTTCAGCGGCGTGGCGCCCGGGACCTACCACGTCTCCGAGGTCGTCCCGGTCGGCTTCACGCAGACGGCGCCGGGAGGGGCAGGGGTGATCTCCGTCACCGTCGCGGGCGGCGAAGCCCGCACCGGCGTTCTCTTCGGAAACCAGGTTACCGGACCGGGCAACGCCGGCTCGGTGTCGGGAACCAAGATCCTCGACCTGAACAGCAACGGGGTCGTCGACGGAATCGATCGTCCGCTTGAAGGGATCGTCTTCGTTCTGACGGCAGCGGACGGCACGAGCCGTCAAACGACGTCGCGAGCGGACGGGGCGTTCCGCTTCGACGGCGTCGCTCCCGGCACCTACGTGCTCTCGGAGATCCTGCCGGCGAACTTCTTACAGACGTTCCCCGGCAGCCCGGCGGCAGCGCAGACGTACACCGTCACCGTGACCTCGGGGCAGAACGCCGGTGGCTTCCTCTTTTTGAACAAGTGTTGAAACGACCTGGAGCGCGTGCGCGCGGAGGCTTGAAGATGGCGAAATTGAGATCGGGAGTTCTGGCCGCGGGTGCGGTGCTGCTTCTCGCGGCGGCGGGCCTGTCGGCGCAGCCGGCCACGGAGGTGAGCGACGGGTTCGCTCCGAAGGCGGCGCTCGCCGGGGAAACGTACGTCGGCCCGCACATCGGGATGACGTTCTTTGGCCATAAAGACGTGTACTGCCGCTGTGACGTGGACCAGAACGACTTCCTCTTCCTGGGAGGGCGTTTTGGTCACTTCTTCACCGACAACCTGGCGATCGAGCTGACGGGCCAGTTCACCCGTCCCGACCGCGTCCCGAGCTACTGGGAGTTCACCGCCGGTGCCATGTGGGACTTCACCCCGCGCCTGCCGGGCTGGAACACGTACGTCGCGGCCGGCGGCGGAGCCAGCCGCCAGGTGCCCTATTTCCGAGGCAAGGGCGTTCCGATCGCGTACGCGGCGTTCGGGTCCGAGTACCGGTTCAACAA
This sequence comes from Thermoanaerobaculia bacterium, assembly GCA_038229875.1. Lineage (GTDB taxonomy): Bacteria > Acidobacteriota > Thermoanaerobaculia > UBA5066 > Gp7-AA6 > JALYUA01. The sequence goes on along the minus strand of JBBROA010000136.1, from coordinate 4,857 downwards.
GGTCGTCGGGATGCGTCTCGAGATGAAGGGCCAGTACAACTTCCACACGACTCTGACCGATCAGTTCGGTCCGTACGATCAAGCCGGGCGCCTGGACCTGCAGCCGAACATCGGCGTCCTCTTTCACTTCGGCGGGCGCGCGCAGCCCGCGGTGATCACGCCGCCCGCTCCGGCTCCCGCGCCCCCGGCCCCTCCGGCCGCGCCGATGCGGCCCGAGCCCGCCCCGGCGCCGCCGGTCGCGACACCGCCCCCGGCGCCCCGGCAGCCGACGACGGACACGATCGACTTCGACCGCGGCAAGGCCCGCCTGACGAACATCGCCAAGGCGCGTCTCGACGCGGTGGCGCTGCGCCTCCGGGACAACCCGCGGGCGACCGTCGAGGTCGTGGGTTTCCCCGATGCGACGCGCGGCGCCCGCGGCGAGTCCCTCGCCCGGCAGAGGGCGGAAAACGCCCGCCAGTACCTGGTCGAGCGCCACGGCATCGACTCTTCGCGCATCACGACCCGGACGGATCTCGAGAACGCGAGCCGGCAGGGCCACGCGGACATCATCGTGACGTTCCGAAACCAGTAACCGTCGCCTTCGCTCACTGTGGGAGCTGCCGTTCGCCGTGCGCGGCGAACGGCACCGGCCGGCGGCTCGGCCGGATGCGGTCTCCACGTCGCCTCCGCTCTCTCCGGGACGTGCCGTTCGCCCGCGGGCGAACGGCACCGGCGAGCGGCTCGCCTGTCGGCTCGACCGTCGCCTCGTCCCTCCGTTCGTTGCGGCTCCCGCATCGAGAGGCTCCTCCCTCCCTCTGGTCGGGACACTCCTCTCGATGCGAGCTTATCCACCAGCCAGGCGCAGCTCCGACCTCTCTCCACGCGCGACGGGGGCGCGGCCGCGGTGAGAGTCAGGACATCGAGCCTGACAAGACGCGTGAGACCCGTGGTGGCGAGCTTCGCGGACGAGGGGCCTGCGCTAACTCGTCAGTCGTCTGACCGGTCGGTTAAAGGCACTGCCCTTTCTTCTTATCCCTGAACGGATTACCATCGATCTGATATGGCGCCGTCAGACCATTTCCATCCCTCCAAAGCCTCGATCGCGCTGCGTGTGAATGGCGAGCCGGTCGAAGTCTCTTTCGCCCCCTACAAGACCCTCCTCGAGGTCCTTCGCGAGGACCTGCAGCTCACCGGAACCAAGCACGGCTGCGAGCTCGGCGAGTGCGGCGCGTGCGCGGTGCTCGTCGACGGAAGGCCCGTTCTGTCGTGCCTGGTGCTGGGGCTCGAGTGCCAGGGCCGGGCGGTCGAGACGATCGAGGGGATGGCGAGCGCCACCGGCCTCCACCCGCTCCAGAAGGCGTTCGCCGAGCTCGGAGCCGCCCAGTGCGGCTACTGCACGCCGGGCTTCCTGTTGACTGCCCGGGCGCTGCTGGACGCGAATCCATCTCCGTCCTTCCGGCAGATTCAGGAATCACTCGCCGGAAACATCTGCCGGTGCACGGGGTACATCAAAATCTTCGAAGCGGTCGAGCTCGCCGCGGCGCGGCTCCGCGGCGAAGCGGCGGTCCCGCGCCGGGAGACGCTCTACGGCACGGACTTCGACGAGAGCGGCCTCCTGCCTGTCTGGCAACCGGGGAGCCGAGCGACCAACGGGAGCGAGACGGCCGCGGTACTCCGCGGTCAACTCGATCGGGAGCCGGGAATCGTCGAGCCGGAGCGCAGCGACCAGGGGGAGCGAGACGGCCGCGGTACTCCGCGGTCAACTCCGCCGGGAACCGCGCGATGAAGCCGCGCACGCGGGTGGTGGGGCGGCCTTACGAAAAAGTCGATGCGGCCGCGAAGGTTACGGGCCAGACGCGCTTCGCGGACGACCTCGTTCTCCCTCGAATGCTTCACTGCAAGCTGCTCCGCTCACGCCGCGCGCACGCGATTCTGCGGCGGGTCGACGTCTCGAAGGCGGCCTCACTCCCGGGCGTCGTCGCGGTCGCGACGGGACGCGACCTTCCCCTGCCGTTCGGGATCCTTCCCGTGTCGCAGGACGAGCACGCTCTCTGCTTTGAGCGGGTCCGTTTCGTGGGCGATCCGATTGCGGCGGTGGCCGCCATCGACGAGAACACCGCGAACGAAGCGCTCGCCGCGATCGAGGTCGACTACGAGGACCTGCTGAACATCGGCTCGATCGAGCAGGCGGTTGAAAACCCGACACCCCGGATCCACGAGTATGGAGACCGCGACAACTTCCACAAGCTCGTCTCGATGGAGTTCGGCGACGTCGACGAGGGTTTTGCGCGCGCCGACAGGATCTACGACGACCTCTTCTTCTACGAAGGCAACACGCACCTTCCGCTCGAGCAGCACGCGGCGCTCGCGGACTTCGGCCCCGACGGGAAGCTCACGCTCTGGAGCTCGACACAGACTCCGCACTACGTCCACCGCGCCCTGGCGAAGGTGCTCGAGATGCCCGCCTCCCGCATCCGGGTGATCGCGACGCCGAACGGCGGCGGGTTCGGCGGCAAGTCCGATCCCTTCAACCACGAGATCGTCGTCGCGCACCTCTCCCGGTTGACCGGCCGTCCCGTGAAGATCTGCCTGACGCGCGAAGAGGTCTTTTACTGCCACCGCGGTCGGCACCCGATCCTCATGCGGGCGCGCACCGGCGTGAAGCTCGACGGCTCGATCACCGCCATGCACTTTCAAACGGCGCTCGACGGCGGGGCTTACGGTTCCTACGGGGTCGCCTCGACCTACTACTCGGGCGCGCTCCAGACCGTGACGTACCCGGTTCCCGCGTACCGGTTCGACGGCGCCCGCGTCTTCACGAACAAGCCGCCCTGCGGTCCCAAGCGCGGCCACGGAACGCCGCAGCCTCGGTTCGCCCTGGAAGCCCAGCTCGACAAGATCTCGTGCGACCTCGGCCTCGATCCGGCGGCGATGCGCCTTGCGAACCTGCAGCCGCCGTCGTCGATCACAGCGAACTTCCTCCGGATCGGGTCGATGGGTCTCGGCGCTTGCATCGAGAAAGTCGTCGAGGCGTCCGGGTGGAAGGAGCGCCGCGGCCGCATGCCTCCCGGGCGGGGTCTCGGGCTCGCGTGCTCTTCCTACATCTGCGGAGCCGGCCTGCCCATCTACTGGAACGCCATGCCGCAATCCGGAGTCCAGCTGAAGCTCGACCGGAGTGGCGGGGTAACGGTGTTCTGCGGATCGACGGACATCGGGCAGGGGAGCGACTCGGTGCTCGCGTACATCGTGGCGGAGGTGCTCGGGATCGACCCGTTCGACATCCGCGTCGTCACCGCAGACACGGACCTCACTCCGGTCGATCTCGGGTCCTATTCCTCGCGCGTGACGCTGATGACCGGAAACGCGGCGCTGCAGGCGGCCGAGCGGGCCCGCGAGCTCTTAGTCGCCGCGGCCGGCGAAAAGCTCGGGGTTCCGGGCGTGCGTCTTGCGTTCGCGGAAGGTCGCGTTTTCGACGTCGAGGACCCGGAGAAAGGCCTTTCGTTTTCCGACGCGGTCATCGCGGCGGAGTCGAAGTTCGGGACGATCGGGACAGTCGGCTCGTACACGCCTCCGCCCTCCGCCGGTCGCTATCGAGGCGCGGGCGTCGGACCGTCGCCGGCGTACTCCTATTCCGCCGCCGTCGTCGAAGTGGAAGTGGATCCGGCGACCGGGATCTACACCGTCCCGAAAGTGTGGATCGCGCACGACGTCGGGAAATGCATCAATCCCGTTCTGGTCGTCGGCCAGGTCGAAGGCTCCGTGTACATGGGATTGGGCGAGGCAATGATGGAAGACATGGCGTACCGCGCGGACGTCAACGGCAACGTGATGCACAAGGCGCCCTCGATGCTCGAATACAAGAGCCCGACGACTCTCGAGATGCCGGAAATGGTGACGCTGCTCGTCGAAGACCCGGATCCGAACGGGCCATTCGGCGCCAAGGAGGTCGGCCAGGGGCCGCTTCTGCCGATCCCGCCGGCGGTCGCCAATGCAGTTTTCGATGCGGTCGGCGTCCGGGTCGACGAAATCCCCGTCACCCCCGAGAAAATCCTCCGCGCGCTGAAGGCGAAGGCGGCGGGACGGCCGGGCCGCGTCGGTCCGACGAAATTCCCCGCGATCCCTTACCCCGAGGCCGTCCGGATTCCGACGCCTGCGGAAGGCGGGGATGGACGCGCACGCGACCTGGTCGCGACGGGCGCGGGCGGCGTCAGGAAAAGCTGACGGCCGATCGCTGATAGCTGATCGCTGAAAGCCGACCCACATGCTCCGCCTTCCGAAATTCCGCTACTTTGTGCCGCGCACGGTCTCCGACGCCGTCGCGATGCGGGCCGAGGCCGGCCCCGACGCGCTGTTCGTCGCGGGCGGAACGGACCTGTACCCGAACATGAAGAGGCGCCAGCAGACGCCGGCCGCCGTGATCACGATCAGCCGCCTCGAGGAGCTCCGAGGGGTCACTTTTGCCCCGGACGGCATCGCGATCGGGGCCGGGGCGATTCTCTCGGACCTCGAGAACGACCCGCGCCTCCGGGAGGCGCACCCGGGCCTCGCGCACGCGATCGCCGAGATTTCGACACCCCTTCTGCGGAACATGGGGACGATCGGCGGGAACCTTCTCCTGGATACCCGCTGCAACTACTACGACCAGAATTTCGAATGGCGTCAGGCGATCGATTTCTGCATGAAGAAAGATGGCCAGATCTGCTGGGTCGCTCCGGGGTCGCCCCGTTGTGTCGCGGTCCAGTCCGCGGATTCCGTCCCGGTCTTGATTGCGCTCGGCGCCAGCGTGCGCCTCGTGTCGGCCTCGGGAACGCGCGAGCTTCCGCTCGAGGACCTCTTCCGGAATGACGGCATCCATTACGTCACGAAGACGCCGGA
>JBBROA010000135.1:0-9929 GCA_038229875.1 Thermoanaerobaculia bacterium | reverse complement strand
GGCTCTCTGCAAGATCCTCCTCGAGCGGCCCGATCTCCTCCTCCTCGACGAGCCGACGAACCACCTCGACGCCGAATCCGTCGCATGGCTCGAGCGGCACCTCGCGGAGTACCCGGGCCCCGTCGTCGCGGTCACGCACGACCGGTACTTTCTCGACAACGTCGCGGGCTGGATCCTGGAGCTCGACCGCGGCGCGGGCATCCCGTGGGAGGGGAACTACACGAGCTGGCTCGAGCAAAAGGAGCAGCGGCTCGAGATGGAAGAGAAGCAGGAGTCGGCGAAGCGCCGGACGCTGAAGCGCGAGCTCGAGTGGGTGAAGATGTCCCCGCGCGCGCGCCAGGCGAAGAGCAAGGCCCGGCTCGAGAAGTACGAAACCCTGCTCGCCGACAAGGGCCCGGAGGCGCGCGGCGAGACGGCCGACCTGTTCATTCCGCCGGGTCCGCGCCTCGGCGACGTCGTCGTGCGGGCGGAGAAGGTGCGCAAGTCCTACGGCGACCGGGTGCTGATGGAAGACCTTTCCTTCGACCTGCCACGCGGCGGGATCGTCGGAATCATCGGCCCGAACGGCGCCGGCAAGACGACGCTGTTCAAGATGATCATGGGCCAGGAAAAGCCGGATGGCGGCAAGCTCGTCGTCGGCGACACCGTGATCGCTTCGTACGTCGACCAGGACCGCGACCGGCCGGATCCGTCGAAGAGCGTTCACGACGAGATCTCGGACGGGCTCGACCGGATCATCGTCGGAAAGCGCGAGATCCCGTCGCGCGCCTACGTCTCGATGTTCAATTTCAAGGGTTCGGACCAGCAGAAGCGAATCGGAGATCTTTCCGGGGGCGAGTTCAACCGGCTTCACCTCGCTCGGACCCTGAAGAAGGGCGGCAACGTCCTCCTTCTGGACGAGCCGACCAACGACCTCGACGTGGACACGCTGAGGGCGCTCGAAGATGCGCTGCTGGATTTCGGCGGCTGCGCGGTGGTCATCAGCCACGACCGGTGGTTCCTCGACCGGATCGCCACGCACATCCTCGCGTTCGAAGGCGACAGCCGCACGGTCTGGTTCGAGGGCAACTACCAGGACTACGAAGCCGACCGGAAGCGCCGCCTAGGGATGGAAGCCGACCAGCCGCACCGGATCAAGTACAAGAAGCTCGCGGCGCGCTGAGCGGGAATCGGGAGCGGAGAGTCGAGAGTCGAGAGTCGAGAGTCGAACGAATAACAAAGAGGCAGCCGGATCGGCTGCCTCTTGTTTTTCGGGATCGTTCCCGATTCGCGATTCCCGGGTAACCCGCTTAATCGCGGTTGTAGATCATCACGCCGACCCCGGCGATGGCCGCTACGGCCAGAAGCTTGCCCCAGGGAAAGCTGCGCTTCGGCTTCGTAATCGCCTTCGCCCAGTCTTCGGCGGCGCCGACGCCCTTCGAGCTGATCATGTCGAGAAGTTCGGTGCCGTGCTTGACCGCTTCGTCGACGAGCTTGCGCCCGCGGACGACAGCTTCATCGCGGACATCGTCGAAGTCCGAGCGGGTTCGCTTCACGTTCTTGTCCGTCCGATCGCGCACGCCTTCAAACGCGTCGTTCAGATCGTTGGAGCCCTTGCGGAAGCTGCGCATCGCCATCGGCACGGCCACGCGGGTCACGAGGGGGATCAACACGGGGGCAAGGTCTCGGGCGGAAAATCTGGATCGGGCCATCGACTTCTCCTTCGTTCGGATTTCGGGGGGACGACCGGCGTGGGCCGGGCCCGGACGATGCAAAGCAGTTTTCGTGCCGGGCGGCTTCATAGACGCGAGGGACAGGGGGGCTTGGTTAATTATGCGCGCGGGTAGATCCACGGCGAGCGCCCAGCGCCAACCGCGCGCTATCGACGGGTGCCGCGGGGTTTTCATCGCCTGAGTCCCCTTCCCGCCCGGGCAAAAGGCTAGCATTCGCGAATGGACCCGGAAGATCCCGTCCCTCCCGTTCTTCCCTGGCGCGCGACGGCGAAGAGAACGCCGCGGTGGCCCGAGGGTTACTGGAAGCGGGTCATCTGGCGGGGCCTGCGCCTGAAGTGCCCGGTCTGCGGGGTGGGCGATCTCTTCCGCAGCTACTTCGTTATGTGGGACCACTGCAAGGCCTGCGGCGTCTTCTTCGCCCGCGAGCACGGACAGTGGGTCGGGTCGCTCGACATCAACACGTTCTTCACGGCGTTCCTCCTGATGATCGGCGTGGGCTTCGGCCCGCTCTGGTCGCTGCGGACGAGCCTGATCGTCTGGTGCTCGGCGGCCGTGCTCGTACCCCTCGTGACTTTTCGGTTCGTTCGCGGGGTGTGGACCGCGATCGTTCACCTGACGGGCGGCGTGTACTAGCGCCGCCCGAACCTGCAGGGGCGGCGTGTCCTGGCGCCGCAAGAAGGTGCACGGGCGGCGCTTGGCGCCGCACCAGCCTACAGTGCGGCGATCAGGGCATCGAGGGTCGTGATGTGCCTCTGCTGCGCGGGGATGAGCGATTCGGAAATGAGCCGCCGGGCCGGCTCGTCAACGGAGTCGAGCGCCTCGCGATAGTCCTTCAGGCCGTGCTCCTCGCCCTCCTTCAGGGCCTTCAAAGCCGACGCGTCGCCAAAGAGGCTGGCCGCCCCCTGGATCGTCTTCGCGTAGGCGCCCCACGCGCCCGAAGCATCGTCGGCCTCGCCGCCCGCACGGCGGATCTCGTCGCGAAGCCGCTGAGCCTGCTCGCCATGCTGCTGGGAGACAGCGCGCAACTGGACGCCCTCCCCCTGCCGGTCGCCGCCGACCTTCTCGATCGCCATCTTGTATGTCTCCGCAGCGGAGATCTCCCCGCGAAGAAGCGAGTTGAGCTGTTCCACGCAGCGGTCCAGAGTTCGGTCAGTCATAGGCGTTCCTCCAAAGGTCCCCGGTGCAACAAGTGTTCCCTTCCTGTCCCTGAGTCGCCACGCCATCCCCCGGGAGTGCGAGCAGAGCTGCGCCACCGCCACGATGGTGGCTAAGCTCGCCCCGAGAGGAGTCTCCCGACCAGAGGGAGGGAGGAGCCTCTCGGGGCGGGAGCCGCAGCGAACGGAGGGACGAGGCGAGCGGTCGAGCCGACAGGCGAGCCGCTCGCCGGTGCCGTTCGCCGGGGCGAACGGCACGTCCCGGAGTGAGCGGAGGCGACGGTGGCGTGGAGCTTGCTATCTCCTCCCGCCAAGGAGGGCCACTAACGATGGGCATTCTTGGATGGATCATCTTCGGACTCGTGATCGGCGCCCTGGCGAAGTTTGTCATGCCCGGGCGGGACGGAGGCGGAATCATCGTGACGACCCTGCTTGGAATGGTAGGGGCGCTTCTCGGTGGATTCCTGGGTCGCGCGCTCGGTCTCTACCGCGAGGGAGAGCCGGCCGGATTTATCGGCGCGCTGATCGGGGCGCTCGTCGTCCTTTTCATCTACCGGGCCATGACGGGGCGCAAGCGCCTGGCGTAAACCGTTCATGCGGTGATTGTGTCGGTGTCTGTGCTGGGGCCTTCGGGCCCCGCACCTTTTTTTACGGACTTTTTTGTCGGCACTACTTTCGTCCATGAGTCAGAATCGAGAGATGGAGAAAAAGCCGAAGACCGACGCCGAGAAATCTGAAGCCGACCGGCGCGCCGAGCAGCGCCGCCAAGCGTCTCGGCGGGCCGATCAACGGGTTCCAGTGGCCCCCGAAGCCGCCGAACGCAGGCAGGAAGAGCGTCGGAACCGCTGACGAAACCCGGTCTTTAAGCCTCCGGAGGGCGCCGGAGGTGAAACCCTGTGCGCCTCTGGTATTCGACGCCGAGCGCGACGAGGGTGTCTTCGCGAAACGGAGCGGCAAGCAGCTGCAGCCCTGTCGGAAGCCCGCCCCGGCCGAATCCGTCCGGGATCGAGAGCGCGGGGTAACCGAGGAGATTGCCCGCCTGGATGAGTCCGCCGACCGGCGAAACAAAATTCTGCGGCCGATCCCGAGCGAGCTCGGGGAAGGACTTGTCGAAGTCGAGGGCGATCGGGTTGGCGACCGTGTCCCGCGTCGGCGCGGCGAGGACGTCATAGCGCTCGAACAGCGCGGCGACGGGCCCGCGCATCTTTTCCCGCAGTCTCATCGCCTGCAGGTAGTCGACCGCGGAAACCATCGCGTTCGAGTAGCCGCCGACCCGATCGGCCTTCGCGCGGAGCTCCTTCAATCTTCCGGACTCGATCAGCTCGAGAAACGCGCTCGCGCCTTCGGCCGCCACGATCGTCCCGGTGCAGAGGCCGTACGGGAAATCCGGCAGCGCCGCGTCGGAGCTCACTTCCGCGAAGCGCTCCAGCACCGCGACCGCTTCGCGGAAGTTGCGGCCCACTTCCTCCTGGATGAAGTCGGCCGCTCCTCGAAGAACCCCGACGCGCAGACGGCGGCCAGCATGCCGGCGAAGAAACGGCGCGACCGGAACCGAGGTGGGATCTCTGGGGTCCGGTCCCTCGATCGCCCGCAGGACCGCACCGCAATCTTCCGCCGAGCGCGCGAGCGGGCCGAGCTTGTCGAGGGTCCACGAGAGCGCCATCGCGCCGTGCCGTGACACGCGGCCATAAGTGGGGCGCAGCCCGGTGACGCCGCAGTAGGCCGAAGGCGTGAGGATCGAGCCGACCGTCTCCGATCCGATCGCAAACGAGACGAGACCGGCGGCCACGGCGGCGCCGGGGCCGCTCGAAGATCCGCCGCTCCAGTGCTCGCGATTCCACGGATTCAGCCCGGGCCCGGTGAAGGACGCGTCGGCGTTGTTGTAGCCCATGCCTCCCGCGAGCTCGACCATCGCGAGCTTCGCCGTCAGGATCGCGCCGCCCTCCCGCAGACGTCGGATCACGGTCGCGTCCTCGTCGAAGCGCTGATCGCGGAACGGGGCCGCGCCCCACGTGGTCGGCATTCCGCGAGCTGCGAGCAGGTCCTTGGCTCCGTACGGGATTCCGTGAAGCGGACCGCGGGAGTGCCCCCGGGCAAGCTCCTTCTCCGCTTCCCGCGCTTCGTCGAGCGCCTCGCGCCCCGAGAGCGTGACCACCGCGTTCAGCGGTCGTCCGAGGCGCTCGAGCCGTTCGAGCGACGCCTCGACGAGCGCGATGGGCGAAAGGCGGCGCGACCGGAGGAGGCGCGCGAGCTCAGCGATGGGCCGGAAAAGAAGGTCCGCGGCAGCCGTCCTCGGCGTGTGAGCCGTCACCCCCGTCCCGCCCGAAAGCTCGCGGCGGGCTCTTCGCCATTCGCGAGCTTGACCGCGCGCAGCCTTGCGCCGCGCCGCTCGAGAGCGCGCACGCGGTCATCCAGCATCGAAAGCTCTTCGGTGGAGAGGAAGCGGCCGTATCGTTCCCGCGCGAGTGAGACGAGCGCCTCCGCTTTTGGATCCGGCGGCGCGGGAGTCGGCGTCGTCGCAGGAGTCGGAGTCGTCTGCGCGGCTGCGGTGAAGGGCCGGGCGGCCGCAACAGCCGCGGAGGAGACCACAACGCCCAGGAAACCGCGCCGGGTGGTCGGCATCAATGCGCGGAACGGCGGCGCTTCATCGACTTGCCAAACCGGTTCTGAGGTCATTTGCGAGCAGCCGGTGAAAGAGATGCTCCCCGGCTTCGCGCCGTACGGAGAGCCGGCCCGCCCGGTACGCCCTGGAAGTCAGGCCCTTCTGCACCGAGTGGCAGATCGCCGTGTCTTCGTCCTGGATGCGCTGACCGACTGCAATCGACGCCGCGTTTCGCGCTCGAGCGGAGTCGGACACGTCCGAGAAATAGAAGTCGAAGATGACCTCCGTCCGGTTGACGCCGAGTGGCAGGACGAGGTTCGTGTCCATCAGCCCCTCGTACCAGTTCACCATGAAGTTCGGGTAGATCCAGTAGTAGAGCGCACGGTCTCCGGTGCGGACCGCTCCGGTCTCCGCCTCGGCGCCGTCCCGCACGACCGGGCTCGACTGAAGGCAGTACCGATCTCCGTTTTCGATCCGGTAGTTGCCGTAGTCGAGCACGCTGTCGAGCCCCTTGTGGAGGTGCGGCACGTGGTATCCGCCGTCGAGATAGTTGTCGACGAACACCTTCCAGTTGCAGTCGAAGGCGTAGTGCCGGCGCTCGACGAAGTGCAGGCCTGACAGATTCATCGGCCGGAACTGATCGACCAGGGGCCCGAGGAACTCGGCGAGCGACGGCCCGTCCGGCGAAAGCCTTACGAAGACGAACCCCTCCCACTCCCCGGCCGCGACAGGCAGCAGCCCGTTCTTCCCTTTGTCGAAGTCGCAGACGCCCTGGAAGTCGGGCGTCCCCTTGAGCTCACCCTGAAGCGAATACGTCCACCCGTGGTACGGGCATCGCAGCAGGTGGGTCTTTCCTTCTGCCCGCGTCTCGACTGCCGCGGCGTGATGCCGGCACACGTTGAAGAACGCGCGCAGGATGCCGTCGTTGCCGCGCACCGCCACGATCGGCTCTCCGGCAAACTCCGCCGTGACGAAGTCGCCGGGGCCGGTCACCTGGTCGGATCGGCCGATCACCTGCCACGACCGCGCGAAGACGGCCTCACGCTCCAGCCGGTCGATCCGCTCGTCGACGTACCAGCTCCCCGGAATCGTCCAGGCCTCCGCGAGAGGCCGGTTCGGGTCGTAGGACCCGATGACCTCCTCGATCAAAGGCGTCATCGCGACGACCCCCGGGACCGATCGATCATCGAGCGATCGGCGTCGCCGTTTTCCGGGGAGGATGGAAGAAAGGCGTTTCGACGACGCGGGCGGGAACGCGGTGGCGCACGGCCTCGACCGTCAGCTCGAACTCGAGAACGGTCCCGGCGGCGGCGCTCCCCCGATCGACCGTCGCGAGCGCGATGAACTTCTTCAAGACCGGCGACCAGGTGCTGGAGGTCGCCTTGCCGACCTGGCCGCGGCCGCCGTACACCGGGACCGCGACGCGGGATGCGGCGGCCGGAACCTGGGGGGCGAGCCCGACCCGGTCGTAGAGGGACTCGACCGCGGGCCAGTCGATGTCGAGGCCGACAATCGTCCGGGCGGGGCCGCGCCTCTTCTCGGCGGTGAGGGCCGCCCTGCCGACGAACCGCGGCTTGTCGAGGTGCACCAGGCGGCCGAGCCCCATTTCGAGAGGTGAGTACTTCTGGGATTCGATCAGCGCCTTCTTGCTGCTCGAAAAATCGACGTCGATTAACAGAAGCCCCGCCTCAATCCGGGCAACGTCGAGCGCGAGCATTCCGGCGGGTCGCACGTCGAAGGGCTTGCCTCCCGCGATCAGCGCGTCCCACACGCGGCCTGCCTCGTTCCACGGGATCCAGATCTCGTAGCCCAGGTCGCCTGTGTATCCGGTCCGCGAGATTTCGACGGGGATCCCCTCGATCGTTCCGGTTGTGACGCGGAAGTACTTCAGCCGTTCGATGTCCGCCTCCGCCACGCTCCGGAGGAGGCGCCCCGAGGTCGGCCCCTGAAGAGCGAGGGACGCGACTTTCTCGGAGATGTCCTCGATCTGAACGTCCAGCCCGACCGCGTTCTGGCGGAACCAGCGCAGCGACGGATCGGCGGCGGTCCACCGGTACACGTTCTCTTCGAGGCGCGACACCGTGCCGTCGTCGATCGTCTTGCCGTGCTCGTCGCACCACGGCGTGTAGATGACCTGGCCGACCGTGACCTTCCGCATGTCGCGCGTGACGATGCGATCGACGAGACGTGTCGCATCGCGTCCGCTCAAGCGGTACTTGTAGAGCGGCGAGACGTCGATGAGCGCCGCCGCGTTCCGGATCGCGTTGTACTCGTGCTCGTGATGCGTCTCATAGGAGGAGACCGCGTAGTACCCGGACCACTCGCGGAAGCTCAGGCTCTCGCAGAGCGCGAACGTCTTCTCGTGGACCGCGGTTCCGATCGGCATCCGAACGACCTCAAAGTAACTGATTCGAAGTATATAAACTCCCGCGAAACGAAACATGAGCAAGCGCTACGACGTCGTCGTGATCGGGGGCGGGCACAACGGGCTCGTCCACGCGGCGTACCTCGCGCGCGCCGGCCGGAAGGTCCTGGTGCTCGAGCGGCGCCACATCCTGGGTGGCGCCGCGGTGACCGAAGAAGTCTTCCCGGGATTCCGCTTTTCCGTCGCGTCGTACGTCGTCTCGCTGCTCCGGCCCGAGATCATCCGCGACCTCGACCTTGCCAGGCACGGCCTCGAGATCCTTCCGCTCGACGGCACCTTTACTCCGATGGAAAACGGCGACTACCTCTGGCGCGTGAACGACCACGCGAAGACGCGGCGCGAGATCGCGCGCCACTCGAAAGTCGACGCAGAGGCCTACGAGGAGTACGGGAAGGCGATGGTCGAGATGGGCCGGTTCGTCAAACCGATCCTGTCGATGACGCCCCCGGACCCGACGTCGCTCGACCCGCGGGGACTCTGGGAGCTGCTGAAGATCGGCCGCCGCTTCCAGAAGCTTCGTCCAGACGACCAGCAGAACCAGGTGCAGCTGATGACGATGAGCGCGGTCGATTTCTTGGACCGCTGGTTCGAGACCGACGTCCTGAAGGCTACGATGGCCGCGTCGGGAATCATCGGCACTTTTCTCGGCGTGCGCTCACCGGGCACCGCCTACGTGCTGCTCCACCACTACATGGGAGAGATTGACGGCGCGTTCCGGTCCTGGGGATTCGCGCGGGGCGGCACGGGCTCGATCTCGGAGGCGATCGCCGCGGCGGCGCGCGAGGCGGGAGTCGAGATCCGGACGCAAGCGCCGATCGCGCAGATCCGCGTGCGCTCGGGCCGGGCCACGGGCGTGGTGCTCGAGAGCGGCGAAGAGATCGAGGCGGCGGTCGTATCCTCGAGCCTCGATCCCCGCCTGACCTTCCTGAAGATGGTCGGCCGGAAGGAGCTCCCCGAGGATTTCGTCGAGGACCTCGAGCGTTACAAGTTCCGCGGCTCCTCGGGCAAGGTGAACCTCGCGCTGGACGGCCTTCCCGAGTTCCGCTCGCTGCCCGGCGCCGGTCAGCACCTGCGAGGCGCAATCTCGATCTCCCCCTCCGTCGAGTACATGGAGCGGGCGTACGACGACGCGAAGTACGGGCGGTTCTCGCGGCGCCCCTACATGGACGTCGTGATTCCGACCCTGACGGATCCCTCGATCGCTCCACCCGGAAAGCACGTTATGTCCTGTTTCGTCCAGTACGCGCCGTACCACCTGAAAGAGGGGAACTGGGACGACCATCGCGAGGCGTTCGGCGACGCCGTCATCGACGCGCTCGCCGTGCACGCTCCGAACATCCGGAACCACATCCTCCACCGGCAGGTGCTCACGCCGCTCGACATCGAGCGCGTCTTCGGGCTCACCGAGGGCAACATCTTCCAGGGAGAGCTGACGCTCGAGCAGCTCTTCTTCCTGCGTCCAGCTCCGGGGTGGGCACAGTACCGGACTCCCATCCGCGGCCTCTACATGTGCGGCTCGGCGACGCATCCGGGCGGCGGAATCATGGGAGCGCCGGGCAGGAACGCCGCTGGCGTGCTTCTTTCGGATACGAAGAGGCGCCGGGCTTGAGCGGCGCGGGCCGCCAGGACCTGATCGTCATCGGCGCGGGGCCGAACGGTCTCGTCGCCGCGGCGCTCCTCGCGAAGGCCGGGTTTCGCCCCCTGGTGCTCGAGCGCCGCCTGATCGTGGGCGGCACCGCCGTTACGGAGGAATTCCATCCGGGCTTTCGCGCGTCGATGGTGGCGGCCACCGCCGGGCCGCTTCTCCCCTCGCTCGTCCGGGATCTCGATCTCCCACGGCACGGCTTCGACCCGATCCGGACGCCGGTCCGCGTCTTTGCTCCATCCGCGGACGGGCGCGCGCTGCTCCTCTCGGAGGATCCGGGGCGCACCGCCTCGGACCTGGCCGCCTTCTCGCCGAGGGACGCGGAGCGCTTCCCGCAGTTTCACGCGAGCCTCGCCGGCATCGGCGCGCTCCTGTCGCCGCTCCTCTCGAT
>JBBROA010000134.1:0-9951 GCA_038229875.1 Thermoanaerobaculia bacterium | reverse complement strand
GGCGGGGGCGGGGGCGCCGGAACCCAGATCCGGGGGGCGGCCGACCCGGCCGCAGGAGTGAAGAAAAGAGCTGCAGCAAAAAGAGTTGCCATGGAAAGAGACCGGAAGCGGGTGTCCACGGAGAACCTCCTTCTAAAGTCCTGCGAATTGGACGCAAGTATATGGCTGGGAGTTGACAAGCAAGTTCGTGGCCACCACGTCGCTTCCGCCTGGCAGTCGCAGCGCGCCACCTTCTTCGATCCGGGCTCGCGTCTCTCCAGGCTCGGGGCGAGGGTTAGTGAGAGGGGGGCCCGCAGGGAGTTGGTGGTCTTTCGCCGGGACGACCATCGAGCTTCTGAACGGAAGGGTTGTTACCGGTCCGAGAGCTCTGCCGCTATGCGGACGGTTTCGAAATGGATGGCGACTGTGCCTTCGATCGGGCGGCCGTAGCCTCCGGCCATCGTGACGGCGACGGGGATGCCGGCGTCCTTGAGCGAGGTGAGGACCAGGCGGTCTCTCGCGGCGAGGCCTCGTGCCGAGACCTTCAGCCGGCCCAGTCGGTCTCCTTCCCATGGGTCCGCGCCCGCGATGTAAAGCGCGAGGTCGGGGGAGGGAAAGCGGCCGGCGGCCTCCGCCAGGCCCCCTGCGAGCGCCTCGAGGTACCCGGCGTCCGTGGTTCCGTCCGGCAGCTCGACGTCCAGGTCGCTGGCTTCTTTCCGGAACGGGAAGTTCTTCGCGCCGTGGATCGAGAACGTGAAGACCGACGGATCGTCCCGGAAGATGGCGGCGGTGCCGTTTCCCTGGTGCACGTCGCAGTCGACAACGAGGACGCGGCTGGCCCGCCCCTCGCTCTGCATCGCCCTCGCGGCAACGGCGGTGTCGTTGAAGATGCAGTACCCTTCGCCGCGGCCGGCGAACGCGTGGTGCGTGCCGCCGGCGAGGTTGACCGCGACACCGTCGTCGGCGGCCGCGCGGCACGCCGCCATCGTCGCTCCCGCGGAACGGCGGGAGCGCTCGACCATCTCCGGCGACCAGGGAAAACCAATGCGTCGGATCTCTTCCCGCGTCAGACCTCCCGACGAGACGCGGCCGACCCAGTCCGCCGTGTGCACGCGGAGGAGGTCGGAGTCCGCCGCCGCCGGAGGTTCCCGGAGCGGGTGTCGGCTGCCGAGCTCCCCCGCCACCCGCTCCGACAGCCTCGCGTATTTCTCCATTGGAAAGCGGTGCCCCTCCGGGAGCGGCAGCACGTATCCGGCCGTGGAGAAGATCTTCATCGGAGAGACCTTACAATCACGCCCCGCCCGCGAAGAAGAGAGACAGGAGACGTCGCCGCATGCCAGAGACTCCCGGCCGCCTGGACGCGGCCATCTCCGTGACCGGGCTGACGAAGCAGTTCGGCGACGTAGCTGCGGTCGACGGACTCTCGTTTTCCGTCGCACCCGGCGAAATCTTCGGGCTGCTCGGCGCCAATGGCGCCGGGAAGACAACGACGATCCAGCTGCTGCTCGGTCTGACGACGCCGACCGCGGGCGACGTGCGCGTTCTCGGCCTCCGGATGCCTTCCGACCGCCTCGCAATCCTCCAGCGCGTGAACTTCTCGTCCGCCTACATATCGCTCCCATCGAACCTGACCGTGCGGCAGAACCTGCGCGTCTTCGCCGGGCTCTACAGCGTGCGAAACGCTCCGGCGAAAATCGACGGACTGCTCGAGCTGTTCGAAGTCTCCGACTCGGCGAACAAGGCCACGGGCGCTCTTTCGTCCGGGCAGTTGACTCGCGTCAATCTCTGCAAGGCGTTCCTGAATGACCCGGAGGTCCTGTTTCTGGATGAGCCGACCGCGAGCCTCGATCCCGACATCGCAGACAAGGTCCGCACCGCGCTGCAGAAGCTGCAACGCGAGCGCGGGGTGACGATCGTCTACTCGTCCCACAACATGCGCGAGGTCGAGGTCCTCTGCGACCGGGTCCTGTTTCTGGCGCACGGACGCGCGGTCGCGGAGGGCACGCCCCGGGACGTGCTGGCGCGGTCGAAGAGCGATTCTCTGGAAGACGTGTTCATCGCGATCGCGCGGGACGGAAACACGATCGAGCCGCGCGCGTGATTTCCCGCATCGGCGCTCTCCTGCTGCGCTACCTCTACCTGTACCGCAGAAGCACCGCGCGCCTCATGGGCGTCCTCTTCTGGCCGGTCATGGATCTCCTCGTCTGGGGATTCCTGACGTCCTACCTCGAGAAGATCGCGGCGCCCCGCGGGGTCACGTTTCTCCTGGGCGCCGTGATTTTCTGGGACATCTTCTACAGCGCTCAGCAGGCGATCACGCTCTCGATCACCGAGGACATCTGGGCGCGGAACATCCTGAACGTCTTCGTCGCGCCAGTCCGCACGTGGGAGCTGCTGGTGGCCACGTCGCTGATCGGCGTCCTGAGAGCGACCGTGTCCGCGGGCGTGCTCGCGATCCTCGCCCGGCTCTTCTACGGATTTCCGCTCTTCGCGATCGGCCTCCCACTTCTCCCCTTCTACTTTTCGCTTCTCCTCTTCGGGTGGGCCATGGGGATGTTCACAATGGCGCTGGTGCTGCGGTTCGGACAGGCAGCCGAGGCGCTGATCTGGGGAATCCCGTTTCTCATTCAGCCGCTGTCGGCGGTCTTCTATCCCGTGTCCGTCCTGCCGGCGTGGCTACGCGCGATCTCGCTCCTGCTGCCGTCGACCCACGTCTTCGAGGGAATGCGCTCGGCACTGTCGACGGGACGCGTCTCGGCAGGGGTGCTCGCCGCGGCGGTGGGATTGAACGCGATCTACCTGGCGGCGGGCGGCGCGTTCTTCGGCTGGATGCTGGGGCGTGTGCGGGAGAAGGGGTATCTCGCGCGACTCGGGATGGATTGAAAGAAACCCCGCTTCAGCGCTCCGCGGCGACGGTCCCCGCGCCGGTCAGGACGGCCGGCGTCCACCACGACAGGATGCGTTTGACGTATCCGACCGTCTCCCGGTAGGGCGGTACTCCGCCGTAGCTCTCGACCGCGTTTTCGCCGGCGTTATACGCGGCGAGAACGAGCTCCGGCTTGCCGTCGAACCGGTCGAGGAGCTCGCGCAGATACCGGACCCCTCCGCGCACGTTGGCGGCGGGATCGAAGGGGCGCTGCACGTCGAGGCGCCGCGCGGTCGCGGGCATCAGCTGCATCAGCCCCCGGGCACCCTTTCGGGAGACCGCGCGCGGCTCGTAGTTCGACTCGGCGCGGATAAGAGCGGAGACGAACGCGGCATCGACGTCGTAGCGCTTCGCTTCCGCGTCGATGACGGCGTCGTAGCGGGATCTAAACAGCGGCTTGCGATTTGCCTGGTAGCGCATGTCGTAGGTCACCGCGGGCCCCGCGGCAGGCCGCACTTCCGCCACGGCGGCGGGAGGCAGAACGACCTCGTCGTCCACGATCCGCTCCACACGCAGGAGCGCGACCGAATAGCTGCCGCCGCCCGGAAGCCGGATCTCGACCTCATCTCCGCGGACCTGGTACGACGACGCCTTCACGACGCGGCCGTCCTCGAACACGACGAGCTCCGCCCGCAGCGCCGGAGCGGAGAACAGAAGGATGAGAAGCGCCGCCCGCAGACAGGGAAGACAGGAAAGCATACGAAATCCGGGAACAAAAATGCGAGACGTGGAATTCCTCCGCGGCCCGCCGCCCGCCCCCGCCCGCCGAGCCGCCAGGCGCACGCCAGTCAACGTTTTCCGCCCTTTTTGGAGCGGCCCGCCCGGGGATGAAACTCGTCGTAGACGCGGCGAAGACGCCCTCGGGAGACGTGCGTGTAGATCGAGGTCGTCGAGATGTCGGAGTGGCCGAGCATCATCTGCAGCGCGCGCAGGTCGGCGCCGTGCTCTAAGAGATGCGTCGCGAAGGAGTGGCGTACGCCGTGGGGTGTGAGCGGAGATCGGATCCCGGCCGTGCGGCCGTATCCCTCGAGGATCTGCCAGAACCGCTGGCGCGTCATGGCCGCGCCCCGCGAAGAGAGGAAGAGCGCCGCGGACCGGCGGGTATCGAGCTTCGGCCGCGCTTCCTCCAGGTATCGGCGGAGCCACTCCTCCGCGTTGTGGCCGAAGGGCACGAGCCGCTCCTTCCCGCCCTTCCCGGTCACGCGGAGGATCCCGGCGGCGAGGTCGATCCCGTCGCGCGGCAGACCGACGAGCTCGGAAACGCGCAGCCCGGACGCGTAGAGCAGCTCGAGCATCGCGCGGTCGCGCAGTCCGAGCGGCGCCGCGTCGTCCGGAGCACTCAGGAGCGCGACGATTTCTTTTTCCGACAGAGCCTTCGGAAGCGACAGCCCGAGCTTCGGGTTCGCCAGGTCCATCGTCGGGTCGTCGTGGAACCCGAGGTGCAGCGCGGCGTACGCGTAGAACGCGCGCAGAGCCGAGAGCGCGCGCGAGGCGGAGCGCGCGGAGAGACCGCGGGCGCGCACCGATCCGAGGTAACGGCCGAGCTCCGCGCGGGTGGCCGCCTGCGCCGTGACTCCGGCGGCCGCGAGAAAACGGCCGAACGCGGCGAGGTCGCTGCCATACGCGCCGACCGACGCCGGGGAGAGCCCTCGCTCGACCGCGAGGTGGTCGAGAAACGTGGGGAGCTGACGCACCAGGAAATCGGATCGCACGGGTTCCGCGGGAACGGGGCCGCGGTTCGGCCTGGTCTTAATGGGCCGTCGGCGCGTCCGCAAGCGCGTGGACGATCGCCAAGATCTCCTCATCGGCGAGGATCTGGTCGCTCTCCTTCGCGCGGCGGAAAATCATGTCGACGAGCTCCGGGCGCGCCTCGAGCCCGCGGTCCTGGAGCCAGCAGTGCACGTTCGAGAGTCCGCTCATCGGGCCGATCTCGATGACCTGACGCCGGCCGACCATCGCCGCGGGGACACCCGAGTAGACACGATCGGCCAGCCACTCGTCGCCCTTGTTGCGCGCCTTGATGATCGCGGCCGCGTGGACTCCCGTGCCCGTCCGGAACGCGTCGCGGCCGACGACCGGATAGTTGTCGGGGATCGGCACTCCGGTGGACTCCGAAACGAGGGAGGAGTAGTCGTGGAGGCGCGTCAGGTCGCGGTCGATCCAGCCGAGCAGCTGCAGGTTCACGAGCAGCTGGTCCATGGGCGTGTTGCCGACCCGCTCGCCGATGCCGAGTGCGCAGGCGTGGACGCGGTGCGCGCCGGACTCCAGGGCCCAGAGGGCGTTCGTGACGCCAAACCCGCGGTCCTGGTGGCCGTGCCAGTCCACCTTGACGTCCGGGTTCACCGCGTTGACCATCTGGACCACGAAGCGGATGAGGTTCTGAACGCCGTTCGGCGTGGCGTGCCCGACCGTGTCGCAGACGCAGACGCGCTGAGCGCCCGCGCGCATGGCCGTCGTGTACATCTGCCGGATGTGATCCGGATGGGCGCGCGTCGTGTCTTCCGTCACGTACATGACCGGAAGGCCTTCCTTGACCGCGAGCGACACCGCGTCTTCGGAAAGACGGAGCATGCGGTCGAGGTCCCAGTCTTCGGCGTACTGCCGGATCGGAGAGGAGCCGATGAAGCAGGAGACCTCGATCGGGATGCCCACCTTCTGCGAGATCTCGATGATCGGGATGATGTCGGCGGCCACCGTCCGCGCCGCGCAGTTTGGCCGGATCTTCATTCCGGAGTCCACAATCTCGCGGGCCAGGCGGGTGACGGTCGCGACGACGTGCGGTCCGGCGCCAGGGAGTCCGATGTCCGCGGAGTCGATGCCGAGGGCCTCCATCAGGTGGAGGAGCTTCAGCTTGTGTTCGATCGACGGACTCTTGACGGACGGAGACTGAAGCCCGTCGCGAAGGGTTTCGTCGTCGAGCTCCACGACGCCGCGCGCCGGGAACACGGAGCCGCCGGCTCGGTTCCAGTCGTAGATCAGGTCGGATTCGGGCGGGTGCACGGTGCGTCCTTCTCCTTATTCAGTTTAGCAGGGCCCGGAACCGGCGCGGCTCACGACCCGGTGAACTTCGCCTGCCTCTTTTCGAGAAAGGCGGTCATTCCTTCCTTCATATCCGATGTCGCCGCGCACAGGCCGAACAGCGTCGCCTCGAGCAGGCGGCCTTCCGCCGCCGGCATCTCCATCCCGCTCCGGATCGCGTCGAGTGCGTAGCGCACGGCCGCCGGGCCGTTAGCCGCGATCGCGCGGGCCATCTCCCGGGCGGCGGAGAGCGCCTGCCCCGCGGGCACGACGCGGTTGACGAGCCCCATCCGCTCCGCCTCGGCCGCGGTCAGGCTCTTCGACGCCGTCAGCACGAGCTCGTACGCACGCGCGCGGCCGACGATCCGCGCGAGGCGCTGCGTTCCGCCGTAACCCGGAAGAATGCCGAGCGAGGTCTCCGGCAGGCCCATCCGGGCGTTCTCGGAGGCCACTCGCAGCGTGCACGCCATGGCGAGCTCGAGGCCACCGCCGTATGCGAACCCGTTGATCGCGGCGATCGTGGGCACCGGGAGGTTCTCGATGCGGTCGAGCACCGCCTGGCCGCGGCGGGCGTGTTCGCGGCCCTCGATCGGCGTCAGCTTCGCGAGCTCTCCGATGTCGGCGCCCGCGATGAACGCCTTCTCCCCCGCGCCGGTGACGATCACGCAGCGCAGCGTCGAGTCCCGCGCCGCATCCGCGACCGCGGCGTCCAGAGCTTCGAGAACCTGACCGTTCAAGGCGTTCAATTTCTCCGGCCGTTGAACCGTCAGGGTGCGGATCCCCTCCGCGGTTTCGACGCCGACGAGCTCGCTCACTTCGCGCCTCCGTATTCGTAGAAGCCGCGGCCGGACTTCCGCCCCATCCGGCCGGCGAGCACCATGCGCTTCAAGAGCGGCGGCGGCGCGAACCGTTTTTCCCGGTACTCGTCGAACATGATCTGCGCGATGTAATAGGTGGTGTCGAGGCCGACGAAGTCGAGCAGCTTCAGCGGCCCCATCGGGTGGCCACATCCGAGCTCCATGCCCTTGTCGATGTCCTCGGCGCTGCCGACTCCTTCCTCGAGCGCGCGCACTGCGTCGAGAAGGTAGGGCACCAGCAGCCGGTTGACGACGAAACCCGAGTTGTCGCGCGCGCGGATCGGGTCCTTCCCGAGCGACTGCGCGAACTGGAAGACGGTTTCGACGGTTTCGTCCGACGTCGCGATCGTCCTCACGACCTCGACGAGCTTCATGACCGGGACCGGGTTGAAGAAGTGAAGCCCGGCGAATCGATCCGGCCGCGACGTCGCCGCCGACATCTCCGTGATCGTGAGCGACGACGTGTTGGAGCAGAAAATCGTCTCGGGCTTGCAGAGGCGGTCAAGCTCCCCGTACGTTTCTTTTTTCAAGTCGAGGTTCTCGATGATCGCTTCGACCAGAATGTCGCAGTCGGCGAGATCCGAGAGATTCGTCGTGGTCGACAGACGTCCCCGAGCGGCGTCTCTTTCCTCCGGCGCCAGCTTCTTTTTCTCGACCGCCTTCGCGAGAGACGCCTCGATGCGGGAGAGCCCTTTGCGGCCGAGCTCGTCCGAGACCTCCCGCACGACGGTCTCGTAGCCGCTCTTCGCGGCGACCTCCGCGATCCCCGACCCCATCAAGCCCGCGCCTAGAACCCCGACTTTACGAATCGTCATCGCCGTCCGGTCCTCTCTCTTCGGTGTCGGGCTCGCGTTCCGGCGCTCCCGCAATTTCCCCGCAGAATTGTCTGAGCGTCAGATCGCGCGTGAATCCCCGTCCCGGCAGCGCCGTCAACGGCGAGTGGGGCGCGACGACGATCCATTCTTTCAGAAGCCAGTGGCGCAGGGCGTCACGACAGAGGCTTCCGTCGTTGAACGTGACCAGGACCCCGTTTAAGTCCGCCGCGCGGCGCGCCTTCAGCTCTTCCAGAAAGGAAGCCACGGCCGCGGTGCGAACCGGGAAACCGAGGATGCGTTCCGTCCAGTCCAGCGCCGCTCCTCACGATCCCGCTTCGAGAACGACCGCGATCCCCTGGCCGCCCCCGATGCAGGCGCCCGCCAGCCCGTAGCGGACGCCGCGCCGCCGCATCTCCTTGAGCAGGCTCAGCGTGCAGCGGGTGCCCGTCGCGGCGAGCGGATGCCCGAGAGCGATCGCGCCGCCGTTGACGTTCAACTTCTCGCGATCGAGGCCGAGCTCGCGGATCACTCCGAGGATCTGGCCCGCGAACGCCTCGTTGATTTCCCAGAGGTCGATCTGGTCCTGCCGGACCCCCGCTTTTTCGAGAGCCGCGCGCGCGGCCGGAGCCGGCCCGAGCCCCATCAGCTCCGGCTCGACGCCGGTCACGGCCCACCCGATGAGACGGCCAAGCGGCTTCTGACCGCGCGCCCGCGCTTCCTCCGCCGAAGTGACGACGACGGCCGCTGCGCCGTCCACGATCCCGGAAGCGTTTCCCGCCGTCACCTGCCCGCCCTTGCCGAAGGAGGGCGCGAGCGCCGCCAGTCCCTCGAGCGTCGTGTCGGGCCGCAGGTGATCGTCCTTCTCGACGCGGAGCGTCTTGCGGCCGGCTTTCACCTCGATCGGCGCGATCTCTTCGGAAAGACGGCACGCTGCCTGCGCCGCGGCAGCGCGCTGCTGCGAGGAGAGCGCGTACTCGTCCTGCTCCTCCCGCGTGATCCCGTATTTCGCCGCGACGCGGTCGGATGTCTGCGCCATGTAGAGGCCGCAGTACGTGTCCAGGAGTGCCACCATCAGCGAGTCCTCGAGCGCGCCCTGACCGAGCCGCAGCCCTTTTCGCGCGCCGCGGATGACGTGCGGCGCCGCCGACATGTTCTCCATGCCGCCGGCGAGAACCGTCTTCGCCTCTCCGAGAAGAATCCGATGCGCCGCCTGGACGATGGACTCGAACCCGGAGCCGCAGAGGCGGTTGACCGTCAGGGCGGGCACTTCCGTCGGAACCCCCGCCTTCAACCCCACATGGCGCGCGCCGTAGATCGCGTCGCCGGAAGTCTGAAGCGCGTTGCCGAAGATGACGTGGTCGATCTGGCCGGGATCCGTCCCGGTGCGCGCCAGCGCCTCCCGGGCGGCGTGCGCCCCGAGCTCGATCGCTGAAACGTCCGAAAAGGCGCCGTTGTACTCCAGCATGGGAGTCCGAGCGCCGTCGAGAATCACGATGTCCTGCATGAACAAACCCCCGATCGAAATTTACCAGAGCGCCGGCGAAACGTCCGAGGCAGCGGACAGTCCCCGCGGGGCGCCGGACGCAGAATCTAACCCCGGACGAGCTCCGTCTCGAGCACCTTCCCATGGAAACGCCGGCGGACCTCGTTGAAATCCCCGCGGACCTCCGGGTGGACGCGATTTGTCAAGAGGATGACGATCCGCTGCCGGTCCGGATCGATCCAGAGCGACGTCCCGGTGAACCCGGTGTGGCCAAAGGAACTCGGAGAGAATGATTCCGGCGGGATCGAGCCGGCCCCCCGGACGCCCTGCCAGGCGAGGCCGCGCGCCTCGGACAGGTCGGGCGCGCGATCGCGGGTGAACTCCTTCCGCCCCGGGTCGAGCCAGGGGCGGGCGAGCGCCCAGACGTCCTCCACCGTCCCGAAGAGACCTGCGTGTGCCGAGACTCCTCCTCGCCGGAACGCGTTGCCGTCGTGGACGTCCCCCCGAACGACCCCCGTCCGGAAATGGGCGTACGACAGCCCGAGGGCCGCGGTCATGTTCCGCTCCGTCGTATCGCCCTCTTCCGTCGCCGCGCAGAAAGACGCCTCGCCCGGAAGGAACCTCGCCCCGGAGCCGGCCGGCGCCGCCACGAGCTCCGTGAACGCGCGATCGACCGGCGCGGCGAAGAACGCCTCGAGCACGTCGCCCAGGACGAGGATGCCGAGGTCGCTGTACACGACCACGCTCCCCGGGAGCGACTCCGGCTCGATCTCCCCCAGGGTGCGGCGATATGCGGCCGCTCCCTCTCCGCGTGTGTAGAGGGGAAACCAGGCCGGAAGTCCCGACGTGTGCGTCAGGAGCATTTCGAGCGTG
>JBBROA010000133.1:0-10141 GCA_038229875.1 Thermoanaerobaculia bacterium | reverse complement strand
GGACTACAGCGACGTGCAGCCGGTAGAAAAGATCCTCCCGGAATCGGGCCGCGTCGACCTCCCGGGCGAGGTCGCGCGCCGTGGCGGAGACTATGCGCACGTCGATGCGGCGCGCGCGATTCTCCCCAACCCGTCGAATCTCGCGGTCCTGCAGCGCCCGCAGAAGCTTCGCCTGCGAGTCGAGCGCGAGGTCGCCGATCTCGTCGAAGAAGATCGTCCCTCGCGATGCCTCTTAGAGGAGGCCCGAGCGATCCAGCTCGGCGCACGAGAAAGCGACGCGCGCGTGGCCGAAGAGTTCGCTTTCGAGCAGGGCCGACGGAATTGCTGAGACGTTGACCGCGACGAACGGTCCGGACGCGCGCGGCGAAAGAGCATGGACCGCGCGCGCGACCGCCTCCTTTCCGGATCCCGACTCGCCGAGGATGAGCACCGTCATCGTGCGAGGCGCGAAGCGGAGAAGCCGCTGGTACGGCTCTTCCATGGCGGCGTCTCCGGCGACCACGCCGAAGCGGCGCCACCCTTCCGCGAACCCGCTCGGGGCAGAGGCGGCTGCGGGCCGAAAAAGGAGCGTCTCGACGACGAGCGCTGCGGCGCGGAGCACCTGTGGCGAAGGCGGCGGAGTCACGCGGAGCGCGTATTCGTCACAGCCGGCGCGGAGAGGCTCGGAAACTCCCTCCGAGACCCCGATTGGAACGCCGAGCGCCAGGACTTCTTCTCCCCGGTCATTTGTCACGCACAAGCCGGTCAGGCCGAGGGGAAGCTTTCCTTCCGGGGACTCGCCCGTCAGTCCGAGGGCCACCATTTCCCGAAGCGAGCGGACGCCGTGCCCGTCGGTGCGGTCTTCGCCGGGGAACCCGCAATCGGCGAGGGCCGCCCCACCGCGAGAACGGAGAAGGGCGGCGGCAGCCTCCGCGAGCGACTTCGGGACGACGCCCGGTCGCAGCCTGTTCCAGCGGGCCACGGATTCCGCGGCCTCGTACTCGCCGCGTTCGATGGCCGCCGCCGCGGCGGCATGGAGCTCCGCCGCCGCACTCGCACCGAGACCGATCGCGTCGAGCTCCGCGAGCCGGCGGGCGGCGCGAAGGTGGGTGTCGCAACGATCCGGCGGGTCGGCGGCAGCGCGCTCCCAGGCGCGGCGCGCGGCGTCCTCGTGGCCGAGGAGGGCGCACCGGTCCCCTTCTTCGAGCCAGAGCTCGCCGATTTCCAGCCGGTCCTCGAGCTGCGACGCGAGGTCGCGCGCCGCCGCGTTGTCCCGCGCGGCGTCGTCGAGCCTGCCGACGCGGAGGGCGAGACGCGAGCGGTGATGCAGCCCGACGAGGGTCCACGTCCGCTCCCCTTCCCGGCGCGCGCTCTCGAGGAGCGCCTCTCCGGATGACGCGGCGGACGCCCAGTCGCACGCCGCGAGCGACGCTTCGATGAGGTTGCTCCGCGCGATGCGTGCGAGGTCTTCGCGGCCCGCCCCGACGGCCACCGAGGCGGCGTGCTCGAGCAGCGCCGCGCACCGTTCGGGCCGGCCGGCATGGTAGAGGGTGCCGGCCAGGTCGATCGACAGCTTCGCGCGCTCGACCGGATCGTCGCGCACGATCGCGAGCGCCTCCTCGAGCCGCCGGATCGCGCGGTCGAACTCTCGCCGGTCCGCCATCCCGAGCGCCTCCGCAGCGAGGAGGCGCGCCGCGAGGCGTTCGTCGCCGGAATCGCGGGCGAGCGGTCCCGCCTCCGCGTAGACCGCCGCCTCCGCTTCGAAGCGTCCCGCCCGCGACAACACGGCCGCGCGGCACAGCGCGATCTCGACTCGCTGCGAAACTCGTCGAGAGTCCGAAACACGCCATGCGTCGTCGAGCCGCGCCAGCGCGCGCGGAGTCTCCCCATCCCGGGAGTCCTCAGCCGCCTCGACCAGGAGCGCGCGCACCGTCTCGCCCCCTGGCGCGTCCGGATTCGCCTCCCGCCAGGCGCGGATCGCGAGTGCCGCTTCGCGGCCGCGGCCCCGCTGAGCGGCGACTTCCGCCACCCGGAGGCACGCGGCGCGGCGCTCCGCTTTCGCCGCGGACGGCGATTCGGCCACCGCGCGGAACTTCGCCTCCGCAGCCTCCGGCCGCCCGCCTGAAAGCTCCCTCTCGCCCTCCAGCATTTCGAGCCAGGGGGGAAGCGTCCGCGCGGCGAGCGAAGCGGCGGCGGCGATTCGTGCGGACATCTCGAACGAACGCGGGAGGCCCGCCGAGGCGAGACGTCCGCCTTCCAAAAGGGCCGCATCGAGCTCCCCCGCGCGCAGGAGCCTCTCGACGCGGATCGGCCCGGAGGCAGCCGCCGCCCACGCGCGCATCCACCGGGATCGGGCCGCGGAATCGACCGCGAGCGGCCGCGCCGGAGAGAGCCGTCCCGAAACGTCGACGGCGAGAGCGCCGGCGCGCACGAGGGCCGCGGCGGTCACGACGGCGGTGCGTCCCGGAAAGAGCGCCGAAATCTCCTCACGGGTTGCGGGCTCTCCCAGAGACTCCAGCGCCTCGAGAAGTTTTCGGCGGGCGGGCGAACCGGAGGGTGAGGCGAGAGCGGCCACGGGTGCTTCCGCCAGCGCCGGAAGCGGGGCGTGACCGGTCGGGTCGGCGACGCAGGCGCCCCAGGTCTCGTGAGCGACCATCTCGCGCGCCGCCGACACGGCCGCGGCGGCACTGCCGGAACGGACTGCGATTGCCGCGAGCCTTTCGAAAAAACGGACCGAGGCGCGCACCGCGCCGCAGGGGACCGCGAGCTCCCGCCGCCACTCTTCCGGGAGCGTCGGGGCCGCGTCGGCCGCCGGCACGGGAACGACCTCGGGTGCGGCGGGAAGGCAGAGAGACCCTGCCGCGATGGCGGCCCGCGAGATCGGATCCCAGCTCTCGAGGCCGATGCAGATCCAGACCGTCGAGCCGGGATTGCCGGCCGCCTCCTCCCGCGCACGGAGCACGCGAACTCCGGCGGCGACGTCCGCTGGCGCCTCCCGGGGCCGCTCGAAGACCCGCGGCGTCTTTCCGAGGAGGAGTGCGCGGCCGGCCTCGACGCGCGCGCGGACTTCCGCGGAGCGCAGCAGGCTCCCCGTCCAACCGATCGTCGACAGGCGGACGGCCGCCCCGCTCGCGGAGCACAGCGCGGGGAAAAATCGGTACGCGCAACCGACCCAGAACTCGGCCCGGCGATACGCCGCGTCCGGGGACGTGAGCGACTCCTCGAGCCGCAGGGCGCCGGCGTCGCGGATCCGTCCGCGCCGGGTGAACGTCCGCTCGAGGAGCGCGACGAGAGGGACGGAGGCGCAACCCGCGTCGGATCCTTCCCGCACCGCGGCAGGAGTCCGCCCGACGCGCAGCGCGGCGCTGCCGCAAACGATTTCCCACGCTGCGCCGTCCAGGTCGTCTCGTGACGCCGTGAGTCCCGCCGCCTCCACGGCGGAGAAAAACGAGGCGGCCTGCAGAAAGAGGGCCGCGGCGTGAGGCGCGGGGATGCGTCCGTCCGCGACGCGCCGCCGGGGAAGAGGCGCCCGCCACACGAGAAAGTCTCCGCCCTCCCTGCCGTACTCGAGGGGCAGCGGGAGGGCGGGGTGATCGAAGGAGAGAAACGCCTCCCAGCGTTCGACGGCCGCCGCGAGCGGAAATCGCTCGACGACGAGCCCCGCGTCGAGCGGCCCGTGCGACGACCCGTTCGCGGAGGACGTGTGCATCTCTTCTCCCGTACACGGACACTCCAGATTGTCGCGAGGCGGAGCGCCGGGGATGAAGAGAGCGGAATATCCTTCGCGTTTCAGCGGCGGCAGAGCGCTTCCAGGTCGCGGAAGAATCCGGGGTAAGACTTGGAGACGCAGTCCGGATTCTCGATCAGCGCGCGCGGGCGGGCGAGCGAGAGGAGGGCGGCCGCCATCGCGATCCGGTGGTCGCGGGCGGTGGGTAGAACGACGAAATCGCCCACTGCGGAGAGTCCGCCGCCATCGATCGAGAGCCCGTCTTCATCCGCGACGGCCGCCGCCCCGGCGCGGGCGAGGAGCGTCGACAGCGCCGCGAGGCGATCGCTCTCCTTCCACCGGAGGTGAGCGATTCCATGGAATCTCGTCCGGCCCCGCGCGAACGCCGCGGCGGCCGCAAGCGCCGGAACCGCGTCCGGAAAGTCGGTCGCGAGCGCTGAGACAGAACGGAGACCGCCCCGCCCGGCGCGCGCGCGGATCTCGTTTCCCCGGGTCTCGATCTGGACGCCCATCCCCGCGAGCACCGGGATCGCGAGTGCGTCCGCCTCGGGCGAGGGCCAGCGCAGTCCGGTCAGAGAGACCTCGCCCCCGCAGATCCCCACCCCTGACAGCAGGGGCACGGCCGAGGAGAAATCGCCCGGTGTGGTGTACGAGTGGGGAGAGCGCTCCCCGCGCCGGACGCGCCACGGTCCCGACCCCTCGACGTCGTGGCCGAACGCGCGCAGCGCCTCGATCGTGAGCGTCACATAGGGAAGCGACGCGACGGAGCCCGAGGCGGAAACCTCGATCGACCCGGCCGCCGCTCCGGCCAGGAGGAGCGCGGAGAGAAACTGGCTCGAGCGCGAGGCGTCCACCGCGGCCGCGCCGCCCTCGATGAAACCCGGGCTTCCGCGAACGACTACGGGCAGGCAGCCGGGCGCGCCTTCCTCCCGGATGTCCGCTCCGAGCGATCGCAGCGCGGTGACGAGCTCCCCCATCGGGCGCTCCGAGAGCCTCGGGGAGCCGACGAGGCGAAAGCGCCCTTCAGTCGCGGCGCAGACCGCGATCAGAAAGCGCGCGGCGGTCCCGGAGTCCGCGGCGTCCAGGACCCTCTCTTCCGAACCTCCGTGCAGAGGACCGCACAGCAACAGGGAGTCGCCCTGTTTCTCGATCCGGGCTCCCAGCGCGGCGAGGCACGCAAGGAGGGCGCGCGTGTCCTCAGACTCGAGCGGACTCTCGACCCGGACGGGCGTGTCGGAAAGCGCGGCGAGGAGGAGGGCGCGGTTCGTCGCGCTCTTCGACGCGGGCACGCGGAGGACGCCGCGCAGCTCGCGTGCGGGAGGGAACGCGAGAAAGGCGGTCATGCGCGACCGGCGCGCGGGGCCGCGCTCCTTGCCGTCAAGCCGGGAGGGAGACCAGCGAAGTGGAGCCGTCCTCCGCGACTTCCATCCAGCGGTGCTCGTCGACGAACGCCGGCAGGATCTCCACCACTCCGTGGCCGGTGTCCTCGACCCAGGATTTGTGAAAGTGGCCGAGGAGCAGCGTGTCGACGCCCTGCGCGAACCGCCGTTCCGCGAACTGCCGGATCATCTCGACGGGAAGCCGCGTCTTATGCTTGAAGTTCGACCGGTACAAGCGCGCTTCGGTCTTCCAGACGAGCCGATTGCCCGCCGCCTTCGGGATCAAGTGGAGCGACGCGCGGGCGAGCGGGTTCTTGGACAGCCCGCGCCAGAACCGGTACGGCAGGTCCGCTTCGTTCAAGAGGTCGCCATGGGTCAGCAGGAACCTGCGGCCGCCGGCTTCGAACGTCTCCTCGTCGCACACCTCCCGGAAGTGGTGTTCGACGTAAGAGCGGCGCAGAAAGAAGTCGCGGTTGCCCTCGACGTAGGTGACGGGGACGTTCCGGGCGGCCAGCCGGTCAACGGTGTCGAGGAACCGCCGGATCGCGTCCGTCTCGAACTTTGGATGCGCGATGAAGAAGTGGAAGATGTCCCCCAGAAGCGAAACCGCCTTCGCCCCGCGGTCGGCCACGGTCTTCAGGGCCTCCAGGAACGGACCCTCGTCGCCCGGACGGCGTCCCACGTGGCAGTCAGCGAACACGGCGCGCATGCGGGAAAGATAGCCCAGGAGCCCGGATCCACCAGCCGGAGGCGTTTGGGTGGAATTCACCCTCCTCCGATCTGTTTCCCCTCTAGACTGAACAAACGGGTCGATCACAACTCCGGAGGGGATTCATGCGCGCCCTTTCCACCATGCCAGCGGTCGTCCTGTTCCTGCTCGCGCAGCACGGGTTCGGCCTCTCCACGGTCAGGGTCACGGCCGCGGACGCCCCCGCCGCGACCCCCAGGCTCCTTCAGCAGCTCTCCCGCACCTCCGAGCCCCTCCCCGTGATCGTCGGCCTGCGCGACGGAACACCGACCGGCCGCGAGCTTCTCCTGCGGCCCGACCCCGCGGGAGAAAAGGGCCGCCAGATCCGGCGCATCGAGGCGCAGCAGACGCTGGTCGACCAGATGCCGAGGGAGCAGTTTGCCCCGCGTCATTTCTACGAGAGCTTTTCGCTCATCTCGGGAACGGCGTCGCGCGAAGGAATCGTCGCGCTCTCCCGCCGCCCGGACGTCGCGTGGGTCACCTTAGACGGGAAGAAGCGCGCGCTCCAGAGCTCGCCCCAGGATGCGCAGGTTCTGATCCGCAGCAACTCCGCAAACGCGCTCGGTTTCTCGGGCGCGGGCGCGTCGATCGCCATAATCGACACCGGTGTCGACTACACCGTCAGCGAGCTCGGAGGCGGCAGCTTTCCCAACGCGAAGGTGATCGGCGGGACGGATTTCGCGGACGGGGACTCGGACCCCGCCGACTGCGAGGGGCACGGGACGTCGGTCTCTGCGATCGCCGCGGGTTCCACCGGGGTCGCTCCCGGCGCGAAGATCGTCGCGATCAAGGTCTTCTCCTCGAAGGGTGCGTGCGCCGAGGCAAACGACTCGGACATCCTCGCCGGAATCAACTACGCGATCACGAACCAGGCGCGCTTCGGAATCATCGCCATCAACCTGAGCCTCGGCGGCGAGTACGACGACACACTGGACCACGGCTTCTGCGACTCGGACAACCCCGACTATGCCGCCGCGTTCGACAACGCGAAGGCCGCGGGCATCGTCGTCGCGGCTGCCTCCGGGAACGGAGCGCGTTCCAACCAGATCGCACAGCCCGCGTGCGTCACTTCCGCGACCTCCGTCGGGGCGGTGTACTCGGGCGCCTTCTCCCGGGTTCGATGGTCCGATCCGGACGGATGCACCGACTCCCCGGTCTCGCCGGACCAGGTCGTCTGCTTTTCAGACTCCAACACCAATCTGTCTATCCTCGCGCCCGGCGCGTTCTGGAACGTCGTCACGAAGGGCGGCGGCTTCGACGCGAACTTCGCTGGCACCTCCGCCTCGACTCCCGCGTTTGCGGGCGCGATCGCCGTGCTGCACCAGGCGCGGCCGGACCTGGGACCCGCCGGACTCGTGAGCCTTCTGAGGGCGACCGGGAAACCGGTCACCGACACCCGCAACGGGATCGTCACCCCGCGGGTGGACGTTCTCGCCGCGGTCCAGCAGGCGGTGGCGAAAGTTTCGACCTATTCGGGGCCTGTCGTCTCGATTCCCGATGGCACGGGGTCCGCGACGGCCACCGTCACGACGTCGGGGTTCACGGGGACGCTCGGCACCGTGCAGGCGTGGGTGGAAATCGACCACGATGCCCCTCAACAGCTGCGCGTCACCCTGACGGGGCCGGACGGCACCGTCGTCCTCCTCTCCGACCAGACGGGAACGAGCCAGCACCCGATCAACGCGTTCTACGGCAAGACCGACGCCGCGGCGCAATCGCTCGACCGCTTCAACGGAAAGCCGGGAAACGGTGTCTGGACGCTTCGCGTCGAAGACCTCGTCACAGGGACGACCGGACGCATCCGCAACTTCGCGATCCAGCTCGTCAACGCGCTCGCTCCGTGCGCCCCCGGGCCCTCGACCCTCTGCCTGAACGCGAGCCGCTTCCAGGTGAACCTCGCCTGGCAGGTGCCCTCGCAGGGCACGAGCGGACAGGGCAACGCGGTTCCCCTGACCGCCGACACCGGTTATTTCTGGTTCTTCAGCGCCAACAACATCGAGCTCGTGTTGAAGGTGGTGGACGGGCGGCCGCTCAACGGAAAGTTCTGGGTGTTCTACGGCGCGCTGACGGACGTCCAGTACACGGTGACCGTCCTCGACACGTTCACCGGCAACCAGAAGACGTACTTCAGCCCGCAGGGCACGCAGGTCAGCCAGGCCGACACCAACGCGTTCTAACTCGCGGTCCGCGCCGCGGGTTCTCGAGCGGGGACCTGCCGCCTTTCCGGGCGGTCCCGTACGCGTCCCGATTGTCCTCTCACCGAAACGGCGGCGGCTTCGATAAAATCCCCGCCTGATGGCGGAAGGAAATCCCGTTCCCGTTCAGAAGCCCTCGGGCGTTCTGCGTCCCTGGCAGAGGCGGCTCTATCGCCTCCTCCTGATTCCGCTCGGGCTGATCGCCGCCAACGCGATCTACCTCTTCGCGTTCACCCGCGACACCTCGTTTTTCTACGCGATGCTGCTGCTCCATCTGGCGCTCGGGGTGCTCGTGGCCATCCCGTTCTTCGTCTTCGCGGTGACGCACGCGCGCCGCATGATCCGGATGTGGAACAAGCGCGCGAAGTACGCGGGGCTCTCGATCTTCGCGCTCGCGACGATTTGCGTGGCATCGGGGACGTTCATGACGTTCGACGGAGCCACGCTCACCAACCGGCCGGTCTGGCTCGCGCACATCCTGTCGGTGCCGCTTGCGCTGATCGCGTTCATCTTCCACCGGCGCGCCGCGGTCCACAAGCTGCAGTTTGCGAGGCTCTTCGCGTGGGGCGGCGCCGTGGCCGTCTTCCTCGGCGCCATGGCGGTCGTGGCGCATCTCGAGAAGCCTCCGAAGCGGATCGTCAATCGAGACGGAGACACGGTCTTTTTCCCTGCGTCCTCCGAGACGTTCGATCAGGGGCTGCTCGACGGAAAAAAGCTCGCCGCAAACGACTATTGCCAGTCCTGCCACCCGGATTCGTTTCATCAGTGGGAGCGCTCGGCGCACCGGTTCTCGTCGTTCAACAACCCGTTCTATCGGAAGAGCGTCGAGCTCATGGCCGATCGCGTCGGACGCGAGCGCACGAAGTGGTGCTCGGGGTGTCATGACCCGGTGGTGCTCTTCACTGGCCAGATGGGCGCAGCGACGCAGGCGAAGTTCTCTTACGACTCGTGGGAGGGACAGCAGGGGCTGACCTGCATGTCCTGCCACTCCATCACCGAAGTGAAGGACGTCCGCGGCAACGGTTCGTACGTGATCGAAGAATCGAAGCAGTATCCGTTTGCGTTCTCGAACAACAAGACATTGAGGGCGGTGAACCGGCTGCTGATCCGGATGGAGCCGTCGCTCCACCGGAAGACCTTCTTAAAGCCCGTGATGCGAACGCCCGAATTCTGCGCGGCGTGTCACAAGGTCGCGCTCATCCCGGCGCTGAATTCCTACCGCTGGATGCGCGGGCAGAACCACTACGACACCTGGTACGACTCGGGAGTTTCGGGACGGGCGGTCCGGTCCTTCTACGACCCGCCGGCGCCGAAGGCCTGCCGCGACTGTCACCTGCCTCCGTATCGGTCCGACGAGTTCGGGAACCGGAAGGGCGATCTCCACGACCACCTGTTTCCGGCGGCGAACACCGCACTTCCGTTCATACGCGGCGACCGCGAAACGGAGAAGCGCACTCGGGACTTCCTACAGAACAAAGTGCTGACCATCGATCTCTTCGCGATCCGGCGCGGGGACGAGAGGCTCGTCCTCGGCGCCGACCCCGTCCGCGTGCAGCCCGGCGAGACGCTGGAGCTGGAGGCGGTCGTCCGCACTCGCGGCGTCGGGCATCCCTACACGAACGGAACCGCGGATTCGAACGAGACGTGGGTCTCTCTCGAAGGTAGATCCGCCGGCGGATCCTTCTTTCGAAGCGGCGTCCTCGACGCGTCGGGCCGGCTCGATCCGGCGGCGGACCGCCTCTCCCAGATCGTAATCGACCACGAGGGCGGCCACATGGACCGCCGGCAGCCCGAGGATATCCACGTGAGCCTCTACAACAACGGCATCGGACCGGGCGCCGCGCGCGTCGTGCACTACCGGATCCGGGTGCCCGCCGACGCGAAGGGATCCATCGAGCTCACGGCGGCCGCGCAGTACCGGAAGTTCAGCCGCGACTACACGACCTTCTCGCTCGGTGCCGCGCAGCCCTCGCTCCCGGTCACGACTCTCGCGAGCGACACCGTGCGCCTCCCAGTCGGTGCGGCGGACACTTCGGCGACGTCCGCCGCCGCACCGAAACGCGGCAATCCGGACAAGCTCTGGCAGCGCTGGAACGACTACGGCATCGGACTC
>JBBROA010000132.1:0-10218 GCA_038229875.1 Thermoanaerobaculia bacterium | reverse complement strand
TGGTCGAACAGGATCAGCTGCTTCCCACGCCGGTCGCGCTCCGGATCTCGAAACAGATGTGCGCGGGACTCGCGGCGGCCCACGAGGTCGGGGTCATCAATCGGGACATCAAGCCGCAGAACATCCTGATCGAGCCGACGGGGGGCCTGAAGATCATGGACTTCGGCATCGCGCGGCTCACACAGGAGCGCGGGATGACCGCGACCGGAACCGTGGTCGGAACTCCCGACTACATGTCGCCGGAGCAGGCGCGCGGGTTGAACCTCGACTTTCGCTCGGACATTTACTCGACGGGCGTCGTGCTCTACGAGATCTTCACCGGTACCCTTCCGTTCGAGGGAGACTCGCCCATCGCCGTCGTCCTGAAGCACGTGCAGGAAAAGCCGCCGGCGCCGCAGTCGAAGAACCCGCGCATCGACCCCCGGATCGCGGCCATCATCCTGACGTGCATGCAGAAGAGCCCGGACGACCGGTACCAGAGCGTCAACGATCTGTACGAAGCGTTGACGTCGGTCACGGCGGCGGCCGCCTGACCGCTCGCGGCGGCGGCCTCGCGGGCCTGCGCGCGAAGCTCCCGCCGGGACGCCTCGCGCGGCGACTCCGCCCCCTTCTTTTCCTGCTGCTCGGAGCGTTCGCGGCTTCCGCCCGCGCGCAGACGGAGACCGCGTACTTCGAAGAGGCTCCGAAGCCGCATCTCGAATTTACGTGGGACTTCCTCGCCCGATACGACCGGATCGAACATCTGGTGTTTCGCCCGGACATCCACCGCGGGAGGTTCGAGTTCCGACCGGAGCTCGACCTGATCATCTCGGACCGGCTGCGGGTCGGCACGCGCGCGATCGGGGATCTCGGGACGGATCAGAATGCCGACAACACGCGGAACTTCGACAACTATCGGACGACCGGATCGACCCTCGAGCGCTGGTTCGTCGAGGCGAGGCCCGGCGCCGTCGATATCCGCGTCGGCAGCTTCGGGATGCCGCTCGTCACGACCGAGATGCTCTGGGACCGTGACATCCAGTCCGCCGGAGCGGCGGCCGCGTGGGAAATCCCGGCAGGCTCCTCCACCTTCACGTTCGCTGGCGGCGCCTTCCGAGGTCCGCAGCGCGACGGCGATCGGACCCGGGTCGCCGCGGGGCAGCTCGTCTGGCGATGCGGCGACCCGGGCGCGTTCGGGGTCGAAGCCGCCGGGTCGTTCTGGAGCTTCGAGCCGGACCACCTGCGTCCGTCGTACATCCGGCAGAACTATTCGCAGACTGCCGCCAGAGGGGGCCTGAAATTCATCTCCCGTTTCGAGATCGGCGACGCGATCGTTCGTCTCCGGTTTCCCGTCGGCCCGGTTCCCGTCACGGTTTCCTTCGACGGGTTGAAAAACTTCGGGTCGCGAGCGGAGGCGCGGGGCGACGACCAGGCGTTCGAGGCGAGCGTCGTCGCGGGCGAGGTGGGGACGCCAGGCCGGCTCCGTGGCTTCTACACGTATCAGTACGTTCAGAGAGACGCGGTCCTGGGCGCGTACAACACGGACGACTGGTGGTTCCACAGCTGGTACCGGGGGCACCGGTTTGGCCTGGCGATCACCCTGTTTCCCCGGGTCTTTGTGCAGGGCGCGGCGCTCTTCCAGCAGCGCCTCGGTCGGAACTTCTGGCTGAACCGATTCACGGTCGACCTCGTAAAGATGTTCTGAAAGAGGGCGTTGAGCGGGGAGGGGCTGGGGCAAGGCGTTGGACGCCCCTCCTGACCCCATAAAGGATCTTCTTGGCGTCTTCACCACACCTCTCGCCTCTCGCATCTCGCCCAACCCTCCTTACGCATACAATCCGCCGCAGTGTCCAAATCCGTCGTCGCCTCCGTCGAGGACCTCTTCTTCCGATCCAAGATCGACGCCACGGCGCGCCATCTAAACGTCCCGGTCCGCTTCACCGACGCGCCTGGGCTCGCCGCGGCGTGCCGCGAGGCCGGGACCGTTGCCGCGTTCGTCGAGCTGTCCGACGCGGCCGTCGAGGCGATCGCCGCGATGCGCGCGAGCGGACCGGACGGCGCGGTGCCGATCGTCGGATTCCTGTCGCATGTCGACCGCGAGCTCGCGAAACGCGCGGAGGCGGCCGGCACGACCACGGTGATGCCCCGGAGCCAGTTCGCCGAGACGCTCCCCGAGCTCCTGATGGACCTGATGGCGCCCGGCACGAAGCGCGAGATCCAGGACGAGCCCGAGCTCCCCGACGAGTAAGAGTCCGCAGCACCGGGCGTCCCCTTCAAACCCGAATCCAAGGAGAATTCTCATGAGCGGAACGACCCGGCGCGATCTGCTGAAGGGGGCGGCGCTCCTTCCGATCGCCTCTCAGATCAAGAGCGCGTCGCCGGCGGCCCGGCCTGCGTCGCGTCCCCTCGTCGTCTCTTCGGCAAACGGACTCGAAGCCGTGCGCAAGGCGTACGAGATGATCGCGGCGGGAAGCGATCCTCTGGAAGCCGTGATCACCGGCGTCAACATCGTCGAAGACGATCCGAATGATGTGACGGTCGGTTACGGCGGGATCCCGAACGAGGAAGGCGTCGTTCAGCTCGATGCGTCCGTGATGGATGGCAGGACGATGAAGTCCGGCGCCGTCGGGGCTCTCGAGCGGATCAAGAACCCCTCGCGGGTCGCCCGGCTCGTGATGGACCAGACGAATCGCGCGTTCCTCGTCGGAGAGGGAGCGTTGAAGTTCGCCCGCTCGCACGGGGTGCCCGAACAGAATCTCCTCACGGAACGCTCGCGCAAAGTCTGGCTCTACTGGAAAGAGAAGCTCTCCGGGATCGACGACTGGATCGAGCGCGGAGACGAAGAGCAGAAGGACCCGGACATCCGCTGGTACATCGAAAAGTTCGGTACGGAAGATTTCCGCCCGCAGGGGACGATCAACTGCAACGCGATCACCGCTTCCGGAGATCTCGTCGGAACGACCACGACGTCGGGTCTCTTCTTCAAGCTTCCGGGTCGGCTCGGCGACTCGCCGGTCATCGGCGCGGGGCTCTACGTGGACGGGGAAGTCGGCGCGTGCGGCTCGACGGGATGGGGAGAGGGGAATATCCGCCTGTGCGGCTCCCACACGGTTGTCGAGCTGATGCGGCAGGGAAAATCCCCCCAGGAAGCGGCGCTCGCGACGCTCGAGCGCGTGGTCAACGCGTCGAAGTACTACCGCGACAAGAACGGCCGCCCGGACTTCCAGCTCAATTACTACGTCATCAACAAAAAAGGCGAGTACGCGGGCGCGGCGCTCTGGAACGGCTCCTACGGCGTGGTCGCCGGCGCCAAAAAGTTCACCCCGTCGCGCTTTGCGGTCGCGGACGCCTCCGGCGTGCGCCTGCAGGAATCGGCGTACCTGCTGAAGCGTTGACGGAGTCGGACAGCTTCCCGGCCTCCAGGGCGAGGCGCTCCGACCGGGAAGCCTGACCGGCTTCTAAGGAACCCCGGCCCAAACGGCCGGCGTCCCTCAAAATAGATCCATGCGCTCCCCCCGCCGCTTCCTCGCAGACTGGTTCGTCGCGGAGATCACCCGGCAGCGGCGCTACTACCGCCGGTTCGTCTACAACGACGCCCGGAAGCTCAAGGCGACCATTGCGCCCGGCGACGTCATCCTGGTCGACGGCGATCAGCGGGTCTCTCAGGCGGTCAAGTACCTTACCCAGTCGTCCTGGTCTCACAGCGCGCTCTACATCGGCGACGCGCTGCTCCGGAGCGACCCGGAGACCCGCGTCCGCACAATGCGCCGGTTCGGCCGCGAGGCGAAGTACCTGGTGCTCGAGGCGCTCGTCGCGGAGGGAGTCGTCGTTTCGCCGCTCATGAAGTACATCGACTTCAATATCCGGATCTGCCGGCCGATGCGCCTGCTCCCGGAGGACCTCGCAGCCGTCATCGACCATGTCCTCTCGCGCGTCGGGCATCAGTACGACCGACGGAATTTTCTCGACCTGACGCGGTATCTCCTGCCGTTCCATTTGATCCCTCCGCGTCTGCAGGAGGACGCTCTGCATTTCGGCAGCGGCGTCGCGACGGAGACGATCTGTTCGACGCTTCTCGCCGAGGCGTTCGCGAAGGTGCAGTACCCGATCCTGCCTCAACTGGTCCGTCGGCCAGCGAGCACGGCGGGCGAGCGGCTCCGCCAGCAGATCCTGGGACGCCCGACCCGGCGCGCCTACAGCGGGCTGCTCCGGGCGAGGCATCCGACGCTCTGCGTCCCGCGCGATTTCGACCTCTCCCCCTACTTCGAGATCGTGAAGTTCAACGCGCGAGACGAGGCCCAGTTCGACTATCGCAAGCTCGAATGGGAGGCGGCTCAGCAGGCCGTCGGCACCCCCGTTCCGGCCGCGGGCCCGACGCCGAAACGCGCGTCGACCCGCGACGTGAAACGGAAGCTCTGATGTTCGAGGGGAAAGAAGAGCCGGCGGTCCGCTGAACCGCTAGCCCTGGGGGGCGCTTCCGCCGCGTCCGCCGGAGAGAATCGTGTTCACGGCGTCCAGGCGGCGCTCGAGCGCCTTCCGGAGCTTTCCAACTTCGCCTTCCGCCGCGGAAAACCGGACGCTGTCTCCCTGGAATTCCATGCGAAGCACGGCGTCGCGATCCTCGGGCATCAGGCCGAGCATGCCGGCGCGATAGGCGCGCATCCACTCGGGAGACGGCTCGGAGTCGAGACGGGCGCGGTAGTAGGTGCGGCCGTCCGGCGCCGGGCCCTCGGGCGCGGGCGCTTCCGGCGACAGCCAGACTCGGTGCGTCGGAGCGGCCTCACCGGGCCGGCGACGAATGGGCTTGCGGTATTGGGGTCTGCGCGGAATGGGAGCCTCCTGTTTTAAGGGGATTCTGTCATAGGCAAGTGAGGGTCGAGCGTCCAGCCTTCATCGTTGAGACTCTCAACCACCAACTTTCAAGTCTTTCGCCTCGAACGTCCCCGCCGAGACGATCGTGAACGCGTCGGGCTTCACCATGGCGGCAAAGGCCGCGTCGGCTTCATCCTTGGTGACCGCGGATACGAGCGTTCCGAACCGGTCGAGGTACTCGAGGCCGAGGCCGTAATAGAGGGCCGTGTCGATCGCCTGGGCGATCCCCGAGTTCGACGCCAGGTCCACCTTGAATTTTCCGATCCGGGCGCTCTTCTCGTCCGCGAGCTCCCGTGGGGTCAGGCCGTCGCGCACGAATCTGGAGATCTCGTCCAGGGTCGACGCGACCGCGGCGTCGCGGCTCTCCGGCTTCACGGTGACGGTGACCACGAAGGGCCCCGGCACGTGCGTCGCGTGAAAGCTCGAATGGATGCCGTAGGTCAGCCCCTCGGTGTCGCGGACCCGGACGCCGAGGCGGGAGGTCAGCGACGACTGGCCCAGCGCGGAATTCGCCAGGGCGCAGGGAAGAAAAGATGGATCGGGCCGCGTCAGGTGCGCCGGGGCGGCGAGCACCACGTCGGCATTCGCCTTGTCGGGCATCTCGATTGTTTCGGAGACCGGGACGGGGGGCGGAACGGGCACGGTCGGGATCTCGGGAGGCGCACCGCGCTTCCAGTCGCCGAGGCGGCGTTCGAGGCCGTCCAGCAGAGCATCCGCCTGCACGTCTCCCACGACCACGAGACGCAGGGTGCCCGCCGCGTAGCGCGCCTCGTAGAAGGACTGGAGATCCGAGCGCGTGAGCGCTTCGACGCGCGCGATGCGCTCTTCGCCCCGCCGCCGGTGGAACGGATGTCCGGGCGGGTAGATGCGCCGCGCCGCCGCGTCCTGCGCCCGCGCGGAGGTCTGGTCCTGCTGCTGGCGGATCGAGCCGACGAGCCGCTTCTTCTCCTTTTCGAGCTCGTCCTCCGGGAAGGAGGGGCTCCGGAGGATCTCCACCAGCCGGTCGAGGAGAAGGTCCACGTCGCGCGAGAGCGCCGCCGCGGCGATGTCGGTTCCGACCGGGTCCGACGAGTCGGAAGAAAACGAGAGCGAGGCCCCGCGGCTCTCCAGGTCCTCGGCGATCTCGAGCTTGTTCCGGAGTGCCGTGCCCTTCGTCAGTTCTCCCGCCGTCATCGAAGCAATGAGCCGGCGGTCCGCGGGCGCGTAGAGCGGTCCGGCGTAGAGGGAGCCCGAGAGAGCGATCGTGGGATTGAACCGGTTTTCGAGGACGAGAAGCTCCGCGCCGTTCGAAAGGGTCCGCCGGTGAACCTGCTCGGCGAAGCCGCGTCGCGTCATTCCTCCTCCCCTTCGGCCTCGGCGCCCGCCGCCGAAGGCTTCGGAAGGAACGTTCCGACGGTCAGGGCATCGTCCTGGAAGTATGCCGCGGCCACGCGCTGCACGTCCGCGCGCGTGACCGCCCGCACCGCGACCGGGTAGCGCACGTACCACTCCCAGTCCGCGACGGCGATCGCTTCCGAAAGCGAGGCGGCAATCTGGTCGGTCGAATCGCGGTCGAAGATGACCTCCGCCTCGATCTGCACGCACGCCTTCTCGAGCTCGGCCTCGGTGATTCCATCGCGGCCGACCCGGGCGGCCTCCTCCCGGATGACCGTTTCGACCGCGGCCGGTTCGACTCCGGGACGAACCGGCGCGAAGACCGAAAAGAGCGCGGGATCGCGGAGCTGCCAGGGAACAACTGTGACCGAGAGCGCCAGGCTCTTTTCGACGAGGGCCTGATAGAGCCTCGAGGTCAACCCTCCGCCGAGGACGTTTCCGAGCACCGCGAGCGCGTGGGTGTCCGAATGTAGCGCTTCGACGGTGCGCCAGGAGAGCGCGCACCAAGCGACCTGCCCGGCGCGGCGGACGATGAACCGGCGCTCGCCCTCCTGCGGGGGCTCGACCGTGTGGACCTTCGGAATAGGCGCGACGGATGCCGGAATCGGGCCGAAGTGTCGGTCCAGGATGGCCAGCGCGTCCGCTTCGGTGAAGTCTCCGATCAGCATCGCGGTCGCGTTGTTCGGGTGGTAGAAGACGTCGTAGAACTCTTTCAGCCGCGCGGTCGTGACGCCCTCGATGTCGCTGCGCCATCCAATCGTCGGGTGGTGGTACGGGTGCTCGCGGAACGCGACCGCGAACGTGTCCTTGTACAGGACCTGGAACGGCGAGTTCTCTCCCCTTTCGAACTCGTTCCGGACGACGGTCATCTCGGGCGCGCGATCCTCGTCGCGGAGAAGCGATCCGCGCATGCGCGAGGCCTCGAGGCGCACAGCGGTTTCGAGCTGATCGGACGGGATGGTCTCGTAGTAGTTCGTCCGGTCGAACCACGTGGTCGCGTTGAAGCGCGCGCCCATCGCTTCGAGAACCGCTGCGATCGCCGTGCCCTTCTCGCGGTTGTACTCGGGAGTGCCCTTGAACATCAGGTGCTCGAGCAGGTGCGTCGAGCCGGTAAACCCGACGGCCTCGTTGCGGCTTCCGACGTGGTACACGACCGCGAACGTCACCACCGGCGCGACGGCATTCTCGAGAAGCAGCACTTTCAGTCCGTTCGACTTGAGCCGCAGCTCTCGGAAGCCCGCTTTCTCGGTGACGAACTCGAAGGCGGAGCCGGCAGGGAGCGAGCTCGGAGGGGCGCTCAAACGGAGAGGAGTCCCGGGAGGCGGTGCGAACGCGCGGAACCTGCCGGAACGCCCGCGCGCCGTGAAAACCCGGCCGTCCGGGTCAACGGCCGCCCGCCACGTCCTCGGCGCCGTCGACGCCGATCACGTTTCCGCTGATCCACCCGGCTCCCGGGGAGCAGAGCGCGACGAGAGCCCCGGCGACGTCCTCGGGGCGGGTGAGCCGCCCGGCGGGGTGCATGCGTCCGACCCGCTCGATCATCTGTTCGTTCCCCGGGATCTTCCGGAGCGCGGGCGTATCGGTGACGCCGGCGCGAAGGGCGTTCACCGCGACGCCGCGGGGCGCGAGCTCGACCGCGAGTTGCCGGACGTGCGACTCGAGCGCCGCCTTCGCGGCAGAAACCGCGCCGTAGGAGGGCCACACGATGTGGTCGCCCGCCGAGGTCATCGCAAAGATCCGGCCGCCCGGGGCGAGCAGGTCGGCGAAAACGAGGTCCTGCGTCCAGTAGACGAGAGAATGCGCCATGACGTCCGACGTCATCTCGACCTGCGCTTTCGAAATGGAGGCGGGTCGGTCGGGAGCGACGAACGGCTTCAGGGTGCCGAAAGCCAGCGAGTGCAGGAGAACGCCGACACGCGACTCGGGCGGCGCCTGGCCGCAGGCGGCGCCAATCGCCGCGATCACCTCGGCCCTCTTCTCGTCATCGGCCGCGTTGACGTTGAAGAACTCCGCTTTGCGGCCGAGCGCCGCGATCTCCGCGACGATCCGGTCCGCGTTCGGCTGCGTGGCTTTGCGGTCGAGGTGGACGCCGAAGATGTTCCAGCCGGCGCGCGCGAGCGCCAGCGAGCACGCTTCGCCGAATCCGGACGAAGCGCCGAGGACGAGGGCCCAGCGGGTTGCGGTTTCCGTTGCCAAAACGGGCGCGATGTTATCAGCCGCGGCGGGGGCCGGGGCGGGGAAATTGGGAGCGGCTTGGAAGGGGGAGTCTAGACTCTCGGGATGCGCGAGCCCGGACGCGGCCTTCTTCTCGCTTCGCTGGCGCTTCTGCTCGTCGCCGTGTGGCTCGATCCTTCGGGCTCCTTTCTGGCCGAGCCGGACGAGCCGCGC
This sequence comes from Thermoanaerobaculia bacterium, assembly GCA_038229875.1. Classification (GTDB taxonomy): domain Bacteria; phylum Acidobacteriota; class Thermoanaerobaculia; order UBA5066; family Gp7-AA6; genus JALYUA01. The sequence continues at coordinate 1,605 of JBBROA010000132.1, read as the reverse complement.
TACGCGGAGATCCCCCGGGAGATGCTCGCCACCGGCGACTTCGTCGTGCCGCGGCTGAACGGGGTCCCCTACTTCGAGAAGCCGCCGCTGCTCTACTGGGCCAACGCGGGCTCCTTCGCGCTCCTGGGGGAAACGCCTTTCGCGGCAAGGCTGCCGACGAGGCTCGCCGGACTCGGGACGACGCTTCTCGTGCTCTTCGGCGCGCGCCGGATGTGGGGGATGCGCGCGGGCGTCTACGCCGCGGTGTTCTTCCTCATGGCGCCGCTCCCGTTCACGTTTTCCCGGCTCAACTTAACCGATGGGGTCCTGACGTTCTTCTTCACCGGGACGCTCTTCGCCGGCTACGAAACCCTCCGCGCCCGCGAGAAACTGGGAGGGTCGGCGCTCGCCCTCTCGGCCGTCACCGGAGCTTTTGCGGCAGGAGCTTTTCTCTCCAAGGGGCTCGTCGGAATCGTCCTTCCCGGAGGGATCCTGCTCCTGTGGTGCCTGGCGGCCCGGCGCACCCGCGCGCTCGGCTCGCTCCTCTTCGGGCCGGCCGTCCCGGTGTTTCTCCTGGTGGCCACCCCCTGGCTGTGGCTGGCCGAGCGCCGCAACCCGGGCTTTCTGCAGTTCTTCTTCATCCATGAGCATTTCCAGCGGTTCGCGACCGACGTCGCGAACCGCCCCGGGCCGATCTACTACTTCGTTCCGGTTCTCGTCGCGGGCTTTCTGCCGGGGCTCGTCTTTTTCCTGCGGGGCTTCCGGCCGATCGGGCGCGACCAGGTGGAGGAGCTTTTCTTCGTGATCTGGTTCGCAGTCGTGTTCGTCTTCTTTTCGGTCTCGCACAGCAAGCTGTCCCCCTATCTCTTTCCCGCGTTTCCTCCCGCGGCGGCGCTCGCGGCGCGAGCGTTGATCCGGGACGGGTCGTCCGGCCGGAGCTGGCGGATCGCCGCCGGCACATGCGCCCTTCTCCCGATCGCGGCCGTGGCGCTTCCCGGGGTGCGCGCTGCGATCGCCGCTGCGGGAGCCTGGCCGCTCGCGGCCGCCGGAGCCGCGAGTCTCCTCGCGGGAGCGGCGGCGTGTGTTTACCTGCGGCGACGTCCCGAGTCCGCTCTCGGCGCGCTCGCGATGGGATGGGCGGGCCTCTACCTCGTCCTGGCGCTGATCTGGCCCCGCATGCCGCTCGCGCGCGACATCCACGACCTGGCAATCCAGGCTAAGGCCGCGGCCTCGACGAACGGCAAGGTGGTCTCCTACAGGACGTATGTCCAGGGCTTCCCCTGGAACCTCAGGACCATCGTGCCGCTCGTGGACCACACGGGCGAGCTCGAGGCGTGGTGGCTGCCCGAAGCGCGCCGCCGCGAGATCTTCTGGACGCGCGAAGATTTCTGGAATCGCTGGCGCTCCGGCGAGAGGCTTGTAGTCGTGATGCGGACGCGAGACGCCGCAGATTTCGGAACCGCCGTTCCCCCCGCCGCGGTGCTGGCCGAGCGGGGAAAGTTCCGGCTGATAGCGAACTGGAAGGGTCCGTAGCCCGGTAAGAGACCGCAGCACGTGCCTCGGACTTCGAGACCCGTCTGGCCGGATGTTTGCCCCTCACCCCAACCCTCTCCCGCCGCGTCAGGG